>NZ_JBMOGQ010000042.1:0-16731 GCF_049318325.1 Flavobacterium sp. | reverse complement strand
TGCCGTTGTGCAAATAGAGCAACCCTAACTTAGCCCAATCTCGTGTAGTTGCCCAGCTATAGGATGACCCCACAAAATTGCCAGCCATATCGGTTTCTACAACCATAGAGTTCATTCCAATTTTATCTATCAAAGAAGTGTACCAAAAATCTAAATACTCTTGATGTGTTTTGAATTGTTTTCGTAAAATGCCACTCAATAGATTAGTCGTTCCTGAAGAGTAATTCCATGAGTTGTTAGGTTTTCCAACAAGTGGTTTAACAATTTGGGGTTGGGTCATGTCTTCTGCAATAAAAAGCATTTTTGTTACATCGGATATTTTACCATAATTTTCTTCCCACTCGAGTCCAGAATTCATATGTAGCAAATCGTTAATAGTGATTTTTGAACGTTCATCAGTTGCCCATTCTGCTATTGGCGCAGGTTTCATAATATTAATTTTGCCTTGTTTTTGAAGAATTCCAAAATACGTCGCAGTTATACTTTTTGTCATCGACCAGCCTAAAAGTTTCGAGTTTTTATTAAATCCATTTGCATATTTTTCGGCTATAATTTTGTCTTTATAAATTACGATTACAGAACGAGTGCGTTTATTTTTTTCACCTTTTTTATCGAAAGCATTTTCAATAGCTGTAGTTAGTTTAGCATAGTCAATGTTCGAAAAAACAGTATCATTTTGTTCTTTTTCTCCATAAGGAAATGACAAGTTTTTTTTAACAAAATTTCTTTTCGGAACTTCATATGGTTTTGTAGCATCATAATCATCATTGATTAATGTTGCTCCTAATCCTTGACGGTAAATCGCTTTTCGAGTTTTTAAACCATAAACACTAGAAGTCACAAATTTTTGTTTAATGTCTATTGTATTGGTTGCCCAATCTATTTTATCAATATCATTGTCGCCTTGCTGAATGGTTTCTAGCGAACGATTATCGATAAAGTGTCCAGACGCCACACTTTTGGCTGAAAACCCCGAAATCAAATCGAGTTGCGGATATATTTCAATACGCAAATAAACCAATACAATTAGCAATACAAACGCAAAGATTTTGAGAAATTTTTTCATAAAAATTAATTTTCAAGCAATTTATAAAATTTGAACCATATAAGTCATTTAAGTTCATTTGAGCTTCTATTTTCTTATATGACTTATATGATTAATTAACACAAAATATTAATATTTGTTTAGCAAATTACAAATCCATTTTAGCTACTTTTGTATTTAGAATTTTTCTAAATAAAGAAATGTTAGACATACAAAAAATTAGGGCTGATTTTCCAATACTTTCACAACAAGTCAATGGCAAACCACTAGTCTATTTTGATAACGGAGCAACTTCTCAAAAGCCACAAGTTGTGATTAATGCGATTTCAAAATATTATAAGGAAATCAATGCTAATATTCATCGAGGTGTACATACGTTAAGCCAATTAGCAACGGATGCATACGAAGAATCGCGTGGTAAAATTCAGAAGCATATTAATGCCAAAAATGCCTACGAAGTGCTATTTACTTCAGGAACAACTCACGCAATTAATGCTGTTGCAAACGGATTTGCATCACTATTAAAAGCGGGCGATGAGGTTTTGGTTTCAGCATTAGAACATCACAGTAACATTGTACCTTGGCAAATGCTTTGCGAAAAAACCGGAGCAACATTACGAGTTATTCCAATGAATGAAAACGGGGAATTAGTAATATCTGAATACGATAAACTGCTCTCGGATAAAACGAAATTAGTCACTGTAAATCATATTTCAAATGCTTTGGGAACAATCAATCCTATTAAATACATGATTGATAAAGCACATGAAGTTGGAGCTGCAATTTTAATTGATGGCGCACAGGCCGTTCCACATTTAAAACCAGATGTTCAGGCTTTAGACTGTGATTTTTATGTGTTTTCTGGACATAAAACATGTGGCCCAACTGGCATTGGAATTCTATATGGTAAAGAAGAGTGGCTTCGCAAATTGCCACCTTATCAAGGCGGAGGTGAAATGATTGCCACGGTTTCTTTTGAAAAGACAACCTATGCTGATTTGCCACATAAATTTGAAGCAGGAACACCAAATATTGAAGGCGGAATTGTGCTTGGAACAGCCATTGATTATTTGAATGAAATAGGTTTTGACAATATTGCAAAATATGAAAACGAACTGCTAGAATACGCCACTGAAAAACTGTTACAAATAGTAGGTTTAAAAATTTATGGCACGGCAAAAGAAAAAACTTCTGTAATTTCGTTTAATATTGATGGTATTCATCCTTATGACATTGGTACGATTATCGATAAATTGGGAATTGCAGTCCGAACCGGGCATCATTGCGCACAACCAATTATGGATTTTTATAAAATACCAGGAACAATTAGAGCAAGTTTCGCTTTTTACAATACTAAAGAAGAAATAGATTTGATGATTGAAGCATTGAAAAAAGCACAAATGATGTTATCTTAAAACATAAAATATGAAAGCAATTACCATAATTTTACTGTCCGTTTTCCTTGTGAAAAGTTGTAGTAATCAAGCCCAAAATGACATTGCCAATAGTACATTGCAATATACTGCATCGACACGCGGGTTTTTCCAAAAAATTGTTGTTATCAATCAAAAAGCTACTATTTCAAGAGATAGAAATGGAGAAAAATTTCCGGAAGAAATAGCCATTTCTGATAAAGACTGGAAAGAAATTATTAGTTATTTTGAAAAGATTGATTTGGAAAAAATACCAAATTTAAAAGATCCAACTCAAAAAAGATTTTATGATGGAGCTGCAATTGCCAATTTAAAAGTACGTTATCAGGACAAAAACTATGAAACAACCGATTTTGATCATGAATTTCCGCCAGCCGAAATTGAAAAATTAGTCAACAAAATAGTTTCATTAGCTAAAGAAAAAGAATGACAATACAAGAAATACAAGACGAAATCGTTGACGAGTTTTCAATGTTTGACGATTGGATTCAACGCTACGAATACATTATCGATTTAGGGAAGTCATTGCCGTTGATTGATGAACAATTCAAAACGGAAGATAACATTATCAAAGGCTGTCAGTCGAAAGTTTGGGTTCATGCAGACCAAAATGGAGAAAAAGTAGTTTTCACTGCCGATAGCGATGCAATATTAACCAAAGGAATTATCGCTATTTTGATTCGGGCTTTTTCCAATCAAAAAGCAGCAGATATTTTGGAAGCCAATACCGATTTTATCGATAAAATTGGATTAAAAGAACACTTATCGCCCACACGAGCCAATGGTTTGGTTTCGATGGTAAAAAAAATAAAAATGTATGCTCTGGCATTCAATGCAAAAAATTAATAAGACATGGAAGAATTTAAAGACGAAATCAATTTAGGAGAAAATGTTGTGAAAATGCTAAAAGGCATTTACGACCCAGAAATTCCTGTTGACATCTATGAATTGGGATTAATCTACGATGTTATGATTAACGAAGACAACGAAGTAAAAGTATTGATGACATTGACTTCTCCAAATTGTCCAGTAGCAGAAACCTTGCCTCGTGAAGTAGAAGAAAAAATCCAAAAAATAGACACCGTTAAATCGTGTGAAGTAGAAATTACTTTTGATCCGCCATGGAGTAAAGATTTAATGAGCGAAGAAGCTAAGTTAGAATTAGGAATGCTTTAAATAGTATTTAGTCTCAGTCCCAGTTTTTAAATACTGCGACTGCAACTGTAAAGTAAAATGGACGAAATTGTAAATAAAGTTGCCAACTCCTTGCTCGAAGTATTCGATTTGGAAGATTATTATCCAAGCGGGATACGAACGCAATTAGATATTTCACAATGGCTTTTGGATGGTTTTCTCTTAAAAGAAAAAGATTTTCGCGAAGCATTGAAAAACCATGATTGGTCTCAATATCAAAATCATTTTGTGGCTATTTATTGTTCTACGGATGCCATTATTCCGGCTTGGGCGAGCATTTTGGTCACAGTTTATCTTTCGCCTTTTGCCAAAAAAGTGGTTGTTGGAAACCTTACCGATTTAGAAACTTCACTTTACCAAGAAATCCTTCTAACATTAGATTACTCAAAATACCAAGATAAGCCGATTATTTTAAAAGGATGTTCTAAAAAACCGGTTCCCGAAAGTGCTTATATCATGGCGATTCAAAAACTGCAACCTTTTGCTAAAAGTATTATGTATGGCGAAGCATGTTCTGCTGTACCGCTTTATAAAAAGAGCAAATAGTCCGTCAGTTTTTTGATTTAGAATAAATTTTAAATTTTATTACCTAAACGCCTGTTCTAAATCTGCCAATAAATCATCAATATCTTCAACGCCAGTACTTAATCGAACTAAGTCATCAGTAATTCCTATTTCTTTTCGTTTGTCTTCCGGTATAGAAGCATGTGTCATCAATGCAGGATGATTTGCCAAACTTTCCACACCACCTAGTGATTCTGCTAAAGTGAATACTTTAAGTTTTTCAAGGAAAGCAATCGCGTCTTCTTTTTTCCCTGATTTAAAGGTAAATGAAACCATTCCACCAAAACCACTCATTTGTTTTTTTGCAATTTCATGAAACGGATGACTTGGTAATCCTGGATAATACACAGTATCCACATCGGGATGATTGCTTAAAAAAGCTGCTACTTTTTCACCATTTTCACAATGACGTTGCACGCGTAAATGCAATGTTTTTATTCCGCGTAAAACTAAGAAGCTATCCATTGGTCCAAGTGTTGCTCCAGTGGCAAATTGCTTGAAATGTAATTCATCACCTAAGGCTTTGTCTTTTATAATCAAAGCTCCCGCAATAACGTCTGAATGTCCGCCAAGGTATTTTGTTGCCGAGTGCATCACTATATCAGCACCTAAATCCAATGGTTTTTGTAGATAAGGTGTAGCAAACGTATTGTCGACAGCAAAAAGAATATTTTTTGCTTTGGTAATTTTAGCAATTTCCTGAATGTCTGCTAATTTCATCAACGGATTTGTTGGTGTTTCAACCCAAACCAACTTGGTATTTTCATTAATCAATGATTGGAATTTTTCAAAATCATTCATATCCACAAAATGGAATATGATGCCACTTTCTTTATACAAACGAGTGAATAAGCGATAAGTTCCGCCATATAAATCGTCCATAGCAATAACTTCGTCACCAGCTTTGAACATACGAAGTAAACAATCAGTTGCCGCTAATCCTGAAGCGAATGCTAAACCACGAGCGCCATTTTCTATAGAAGCTAAAGCATCTTCTAATGCCTGACGTGTTGGGTTTGCCGCTCTTGAATATTCGTAATCTCCAACAGGTTTTCCAGGTGAAGTTTGAGCATAAGTTGAGGTTTGAAATACAGGTGGCATTACGGCTCCTGTTACTTCTTCATGGTGTTGATTGCCATGTATTACTTTAGTATTAAATTTCATCTTGATTGAATATTATAAATTTTCATCAAAAATACAGATTATAAGTTTCAAATCATTTTCCTTTGTAAAAAAGAAATTTTATGACTAATAAAATATACTATCTCGCTTCTTGTGACACTTGCAGGAAAATTATAAAATCCCTTCCTAACACTGACAAATTAGAATTTCACGATATTCGTCAAAACCCAATTACCGTGGAAGCATTAGAAGAAATGCATTCACTTTCTGGGAGCTATGAAGCTTTGTTCAGCAAAAAAGCACAACTTTATAAGTCAATGGATTTGAAAAACAGATCGTTGACCGAAGAAGATTTTAAAAAGTACATTTTGGAACATTATACGTTTTTAAGCCGCCCTGTTTTCATTATCGATGACAAAATATTTATTGGTAACGGTCAGAAAAATATAATTGAAGTTATAAAAGCACTTTCTTAATGTCAAAAAGAAATTGGGCATTAATTGCCGCCACGATGGTGTCACTGATTTATGGCGTTTCGTTTACAATTGCCAAAGATGTCATGCCAACTTACATCAAACCGTTTGGATTTATTTTGCTTCGTGTTTTTGGTGCCACTATTTTGTTTTGGTTGATTTCCTTTTTTGGACCAACAGAGAAAATACAGCATAAAGATTTTCCTAGAATTATAGCAGCTGCTTTTTTTGGCGTGGCTCTTAATATGCTTACTTTTTTCAAAGGATTGGGTTTTACTTCGCCCATTTCAGCTGCGGTGATTATGGTAACAACACCAATTATTGTATTGATTTTGTCTGCCATTATCATGAAAGAGAAAATGATAAAGCGAAAGATTTTTGGAATTTTGTTGGGACTTTTCGGAACGGGCTTTCTTATTTTATATGGAAAATCAATCGGCAATGCTTCGAATGCTTTGTTGGGAAATTTATTGGTTTTTATCAATGCAGTTTCCTATGCTTTTTATTTGATTCTTGTTAAAAAACTAATGGATAAATACAATGCATTTACGTTTGTGAAATGGATTTACACTTTTGGTTTGTTGATGGTTTTGCCTTTTGGTTGGAGTGAATATCAGGAAATTCAATGGGCAACAATTCCGATTTATATTTTATGGGAAATTGTTTTTGTTGTGCTATTTACAACCTTTTTCACGTATTTGTTTAATCTCGTTTCTATGCGGGAATTAAAGCCAACGACTGTTTCAGTTTTTATTTATATGCAACCGCTTTTCGCAACTATTTTTGCCATAAGTGTTGGAAAAGACGAATTGACTTTTGTTAAAATTGTTTCAGCTGTTTTGATTTTCGTCGGGGTGTATTTGGTAACACAAAAAAAGAAGTCTCAGTCACAGTAATCAGTGACAGCATAAAACTGTAAACTGCTACTATGACTGCAAACTTTTAATTATATTTGAAGTCTATTAAAAAACACCAATGATACAATCAATGACAGGATTTGGGAAAGCAACTTTGCAATTACCAACCAAAAAAATTACTGTAGAAATCAAATCGCTAAACTCAAAAGGGTTAGATTTAAATACCAGAATGCCTTCTGTTTTTAGAGAAATGGAATTAGGTTTACGCAATCAAATTTCGGCGCGATTGGAGCGAGGAAAAATTGATTTTTCATTGTATATAGAAGCTACCGGAGAAGAAACTTCGTCAAAAATCAACGTGCCGATTGTCAGAGGTTATATCAACCAAATGAAAGCGGTGATTCCGAATGCTGATGAAACCGAATTAATGAAAATGGCAGTTAGAATGCCAGATGCCCTAAAAACTGAGCGTGAAGAAATTGATGAAAATGAATGGAAGAAAATACAAGCTGTAATTGATGAAGCGCTTGAAAATATTGCACAATTCAGAAAAGACGAAGGTGTTTCATTAGAAAGAGAATTTCTCCATCGCATTGCCAATATCATGACGTTAATGAACAATGCAGTATCCTATGATGCCGAACGTGTAGAAACTGTAAAAACCAGATTGCGTAACGCTTTGGATGAATTAAAAGAAAACGTAGATGAAAATCGTTTTGAACAAGAGTTGATTTTTTATCTTGAAAAATACGACATCACAGAAGAGAAAGTGCGTTTGGAAAACCATTTAAATTATTTCATTGAAACTATTGCAGGAACCGAAGCCAACGGAAGAAAACTTGGTTTCATTACCCAGGAAATGGGGAGGGAAATTAATACTATGGGTTCAAAATCCAATCATACCGAAATGCAAAAATTAGTTGTGATGATGAAAGATGAGTTGGAGAAAATTAAGGAGCAGGTTTTGAATGTGCTATAAAGAAAATAGACAATACAGATACTGAAATAAATTCAGCGTAAAATGAACAAAGGAAAATTATTAGTATTCTCAGCGCCCTCGGGTTCGGGAAAAACCACCATAGTAAGACATTTATTAGCACAACCTGAGTTGAATTTGGAATTTTCTATTTCTGCAGCTACACGCGAACTTCGAGGTGAAGAGGTAGATGGAAAAGACTATTATTTCATTTCGATTGCAGAGTTTAAAAAACATATTAAGGCTGAAGATTTTATTGAATGGGAAGAAGTGTATCGAGATAATTTTTATGGTACATTAAAAAGTGAGGTGGAGCGCATTTGGGCAAAAGGCAAAAATGTAATTTTCGATATTGATGTATCCGGTGGTTTAAGAATCAAGCATAAATTTCCAACGGAAACTTTAGCAGTTTTTGTAAAACCTCCTAGCGTTGACGAACTTAAACGCCGCTTAAAGGAACGTTCTACAGAAAGTGAAGACAAAATCAATATGCGTATTGCTAAAGCACACGTAGAATTAGCAACTGCTCCACAATTCGATACAATAATCAAAAATTATGATTTAGATGTGGCGAAGAAGGAAGCGTATGAGTTGGTTAAAGAATTTATAAAATAAGCCATTTGCCAAAAGCCAATAGTATAGCTAATGCCTAATTTATGAAAATAGGATTATATTTCGGCACTTTTAACCCCATCCATATTGGACACTTGATTATTGCCAATTATATGGCTGAGCATTCCGATTTAGATCAGATCTGGATGGTCGTTACACCGCATAATCCACACAAACAAAAGACTAGTTTACTCGATGATTACCAGCGCTTGCACATGGTAACTTTGGCAACCGAAGATTTCACCAAAATTAAACCTTGCGATATCGAATTCAAATTACCTCAGCCCAATTATACAGTAAATACATTGGCGCACTTAGGAGAAAAATATCCGAAGCATGAGTTTGCTCTTATCATGGGTGAAGACAATCTGAACTCGTTACACAAATGGAAAAACTATGAAGTGATTTTGGAAAATCATCACATTTATGTATATCCAAGAGTAAACTCAGGTGAGATTGACGAGCAGTTTATAAATCACGCTAAAATCCATAGAGTTGGGGCACCGGTAATTGAACTTTCGTCTACATTTATTCGTGAAAACATTAAAAACAAAAAGAATGTAGCGCCAATGTTACCAAAAAAAGTTTGGGAGTATATTGACAGTAGTGCTTTTTATAAGAAGTAGTTTTTTTCTAAAATATCATTTTAAAATGAGTATTTTTGATTGATATTAATGTTTTTCTTCATGAATAAATCTCTAAAATTTGCAGTAATTGGCGGCGGAAGCTGGGCTACAGCCATTGCAAAAATGCTTTGTGTTAATCTTGACGAAATTGCCTGGTACATGCGAAATGACTCGGCAATTCATCATTTAAAAACCCAAAAACACAATCCAAATTATTTAAGTTCCATTGAGTTTGATACCAAAAAACTCAGATTAACTTCGGATATAAACGAAGCGGTAGCTTATGCAGATTACATCATTTTTGCTATTCCATCGGCTTTCTTGAGTACTGAATTGGAAAAATTAACGGTAAGTTTGAAAGACAAGGTTATTTTTTCTGCTATAAAAGGTATTGTTCCCGAAACGTTCTTGATAGTTGGCGAACATTTTCATAAAAAATATGATATTCCTTTTGAAAATATTGGCGTAATTACTGGTCCATGTCACGCAGAAGAAGTGGCGCTGGAACGACTTTCATATTTGACGATTGCTTGTGGCGATTCAAATAAAGCTAAAGTTGTTGCCAAAGGTCTTTCCGGAAATTATATTAAGACTAAAATTTCGGACGATATTATCGGTACTGAATATGCTGCCATGCTAAAAAATATTTATGCTATTGCAGCTGGAATTGCTCATGGTTTGGGTTATGGTGATAACTTCCAATCGGTTATAATGAGTAATTCGATTCGCGAGATGAAAAAATTCATCAGGAAAGTACATAACATGAAACGAAATATTAATGACTCGGCTTATTTGGGCGATTTATTAGTTACTGGTTATTCGGTATTTTCAAGAAATAGAATGTTCGGTAACATGATTGGGAAAGGTTATACCGTAAAATCCGCCATGATGGAAATGTCAATGGTTGCTGAAGGCTATTATGCTGTGAAAAGTGCATACAAATTAAACCAAGAATATAAAGCGAATACGCCAATTATTGATGCTGTTTATCAAATTTTGTATGAGGGAAAAGAAGCTAAAGCGGTGTTTAAAAAACTCACGGAAAAACTAGATTAATATGAACGAAAGATGGAAATATCAAATTAAATCTGGTTTGCCATTTGGACTATTATTACCCATAGTTTTAGGGATAATTGACTGGTATAAAAACTCTTTTTCGGAAGCTTTTTTCACGTTTAAATTTTTAATTAGTCTTCTCGTTTTCCTTTTAGGTGGAATAGTTGTAATCGGATATTACAATTGGAAAGAAAAACGGAAAAATGAATAATAAAATAATTACCTAACAATAACTCCATCCACGAACAAAATAGGTACTTCTTCAACATAATCTGGAGTAATGCTTTGCGCTTTGAAGATAAATTTTTTGTCATAAAGTGTACTTCCTATGAAGTATGTCACCATAAACTCATTGTTGAGTCGTAAAACACTTTTTTCGACCATTTCTATTTTTACCACGGAAACCGAAGGAACTTGCATAAATGCATGACGCAAGAGCGACGTTTTTTTCATTTCCCCATCAATAGTGCCAAAAGCTTTAGAAACGACCATTACACTGTCTAAATCAAAGTCAGAATCGTTGACTAAATAAACATTCCAAATGTTTTCCATAAAGTCATCGCTCCATTCTTGAATGGCAGCAAGAAAAACGTTTTCTACTTTTGGAATCGTGATGTCTGATTTCATTTTAAGGGAATAGGGATAAGAAATAAGGGATAAGCTTATGCCTTTTGACTTTATTTATATACTCGATTTAAACTGCTCTAAGAAACGCACATCGTTTTCATAGAACATTCTGATGTCGCCAATTTGGTATAACAACATTGCAATACGCTCAATTCCCATTCCAAATGCGAAACCGTTATATTCATCCGGATTGATGCCGCAGTTTTTCAAAACATTTGGATCAACCATTCCGCAACCCATAATTTCTAACCAGCCAGTTCCTTTGGTGATTCTGTAATCGGTTTCGGTTTTTAAACCCCAATAAATATCAACTTCGGCACTTGGTTCTGTAAACGGGAAATAACTTGGTCTCAAACGTATTTTTGACTTGCCAAACATTTCTTTGGTGAAGTATAAAAGCGTCTGTTTCAAATCGGAAAACGAAACCTCTTTGTCTATATATAATCCTTCCACTTGGTGGAAAATACAATGTGAGCGCGAAGAAACGGCTTCATTTCTAAAAACTCTTCCAGGAGAAATTGTACGGATTGGTGGCTTGTTGTTTTCCATATAACGCACCTGAACCGATGAAGTATGTGTTCTCAACAAAACATCCGGATTGGTTTGGATGAAAAATGTGTCCTGCATATCTCTAGCCGGATGATATTCAGGTAAATTTAAGGCCGTAAAGTTGTGCCAGTCGTCTTCAATTTCCGGACCTTCGGAAACATTGAAGCCAATAGTAGAGAATATATCAATAATTTGATTTTTAACTATTGAAATTGGATGACGTGAACCAATAACAACTGGTTCAGCGGGTCTTGTCAAATCGCCATAAATACCAACATTTTCTTCTTTACTTTCTAAAGCTTCTTGTATGGTTTTTATTTTGTCTTCGCATGTTGTTTTAAGCGTATTGATAACTTGTCCAAATTCCTTTTTTTGGTCGTTGGGCACGTTTTTGAATTCGGAAAACAAATCTTTAAGCAAGCCTTTGCTTCCTAAATATTTGATTCGAAATTGTTCTAAAGTTTCCTTATTGTTGGTTTGAAACGCATTGGCTTCGGCAATATATTCTTTAATCTTGTCTATCATCGTTCTGTCGTTGAAGGTGCAAATTTAGGTTTTTTTTAGTGATCAGTAAAGAGTGAATAGTGATTTGTCTGCCAAATTTTAAGATATGGTTTTTTGCTAATTACTAGTCACTAATTACTCAATAACCTCTTTTTCCTGAAAATAATTCACAATGGCTTCTTTCATCAAAACCGATTGTTCTCCGGCTTTCAATGGTGGTAATTCTTCTTTAATTTTATAATGAGGCCAACCGTCTTTATCTACAAAATCAAATTCGTAGAAACCATAAGGTTCGAGCAAACGGCAAATGGCGATGTGCATCAGATTTACTTTTTCATCTTTTTTGAAAGGCTGCTTGAATTGTCCTAATTCCTGCACTCCAATTAAGTATATGATAGCATCTAAATCCAGAATGTCTCCTTCAGCAAACTGATCGGAAAGGATTTGAACGATTTTGTCCCAGCGGTTTTTTAATTGTTCGTCTCTTGACATTTTTTGAATTTGGAGAATAGAAAATAGATGATAGAGAATAGACTGTATTATCTATAATACTAAATTAAGATTGCAAAGATAGCTATTGAAAACCAATATAACTACCAAGTCCTACTGCTAAATGATCACGCAGGCAGGCTAATTTTTGATTTCCTTAACTGCGCTCTCTTCAATCCAGCCCGTAGTTTCGTCGGTAAGTTCTACTTTTTTCCAGTTGGCAATGCTTTCTAAGATATAAACTTTTGTTCCTTCATGGAGAACAAAAGCATCAGTTGCCGAAATTTTTGGTTCGCTTTTTACGGATGCTGTCTCAGCAAAAACAATAGCTGGTCTTTCACTATCCATGCGTCCTTTTTCATAAAAACCAGAAGCGGTACTTAGGCCTATTCCCAATAGCCAAAAAAACATTCCAAAAAAGAAAACGCGTTTCAAGACGGTTGAATGCGAAAAGTAATAACCCACAAAAAAAAGTAAAAATAAGAATGCAAAAGCCACATCAATCCATGCCCAAGTATCGTAATAATATTTTGCAGTGAAGTCCTGAATCAATTTGCTGAAGCCTACTTTCGGAATGACTTTGATGTCGTCAATGGCCATTTTTCGGGCAAATTCTAAGTTGGTTTTTATTTCTGTATCGTTTGGGCTAAGCAATAAAGCTTTTTCATAATTGTAAATCGCCGGCGCTACTTTGTGCAGTTTGTAATAGCAATTCCCTAAATTAAAATACAATTCAGCCGATTGTTTCCCTGAGTTTGAAACACTTTCATAACTCGAAATGGCAGCTAGATAATTTTCTTTTTCATAGAATTTGTTTCCTTGTTCAAAACCAGTTTGAGCCAATGAAATCTGAAAAATTAAAAGTAATATGTAGAATATTTTTTTCATTATTAATTGTCAATTATCCATTCTTAATTATTTTAATTGCTTTTCAAGTTCAGAAATAATAACTACGGCTTTGTCATAATCGTTTTGGATTGCCGATTCAGAAGAATAAGCATATCTCGCCAATTCACAATTTTCAGTCAGATGAATAAACTCAGAAACCGTTTCCGAATTTGCTTTTCGCGAGAGCAAAAGTTCGGTTATTTTCTCTTTACTCATTTCCGAAGTTTCAATGTTCAGTTTGGCTTTTAGGAAATTGTGCATTGCTTTTTCAAGTGCAATATAAAACGCTTCTTTGTTGCCCAACTGTTTCTTCGCATCTCCCAAATATTTCTTAGCCAAAGCAGTCGATTTTTTGATTTTGTTACCCACAACATCATTGTCCATTGCTTCTTTTTTCTTTCTTCCGACAATCAGAAACGGAATCGCTAAAAATGGTAACATTATTAAGGAATAAAATAATCCCGAACCCAGAAAGTCGTCTTTTTTCACTGGTTGCAAGGATGTTTTTTGTTTGATATAGGCAAACGATTTGGCCGCTTCGAATTTGGTTTTGGCCACATCATTTGGATTTGTTTTTCCTGAACTTGCCACATTTGGACCATCTAATACATTGATTGTTATCGGTTGAGAAGTGATAGTTTTATAACTATTGGAACCCAAATCAAAGTATGTAAAACGCATTGGTTTGATTTGGTAATTACCTTTGTATTGTGGAATTATCGTGTATTTATCCGAAATTCTTCCTGTCATTCCGGTTAGTGGAGTTGATACATTTTCGTCGTGAACAGGATCATACATTTCTAAAGCAGCAGGTACTACCGGTTTTGGCAATGTAAACAATTTAAGGTTTCCGGTTCCAACTACGCTAATATCTAAATCCAAAGATTCTCCATTTTTCAATAGTGTTTTGGATGGTTTTACTCTGAAATCCATTCGGCCAACAGCTCCGCTAAAATCTTCAGGTTTTCCTTTTTCAGGTAATGCTTTTACGTTGATCACTTTGCTTCCTGCAGAAACGCGTTTACTGTCTTCGGTCATTAAAGCTTGTCCCCAAAAGTTTCTTCTATTCGTTGGCACCTGGCAATCAATATCCAATGAAAGTGGTTCAATTTCAAGTTTACCTGATTTTTGTGGATATAAAACTGTTTTTCGCAGCACAACATATCGATAACGTTCGCCTTTGAATATTCCGTCTTGAGCAACCAATTGTTTGATATCAATATTTTGACTCCAAAAATCATTGTATTTTGGTTTGTTTAACTCGCGCCAATTAGTAATTCCGATGTTGTAACTGAAATACAATTTGTAAACTACAGTAATCGGTTCGTTCATATATGGATTGGTTTTAGAAATGTCAGCAACCAAATACAAGTTGTCGTCAGCGCTAATAGCAGGCGCTTCGTTTGGATCTTTTGGAATTTCAACTGCATTAGTTACATTGATTTTAATGGGTGATGTTTTATAAATCTGACCATTGATTTCAATTGAAGCTTGTTTAAGAGTCAAAGCCCCTTTTTGTGTAGGCAACAAAATATATATATACGATTTATTAAACGAACTTTTCCCGTTTATCCATGATTGACTAACTGATTGACTTGGTCCGCCGACAACTTTAAAACCACAAGATTCAAAATTTGGCGGCGCAAAATTATCGCCATCAGCATTCATAGTAAAATCAACACGAAGTCGTTCGTTCAATCCTAATGAATTCTTACTCACTTTTGCTTCAAATTGTACTTGAGCAAAAAGTGAATTTGTAATAAATAATAAAATTAAAATCTTTTTCATTTTCAAACTTTCAAGTTTATTTACCAATCTTTTTCTGCTTTTTTAGGATTGGCTCGTACCTTTTTTTTATTTACTTTATCCTGAATTTTTTTCTCTTCATTGTTTACGGCATCCAATAAATTCTCTAATCGTTGTTTAGAGATTCCCCCGGGCTGCGGTTTTGGTTGCCCTTGATTTTGATCTTTATTGTCTTTGTTATCTTTATTCTTATCGCCGTCTTTTTTATCTTGGTCTTTGTCTTTTCCGTCTTTCTTGTCGTCCTTTTTATCTTTGTCTTTGTTTTTATCGTCTTTTTTGTCTTTTTTGTCTTTGTCCTTATCCTTTTTATCTTTGTCTTTTTTATCGTCTTTTTTCGGGGGATTTTCTTTTAACATCTTTTTAGCCAAAGCATAATTGTAACGAGTCTCTTCATCCGCCGGATTGTTTCGCAATGCATTTTTATAGGCTTCAACAGCGCCACTATAATCCTTGTCTTTCATCAGCGTATTGCCGATATTGTGGAAAGCCTGGTGTTTTTCTGCTCTGGTTTTAGCGTTTTTTAATGCTTTTGCATAATGATATTTAGCCTCTCCCGATTGATTTTGTCTGTAAATAGCGTTTCCTAAATTATACGAAGCAATTGATTTTTTAGGATTTTTAGATTCTGAAATTCGGTATTCCGCTTCTGCATCATCGTATTTTTTTTCGGCAAAAGAATCGTTTCCTTTTGGCAAATGGTTGTCCTTTTCCTTTTCTTGTGCTTTCGCCAAAAAGGAAATCAAAAATATAGAAGTCAGTATTAAATATTTTTTTCTGTCTATCATCTATCTGTCTATTATCTAATTATCTTTCTCATTAAATAAATTCATCTTTTTCACCCATTTTGTTCTTTTCTCCAAAAGGAAAACATCTAAAAGCAACAAGAAAAAACCAAATCCTAAAAACCATTGAAACTGCGATTTGAAATCGGCTATTTGTGTGCTTTCAAATTCAGTTTTTTGGATATTATCTAAGGCGTTTTTCACATAATCCAAAACTTCTTTGGTTGAATTGCCGTCTACATAACCGCCTCCTGCACTTTTGGCAATGGTTCTCAAAACTTCTGCATTTCTTTTGGTGATTACCACTTCGCCATTTTGATCACGTTGAAAACTTTCTACTACACCGTTTTTCTTCAAAGGAATAGTTTCGCCTTTTTCGGTTCCAACACCAACAGTCATTATTTTTAAACCCACTTTTTTAGCCTCTTCTGCAGCATCGACTGCAGCATCAGAATGATCTTCGCCATCGGTAATGATGATTAAAAGTTTGTTAGTTTTATCTTTTTTGTCAATATAGGTTATAGCCAGATTTATCGCTTGATCAATAGATGTTCCTTGAGCCGATATCATTCCCGGATTCATAGTTTGCAAAAACATTTTTCCAACACTATAATCCGTAGTAATGGGCAAAACAGGGAAAGCACTTCCAGAATATGCAATGATTCCGATTCGGTCGCTGCCCAAATTATTGATAATCTGTGAAACTAATTGCTTACTTTTTTCCAAACGACTTGGCGCCACATCTTCAGCTAGCATACTTTTAGAAACGTCAATTGCAAAAATGACATCAATTCCTTCGCGTTTTACGGTTTCTAATTTGGTTCCGATTTTTGGGTTAACCAATCCGATTATTAAACACGTTAAGGCCAATAAAATTACTCCAAATTTCAAAGCAGGTTTGAAAGCTGATTTTTCTGGACTTAATTTTTTGATTAAATCCAAATCACCAAACTCGCGTTGTTTCTTTCTTTTCCAGAATTGAATGTACAGGAAAAGAACTGTCATTACTGGAATGACAGTCAAGAAATACAAATACCATTTTTCTTCTAACTCGTACATATTTTTTTCTTAACCACTAAGTGCACAAAGAATATTAATTAGAACATCGTGAGCTTTGTGCCTTCTTCG
>NZ_JBMOGQ010000041.1:0-16821 GCF_049318325.1 Flavobacterium sp. | reverse complement strand
TGATTATTATTCTAATCTTGTAGAAGGCGATGAGGATGCCGGATCGGTTACTCTTGACCCTGTTACAGGAGAAGTAGTTTCAATTACGATGCACTACTCGATTAGAGGTTTCTCTTCTGGAGTTACTAGAAGATATTTTACAGCTGTTTATACAAAACTCTAAAAAATTAATCATGAAAAAAATATCAAATTTAAAATATCTTATAGTGTCATTGCTTTTCATAGGAATTTTTTCTATGGCATGTAATGAAGAAGAAAATTTAGGAAAAAAAGAAAAACCAGAGTTAACTGCTAATGGAGATACTTCAATCACAGTAACTGAAGGAACAGATGCTGTATTAAATTTCAAATTAAGCAAAGCCATCAACAAACCTATTCAATACCGATTAGTAATGTTGGACGAAAGTTCTGCTACAGACCAAGAAGATTATGTAATTCCAGGATGCAGAAGTAACGATCCTGATTGTGTAGCTATCGAAGAAAATGGTGGACCCGTGGGTTATATTTTTGAAATTCCTGCCTATACGACTGAATATAGCGTAAACGTTACTACCATTTTTGATGACCTTAGTGAAGGAGACGAACATTTGAAATTAAAAGTAATATCCAACAGAACTTTACTCGGAACTGTTAATGAATTATTTTACGATATCACTATTCAAAACGCTGTTTCAGATGATTTAAACATCAGATTAAACTGGAATGGAACTTTTAGTTCGGGGACAGAAACTGTTGACAATTGTACCCTTGATATGGACTTAGAATTGTACGATTCAGATTTTAATTTATTAGATTTTAGTTACTCTAATTGTCCAGAAGGCTTAATTTTAGAAACATCCACTTTAGCTGATGGAACATATTATTTAGATGCTAGTTTATGGACAACTTCTGGATATTCTGAAACTGTAAACATTCCAGCTAATTTAACATTTATAAAACCAGGAAGTAGTTTTAACGAAACATATGATCTTTCTGATTTCTTCCCAATGCAAGACGGAGGTTTGGATGATGGTAATGGTAATGCAATAATTGAATATACTATTGTAAAATCTGGCACAATATACACCATCACTGATCCTGATGGTGCAACTGTATTTCAAGGAAAACAAAAAGCGCATAAAATAAGGAGCGCGAGATTAAAAAAGAAAAACAAATTAAAATAAGAACATCCAAAACCACCAGTTTTCACTGGTGGTTTTTTTATATCTTTGCGCCATGGAAAAAGAAAACCAAATTTTTGGAATAAGAGCCATTATTGAAGCTATAACAGCCGGTGCAGCTATAGATAAAGTATTTATTCAATCGGACACGCAAGGCGACTTAATGAAAGAATTAATGAAAGTGATGAAACAAAAAAGCATCAATTTCTCTTATGTTCCCGTTGAAAAACTAAACCGGTTAACTTCAAATAATCATCAGGGCGCAGTGGCTACCATCTCTCCTATTGCCTTTCATGATTTGGAAACTCTAATTGAAAAAGTATTTGAATCCGGAAAAACTCCATTATTCTTAATTCTTGATCAAATAAGTGATGCCCGGAATTTTGGTGCTATCATTAGAACTGCGGAATGTACCGGTGTTGATGGAATTATTGTTCAAAAAGCGGGTTCAGCCCCAGTAAATGGAGACACTGTGAAGACTTCTGCAGGCGCAGTATTTAACGTGCCCATCTGCAAAGTAGAACATATCAAAGACGCTATTTTCCATCTTCAAGGAAGCGGCATAAAAACTGTTGCTGCCACAGAAAAAACAGATCAAAGTATTTATGATATTTCTCTAAACGAACCAATAGCAATTATTATGGGAAGTGAAGACAGAGGAATCAATCCATCAGTATTAAAGATAGTTGATGAAAAAGCCAAACTGCCAATGTTCGGAACTATCGGTTCGCTTAATGTTTCCGTAGCTTGTGGTGCGTTTCTTTATGAAGCAGTTCGTCAAAGACAATAAAATATTTCCATTTTTTAACCATTAAGAAATTAAGTTAAATTAAGACTTATTACACCATAATTTCTCAATGGTTTAATTTTTATTCTCTTTAAAATCATACACATAATTGATTGTTGCTTTTGAAATATCTTGTTCAACCTTCTCTTCCTCATTTAGCGTATTGACAAAATTTCCGTTTTCATCAAAATGCTTCATGAAAGAATCTTCTTCCGGGTTAAAATCTGGCTTTTCCCAATTGTATTGTATGGCTTTTTTATAATCGGGTGTTTTATAATAAGCCGCAAAGAAAAATCCAGTAATCAATCCTGCTAAATGACCTTCCCAGGAAATCGTTTTGTCAATATCCGGAAAAACATACCATATCATACCACCATAAAATAGTACAACCGCCATTGACAAAGCCATCAATCGATAATATTGTGTCATCATCCCTTTAAAAAAAATAAAAGAAACCAACACATAAATCAAACTACTTGCACCTACATGATAGGATTCTCGGCCAATTACCCAGTTTATCAATCCGGAAAGTAAAATGCCATAGAACAGTATCTTTAGTGATATATCCCTATAGAAAAAAATTAATGCCGTTGTCAGAATAAATAAGGGAATGGAATTGTTGGCTATATGATTCAAACTTCCATGAAGAAACGGGCTAAAAAAAACACCCTGCAAACCTGAAACGTTTCTTGGTAAAATTCCGTGTGAAGTCAAATCAATATTGAAACTATGTTCCAAAAAGAAAACAAACCATAACATAATAAGCAACAATGTTGGCACTAACCAAACCGATGGTGTAAACTTAAAATGATGATAATCGTTCATTGGAAAAATTAAAAATACTTTTTGCTCTAGTCAAAAATACAACCAAAATAAAAGTAATGCTAATTTGTCATATTAATTTGAAAATTTGAAGATGAGATAATTTGAAAATTATAATCTATTATGATTAAATTTGTGCTTCAATCGTTTGAAATCCTTTATTCATTTTCACTCGAGAGCAAAGCCCGAATAGAGCGAAGCCAAATCTTCAAATTCCCACATTTTCAAATTAAAAAATGGAAGCACCACTTGCAGAACGCATAAGACCACAACGTTTAGAAGATTATATCAGTCAGCTTCACCTTGTTGGAGAAAATGGTTCATTGACACAACAAATTGCACGTGGCATAATTCCGTCTATGATTTTTTGGGGTTCACCAGGCACAGGAAAAACAACGTTGGCACAAATTATTGCCAGACAAAGTAATCGTCCGTTTTATGAAATAAGCGCAATAAATAGCGGAGTGGCAGCTATTCGTGAAGTAATTGACAAAGCCAAAATGAGTGGAGGCTTATTCACCGCAAAAAATCCGATTTTGTTTATTGATGAGATTCATCGGTTTAGCAAATCGCAACAGGATTCGCTTTTGGCTGCGGTTGAAAAAGGTTGGGTTACATTAATTGGCGCAACAACAGAAAATCCAAGTTTTGAAGTTATTCCGGCGCTTTTGTCTCGTTGTCAGGTGTATGTTTTAAATCCCTTTTCTAAGGACGATTTATTGGCTTTATTACAACGAGCAATCAAGGAAGATACGTTTATGGCTTCCAAAAAAATTAAACTAAAAGAAACAGAAGCCTTACTCCGACTTTCCGGCGGCGATGGACGCAAACTATTAAATATTTTTGAACTGGTCGTAAACGCAAGCCCTGAAGGTCCAATTACGATAACCAATAATAAAGTATTTGAATTAGTTCAGCAAAATACTGTGCTTTATGACAAAACCGGAGAACAGCATTACGATATTGTTTCAGCTTTTATAAAATCAATCCGAGGTAGCGACCCAAATGGAGCGGTCTATTGGTTAGCCCGAATGATTGAAGGCGGTGAAGATGTAAAATTTATTGCACGCCGAATGTTAATTCTATCCAGTGAAGATATTGGTAACGCTAATCCAACTGCATTTATCATGGCGAACAATACATTTCAGGCAGTTTCAACTATTGGTTATCCCGAAAGCAGAATTATCCTAAGTCAATGTGCAGTTTATTTGGCCACTTCTGCTAAAAGCAATGCAAGTTATATGGCTATCGGTGAAGCACAACAAATGGTTAAGCAAACGGGTGATTTATCAGTGCCCATTCATTTACGAAATGCGCCTACTAAGTTGATGAAGGAATTAGGTTATGGCGAGGAATACCAATATTCTCACAGCTATGAAAATAACTTTTCAGAACAGGAATACTTACCTGATGAAATAAAAAATACGGCTTTCTATAAACCAGGAAATAATGCTCGTGAAAACGAATTACGCAACTTCTTAAAAAATCGGTGGAAGGATAAATATGGCTATTAAAATTTCAAATTTAATAGCTCTGAAATCATTTTGCCATTTTCGTAATATTCAAAAAACCAATGATTTTCTTTTGAAATTACGACTCCATTTGTGTTTCCTTTTAAACCGATAAAAACATTCTTTTGCGAGGTAGTATATAATTTCATTATAACTTTATGCTCATTGTCAACAATCTGAAAACCATTAGCTATAGGTTGGGCAAAATAAAAAGTTTCAGAATCTGTTTCAGAAACAATTGTTTTGGATGGTTCTTGAGTAATTGAAGAATTATTTTTGTCGTTATACTTATAATTTAACTTATCAAATGATTTTCCGGCTTCTCTTAAAGCTTTATTATAAGCGATTTCAAGTTCTTTTTCCTTACTTGTTCCATAATCAGATTCAAATAACACCTTTTCTCTACAATCTTTGAGAACAATTTTTATTTTAGTTATCAATAATTTATTATCCTCAGCTAAATCAAAATAAAGCTTTTTACAATTGTTATTTGCTATTTCTGATGGCATAGAATCGGATGGGAAAACAGATTTAAAACCATATTTCTGTAATAGTAACCTTGAGTTAGTATTTAAACGATATTTATCATCTACTTTTAAAAAACTAAATTTAGCTGGAACAATTACATATTCATAATCATTTACATTTTGCGAAAAAGCATTTGCCGTTAAAAATAAAACCAATAACAAAAGTATTTTCTTCATCACAATATATTTTTTAATTCTAATAAATGTTTAATTACCATTATTTCTTCTTCTGGAGAATGTATTTCTTTTTCATCAAATAATATAGCTTGCATTCCAAAAGCCATAGCTCCACGCACATCAGCATCAATACAATCACCTATCATAATTGAATTTTCTTTTTTTACATTAGCCAAAGATAAAGCATGTTTGAATATATTTTGATGTGGTTTTTTAACACCTGCCATTTCCGAATTAGTAATCGTTTTGAAGTAATTTTTCAACCCTGAATTAGTCATTTTTCTAACTTGTACTTCAGCAAAACCATTAGTAATAATATGCAAATTATACTTTGGTGTTAAATATTCTAATACTTCTATTGCACCATCAAACAGCTCATTGTTATCTGGCAAAAAGTCAATATAATCAATAGCGATCTTATCTATTTCATCATCTGAAATCTTATAGCCCAACGCATCAAAAGATTGTTTAAGTCGCTCATAACGCAACTCTTCATGCGTCATTTTATCAACTTGATACAATTTCCAGCAGGCTTGATTTATCGGAGCGTATATTTCAATAAAGGTATTGGTATCAATTGTTAGATGACGTTCTGTAAATATTTTTTCAAATGCCAAAATAGAATTTTTATCAAAATCCCAAAGCGTATGATCTAAATCAAAAAAAATATCTGTTATGTTTTTCATATTAAAAAATGCCCTCGTCTTGAAAACTCAAATAACCATTTTCAGTAATAATAATATGGTCAAGGACTTTAATGTCTAATTGTTCGCCGGCTACTTTTAGTTTTTTGGTAATATCCTTGTCGGCATCACTAGCTTGCAATTTTCCTGAGGGATGATTGTGTGTCAAAATTATAGAAATAGCTCTATTTTCCAAAGCAGTTTTAAAAATTAATCTAATATCAACAACAGTTCCTGTTATTCCACCTTTGGACAATTGTGATTTATGAATTACTTTATTGGAATTATTGAGATATAACACCCAAAACTCCTCATGAGGCAATTCGCCAATAATAGGTTGCATGATTTCGAATACGGCTTTACTTGAAGTTATCTTCTGAAGTTCTAAAACATCTTCTGCTCTGCGCCTTCTTCCTAATTCTAAAGCCGCAACAATGGAAATAGCTTTCGCCTCACCTATTCCTTTGAATTCCATTAATTGTTTTAAGGATAATTTTCCTATAGCATTCAAGTTGTTATCAACGCTTGCTAATATTCGTTTGCTTAAACTAACTGCACTCTCATTTCTGCTACCTGAACCAATTAGAATAGCTACTAACTCGGCATCGCTCAAAGCCGATTTTCCTTTCAGCATTAGTTTTTCGCGTGGCTTATCGTCTTCTGCCCAATTTTTTATAGAAAATTTTTGTTCACTCATCATTAAAGAAATAATGATAAATGTAAGAATTTTTATTAATTAATCAATCTTTTTACCTCATCAAAATTTAATCCACCATAATTTCCGGAACTCATTAATAAAAGAGCCGAATTATTCAAATCGTAATTAAAAAGAAAGTCTTTAAATTCAGCCGGATTGGTATAAATAATCAAATCATCTCGTTTGAAAGATTGCGCTATTTGGTCATAACTTACTTCTTCTAACTGTTTAATTTTTACAGCATCCGGAGAATAGAAAACCACAGCTATATGGGCAGCATCTAGAGCTCCCTCATATTCTTTTAGAAATTCAGCATTCAAACTACTATAGGTATGCAACTCCAAACAAGCTACTAATTTTCGATTTGGATATTGTGCTTTTACGGCTTTGGTCGTTGCAGAAACTTTACTTGGCGAATGTGCAAAATCTTTATAAGCTACTTTTCCGTTGCCTTCAGCTATTTTTTCTAAACGCTTGCTTGCGCCTTTAAAACTAGCAATAGCTTCATAGAAATCAGCTTCGTCTACGCCCATGTTTTGGCAAATCCATTTAGCACCAGCCAGATTATTAAGATTATGCGCGCCAAAAACCTCAATTGGCATTGGACCTTCTGGTGTGTCTAATAAGGTGGTACCGTCTTCAACAGAATAACTTGGTGTTTTATAAGGTAATCTTCTGATGATATTTGTAGTTTCTTCGGCTACTTTTTTTACGGTTTCGTCTTCTTCGTTATAAACTAAAATGCCTCCTTTGGTAATTTGGTTAACAAAGATTTCAAATTGCTCTACGTAATTTTCAAAAGTTGGAAACACATTAATATGATCCCATGCAATACCAGAAAGCAATGCAATATTAGGTTGGTATAAATGAAACTTTGGTCGTCTGTCAATTGGTGATGACAAATATTCATCGCCTTCCAAAACGATAAAATCATTTTCATGTGTTAAGTGTACCATAGTGTCAAAACCTTCCAATTGAGCGCCAACCATATAATCGACTTCAATATTATGATAATGCATTACATGCAAAATCATAGACGTGATGGTTGTTTTTCCGTGAGAACCGCCAATCACAACACGAGTTTTATTTTTAGATTGTTCGTATAAAAACTCTGGATACGAATAGATTTTCAGACCTAATTCTTGGGCTTTCAGCAATTCAGGATTATCTGCTTTAGCATGCATTCCGAGAATTATGGCTTCAATATCAGCTGTTATTTTTTCGGGAAACCAACCAAATTCAACTGGCAATAATCCTTTCTTTTCTAATCTTGATTTAGAAGGTTCAAATATAGCATCATCGCTTCCTGTAACTTGATATCCTTTGTTATGTAATGCCAACGCCAGGTTATGCATGGCTGCGCCGCCTATGGCTATGAAATGGGTTCTCATTATGATTTATTTCTGTCTTTATATTCTTCTAAAACTTTAATGGCTTTCTCGGGTTGCATAAGTTTCACTTTATAGAGTGAAGCCAATCGTTCATAAGTTATTTTTGAACCACCAACTTCTATTGCCTTTATATAATTTCTCTCTGCACTTTTGTAGCGCTCAAAGTATTCATCTATTCTACCTTTTGCCAAATAGCCATCAACCGGGGACAATGTCATCAATTCATTTACATAACGTTGTGCTTTTTTCTCACTTCCTCCAAAAAGTCCTGGCACTTGAAGATAATATTCTATCATTGCCCAACGAGCTTCTATATGTTTTGGATTTAAGGAAATGGCTTTTTCAAAAGATTCTTTCATATCGCCAATCAATCGAATGGCTACCCATTTTCCACCTGCTTGAGATTTTAAGCCCAAAGCACCTCCATATTTATAGTAGTAATTAGCTTCCGACGGTTTTAGTTTTTTTAATGATTGATAATAAAAAATAGCTTTATCCCAATTTTTTAAGTGTATCTCTATATCACCCAGATTTTCAATAACTTTTAAATTCGTTGGGTTATCATTTAAAACACTTTCGTAAAAGGGTTTTGCGGCAGCATATTTTTCTTGATTAAATAACTTATCTGCTTTCTCAAAATTTGTTTGTGAGAAAACCAAAGTTGGTATCAAAAAAATAGTAAGAAATAGCCTTTTCATTTACATGGAAATAGAAACTATGAGATAACAAATGTAGTTTATTATTAGTATTTTTTATAAAACATTTAATGCAAAAAATCCGTCTAGAAAAAAACTAGACGGATTTTTATTTATTACTCTGTATTTTTCAGAATTAGAAAATTGATTTACTTCACCAATGTCATTTCATCTACAATATGTTTTGCTCCCGAAAATTTCTCTATTATCCAAAGTACATATCTAATATCAACATTAATTGTTCTCTGTAATTTAGCATCAAAAATAACATCTCCTGCCATAGCTTCTATATTACCATCAAATGCCAAACCAATCAATTCTCCTTTTCCATTAAGAACTGGTGAGCCTGAGTTTCCTCCAGTAATGTCGTTATCTGTTAAGAAATTTACATGAAGTGAACCATCTTTATCGGCAAATCTTCCATAGTCTTTATTCTTATTCATTTCCAAAACTTTTATTGGCAAATCAAATTCTTGGTCTCCCTTTTTATACTTTTTAATTTGACCATCAAGTGTTGTATAGTTATTGATTTTTGCGTCATTACGCTTGTCAGCAGGTAATGAACGAACTTTTCCATAAGTTAAACGCAATGTTGAATTGGCATCTGGATATTTAATAGTTCCTATTTTAGATTCTCTTAGACCTTCTACTAATAATCGGTATGAAGCACTATAATCATTTTGTGCTTTTGCAATTTCATCTGATTTAGAATTGAAATGAGTCAACATATTATTAGAAAGTGAATATAATGGATCGTTATCCAAAAGACCTTGACTTGGAATAGCTAAGAATGCTTTGATTCTATCCATAGAAGTGAAAACACTTAAATCAAAAGCTGCATTAACATATTTTGTAAAATCATTATTGTTTTCATCAGCAATTTTTTTCACAGCTGGCGCAATATCATATCCAGTTGATTTTGTAGCATATAATTTTAGTTGTGCCGTTAAAATATCTTTTTCTGCCGGAATATGAACTTCTTTAAAAAACTCAGCGGCCATTTCTTCAATTCCTTGAGCCATTTGTAATCGCTTTGTAGCATCGGCTTTTGTATAGTTTTCTAACTGACGACCTAAAGTTCTGCTTATAGTTCCAAATGAACTGGTTCTGAATAATTGTTGCAAATAATTATCATGTCTTGACTTTTCATTAGTCATTCCGTAATACTTATTGATAGTTGCCACAACATTTCCATACTTTGATTTATTGGCTGGTTTGTTTGCCCAAGTATTAAATTTAGCTTCTTGAGCTGCTTTAGTTTTAGAGGTTCCAAACTTAGTTAACGCATCGATCATTCCTTGACGGTTTTTCCAATAGTTTGCAGTTGAAGCATATTTAGAAGCATATACTAAGTTCAAAGCATCACTTTGATCCATATATTTTTTCATGCCATCCATTCCAGTTTTAGCACCTTCTACCCAAGCTGGATATGCAAATTTTACATTTTGCTCTATACCAGCAGCTGGCATCCATCGATTAGTTCTACCTGGATAACCCAAAATCATAGCAAAATCATTTTCTTTTACCCCGCTTAAATTAACTGGCAAATAGTGTTTTGGTTTTAACGGAACATTATTTTCTGAATATTCTGCTGGATTTCCAGCTGCATCAGCATATACTCTAAACATTGAGAAATCACCTGTATGACGAGGCCACTCCCAGTTGTCTGTATCACCACCGAATTTTCCAATACTCTCCGGCGGAGTACCTACTAAACGAACGTCTTTGTAATCTTGATAAACAAAATAATAATATTCATTCCCTTGGAAAAAAGATCTTACAGAAACCGTATACTTTCCACCTTCATTATTTTCTTTCTCGATAGCAGCGATTTCAGCATTAATTGCTTTTTCTCTATCGGCTTCCGACATAGAAGGATTTACTTTTGATAATATTCTTTTTGAAACATCGTCCATACGAACGAAGAAACGAACAAATAAGCTAGAAGGTTTAATTTCTGCTTTTCTGTTTTCTGCCCAAAAACCATCTTTCAATAAGTTTTTCTGCGCTGTAGAAAGTTCTGCAATCGCATCATAACCGCAGTGATGGTTAGTTAAAACCAAACCATCTTTAGAAATGATTTCAGCGGTACACCCACCATTGAATTGAACAATAGCATCTTTCAAACTGTGATTGTTGATACTATAAATTTCTTCAGACGTTAGTTGTAATCCCATTTTTTGCATATCGCGGTGATTTAATCTTTCGATAAACATTAGGAACCACATTCCTTCGTCGGCCTTTATGCTCATTGGCATCAATAATATCCCGACAATCAGAGATAAAACAATTTTTTTCATATTAATTATTATAGGTTATTAGGTTAAATGCTAGTAATCTTTTATAATTTCCATTTGTTACAAAAACAAAAAAAATAATAGCGCTGCGAATATAGTTTTTTTGACATAATTGACTAACAAACAATTATAAAAACTACATCAATTTTATAAATTTTAACTTTCTTTTTAGAAATTAAAAAGCTACCCTTTTACAATAACTTTTTTATAATGTTATTCCGATTTTATATTCCATGACTATTCTCGGGCATTTCGGTATCGACATTAAGCATTTCCCAAAGTTTGTCTTTTAGTTCTGTCAATCCTTGTTGCCCCACTGATGAAATAAACATAAAAGGAATTCCTTTGATTTGCTTTTTTAGCTGAGTTTTTAGTTCGGCTTTTAATTCGTCATCAAGCATATCACATTTAGAAATAACAAGCAATTTATCTTTGTCTAACATTTCCGGATTATAGCGACGTAATTCGTCCAACAGAATTTCATATTCTTTTTTGATATCATCGGCATCGGCAGGAACCAAAAATAAAAGCGTTGAATTTCTTTCAATATGTCTTAAGAAATAATGCCCTAATCCTTTTCCCTCAGCAGCACCCTCAATAATACCCGGAATATCAGCAATTATAAAGGATTTAAATTCGCGATAAGCAACAATCCCCAAATTAGGTTTCAAAGTTGTAAACGGATAATCGGCAATTTTTGGCTTTGCCGAAGTCAATACAGAAAGCAAAGTTGATTTTCCTGCATTAGGAAAACCTACTAATCCAACATCTGCCAAAACTTTCAACTCCAAGACAACATCCAATTCTTCTGCTGGCATTCCAGGTTGAGCATAACGTGGCGTTTGATTGGTAGAACTTCTGAAATTCCAGTTACCTAATCCACCTTTTCCACCCTTGGCTAAAATTCTTTCTTCACCATTTTCGGTTATTTCAAACAAGATTTCATCGGTTTCTTTATCACGAACCACAGTTCCTAAAGGAACTTCAATCGTAATATCTTCGCCATCGTGTCCCGTACTTCTCGAACTTCCACCGTCGCCACCATGACCTGCTTTTACATGACGGGCAAACTTAAGGTGAAACAACGTCCAAAGACCTTTGTTCCCTTTTAAAATAACGTGACCACCACGACCACCATCTCCTCCATCCGGGCCGCCTTTTTCAATAAATTTTTCTCTATGTAGATGGGATGATCCCTTCCCCCCTTTTCCAGAAGAAACATATATTTTAACGTAATCTACAAAATTTCCTTCTGTCATAATTCCTGTTTTCTGTTTTCCGTTGTCTGTTGTCTGTTTTCAATAACTTAGCTGTATTAAAACTGAAAACCGATAACCGATAACTATTCCTTAATTGCTTTCACTATTACTTTATCAACCTTTACTCCATCCATATCAATTATTTCCAATTCTAATTTGTTCCAAATTAATTTTTCACCTGCTTTTGGAATTTTACCCATTTCGGTCATAATTAAACCGCTAACGGTTGTCACTTCATAATCGTTGGTCAACTCATCCATATCAAAATAAGTTAGGAAATCGTGTAACGAATATAATCCGTCAACCAACCAAGTCCCGTCTTCTCGTGATATCAATTGGTATTCATCTTCATCAAAATCGGATGCGTCTCCAACTAGTGCTTCTAAAATATCATTCAATGTAATTATGCCTTGAAAAATTCCATATTCATCAGTCACTAAAGCATAATGCACTTTTGATTTTTTGAAATTTTCTAATGCTTTATAAGCGGAAGTATGTTCAATTAAATAAACAGGATCTTTGGTTATCGATTTTAAATCAAAAGGTCCTTTTTCAAATCCCGCAAACAAATCTTTCAACAATACTATTCCTTCAACATCGTCTAAATTTTCATTACAAATAGGATAAACGGAGTGTAATTGGCCTAAGACTTTTGCTTTTATTTCCTCAATAGTATCTTCAAGTGAAAGATAAACAATAGATTTTCTGTGTGTCATCAACGAATTGATTTTTCTGTCGCCAATGTGAAAAACGCGTTCCACAATATCTTGTTCAATTTCCTGTACTTCGCCACTTTCAGCACTTTCCTTTATGATGGCTTTGATTTCTTCCTCCGTTACTTTTCCGTCGGCCGTTGGTTTTATTTTCAGGACTTTCAAGATTCCTTCGGTTGAAATGGTTAACAGCCAAATGAATGGCATTGTTATAATAGACACCATTTTCATCGGAACGGCGACACCTTTGGCAATAGCTTCAGGATAATTAAGTCCAATTCTTTTAGGAAGTAATTCTCCTAAAACTAAAGAGAAAAAAGTTAAGATTATCACCACTATTCCAACACCAATACTTTCTGAATATGGTTTCAAAAGTGTAAAAGATGCCACAAAATCTTGCACATCGTTCGTTATTTTATCGCCGGAATAGATACCGGTTAAAATTCCGATTAAGGTTATTCCGATTTGAACTGTTGAAAGAAATTTATTTGGAGAATTGGCTAAGTCCAAAGCTACTTTGGCATTGGTATTTCCTTTTTTAGCTGCAGTTTCCAAACGGTTTTTACGTGCCGAAATCAACGCAATTTCTGACATAGAGAAAACGCCGTTAAGCAAGATTAAAAAAAGTATAATGAGTATTTCCATTTATTGGGTTTGGAGTTTATTATTTATGGTTTATGTTTATTCAACTATAAACTACAAACCAAAAACTATAAATTTATAGTTTGTCAAAAACCTTAGTCAGTCTTTCTGTTACTTCTTCGATTGAACCAATTCCGTCAACTGAATGAAATTTGCCTTGTGCTTTGTAATAATCCATCAACGGCGCCGTTTTTTGGTTGTATTCATCGTAACGATTTCTGATTTTCTCTTCATCTTGATCGTCTGGTCTTCCTGAGGTTTTTCCTCTTTCTAACAAACGTTGTACTAAAATATTGTCATCGGCTTCTAACGCAACTGTTGCTGTTATGTTTTGATTTTTTGATTCCAAAAAAGCATCCAAAGCTGCAGCTTGTGCTAAAGTTCTTGGGAAACCATCAAATAAAAAACCGGCAGATTGTGGATTTTTATCGACTTCACTCTGCAACATTTGAATAGTAACCTCATCCGGAACCAAATCGCCTTTATCCATAAAAGTCTTGGCAAGTTTTCCTAAATCGGTGTCGTTTTTAATATTGTATCTGAAAATATCTCCAGTTGAAAGATGTGTCAGATTGTATTTTTCTTTTAAAAATTCAGCTTGTGTGCCTTTTCCTGCACCTGGTTTTCCGAAAAGAACGATGTTAATCATTTTAGTAAAAATTATATGTTGTATGTTATATGTTGCATGTTCTATTCGGATTGGATTTATATTAATTTTAATTTACAACCCAGAAACTAGAACTTAAAACTCTTTTATTGTGCTAATTGATATACGTCCGCCAAATTCCTTCCTAATCCATCATAATCTAAACCGTAACCAACGATGAATTTATTCGGAATTCTAATGCCAACATAATCAATTTTAATATCTTTTTTATAGGCTTCCGGTTTGAAAAACAGTGTGGCAATTTTTAAATGTTTAACCTTTTTTTGTTTGAAAATCGCTTTTAATTCTTCTACTGTATTACCGGTATCTACAATATCTTCTACTACTACAACAGTTCTTCCTTCCAAATCTTGATTTAAACCAATCAATTGTTTTACATCGTTTGTAGATGATGTTCCTTCATACGAAGCCATTTTCACAAAACTCACTTCGCACATGCCTCGATACTGTTTCATCAAATCAGACAAAACCATAAATGACCCGTTCAAAACACCAATAAATACTGGCACTTCATCAAAAAAATCATCATCCATTTGCTTAGCAATATTCTTGATTGCAAAATCAATTTCATCTGAAGAAATGAATGGCTCAAAAGTTTTATCGTGAAGATGTATCATGTAAATTTGATTTTAAAAATAAAGTGCAAATTTAAAGAACTATTAAGGATTAAGTACTAGGCATCAAGACTTTTTTGCAAATTTGATATATTTACTTTATGAATACCAATTTTTATAACCAAATAGCTCAAGGAACTGCCCATCGAAAAAGTAGAGATGAGAATACCACTTTTGTTTTGGCATATCCGGAATATATTGAAGATTTAGCCAAGATAGCCTGTAATCCGAAAGACAAAAATCACTATAAAGCACTTTGGATAATAGAACTTATAAGCATTAAAAAACCTGAAGTAATACTCCCGATTATAAACGCTTTTTGTGACGCTTTGCCAAAATATAAAATAGAAAAAGCCATTCGTCCTAGTGCTAAAATTTGTTTTCAATTAGTAAAATCCAAGAATGTAAATTTAACTGAGAATCAAGAAGAAAAAATCACAGAAACATGTTTAGACTGGTTAATTAACGATGTGAAAGTTGCTCCCGCAGCATTTGCCATGAGAGCCTTATTTTTGTTAGGTAAAAAATACAATTGGATACATGACGAACTAAAACTTATACTCTCCAAAGATTTAGATCATGCTTCGCCAGGATATCGTTTTGCTGTAAAAGACATATTAAAACAATTACGATAGTTTTTAAATGTTACTTATCTTTGCCCAAACACAACTGAAATGAACTATTTCTCATCCGAATTTAAACTAGGAATACTCGGTGGCGGACAATTAGGCAAAATGCTACTGGCTGAAACTCGGAAATTTGATATTCAAACTTATGTTTTAGATCCAAGCAAGGAAGCACCATCTCAATTTGGAGCAAATCATTTTTTTATTGGCGATTTAATGGATTTTGATACCGTTTATGATTTTGGTAAAAAAGTAGATCTTTTAACCATCGAGATTGAAAACGTTAATCTTGATGCTCTAGATAAACTAGAAGCCGATGGACTGAAAGTTTTTCCATCACCTAAGACTTTGCGATTGATACAAAACAAAGGAAATCAAAAAGATTTTTATGTTGCAAATAATATTCCAACTTCACCACATCAGCGATTCAAAAATATTCAAAATCTAAAATCTAAAATCCAACTACCTTGCGTTTGGAAAGCCGCCCGATTTGGTTATGACGGCAATGGTGTGAAAATTCTAAAACAAGCTGCCGATTTGGAATTATTACCAGATGTAGAATGTTTGATAGAAGAACTGGTTCCATTTAAAAACGAATTGGCAGTAATTGTAGCTCGTTCCGCTTCCGGTGAAGTAAAAACATATCCTGTCGTAGAAATGGAATTCCATCCCGAAGCCAACCAAGTAGAATATGTAATTTGTCCGGCACGAATTGACGAAAAAGTAGCTCAAAAAGCGACTGAAATAGCATTGAAAGTTTCCGAAGCATTTAATCATGTTGGATTATTGGCAGTTGAAATGTTTCAAACGCATGACGATGAAATTTTAGTCAACGAAGTTGCGCCAAGACCACACAATTCGGGACATTACAGCATAGAAGCCAGTTATACTTCGCAATTTGAAAATCATTTGCGTGCCATTTTGAATTTACCTTTGGGAAATACAGAGAGTAAAGTTGCCGGAATTATGGTAAATTTGGTCGGTGCTGAAGGGTATAGTGGAAACGTTATATATGAAAACATTGAAAAAATTATGGCAATTGATGGTGTAACACCTCATATTTATGGCAAACGAGAAACAAGACCATTCCGCAAAATGGGACACGTAACGATAGTAAATGAAGACATGAACGAAGCCAGAAGAATTGCTGAGGAAGTCAAGAATACAATTAGAGTGATTAGTGAAATTAAATAAACACAGATTTCACAGATTGTCACAGATTAATTTGTGTAAATCTGCGAAATCTGTGTTAAACCATAAACAAAATGAGCAAAGTAGCCATAATAATGGGTTCAAAATCAGATTTACCCGTAATGCAGGAAGCAATTGACATCCTAAATAATTTTGACATCGAGACTGAAGTCGATATTGTTTCGGCACATAGAACACCCGAAAAATTATATGATTTTAGTAAAAACGCACACAATCGAGGCATTTCGGTTATTATTGCAGGCGCAGGTGGTGCCGCACATTTACCCGGAATGGTAGCTTCCATGTCGCCATTACCTGTGATTGGCGTTCCTGTAAAATCGAGCAATTCTATTGATGGTTGG
>NZ_JBMOGQ010000040.1:0-16908 GCF_049318325.1 Flavobacterium sp. | reverse complement strand
TTATAAGACGAACGGTAAACATTAAAATAGTTACTCGGATTTATATTTTTTACAAATTGTATATTTAACAAATCAAAGCGGAAAGTAGTGTTTTTCCTTGGTGTCCAATTGTAAACTAACGAACTCGTAAAATTTTGTTTATCTAATCCGATATTGGTTTGTTTTGAATAACCCATACTAATTGTAGTATAGGGAATCATTGTTTTAGGAATTATTTTGTCAGTTTTGAAAGGCAATAATAATCGAGGAAAATTTAATCTGGCATCAGTTCCAATTTCCGAAATATTAAAAAAATTGTTGTTTGGATTAGCAAAATCTTTTGAAGCGCCAATACTTCCCCTAACTACAATTTCAAAGGTTTCAGCACCATTAAATACGTTTCGAATACTCAAAAATGTATTTCCGGATATTCCAAAATCCTGTATGTTGGAATGTATAAAATCGGCAGAAAAACCAAATGTGTATTTCTTTCTTGGTGACAAATAAATATTTGCAATCAAACCATTTTTTTGGTTTTTATCTTCTATATATTGAATCAATGGATAGTTGAAAACCTTTAGATTACTCAAATATTTTGAAGTTAAGCTTGTTTTGTTATCCGAAAAATAATTTCCTTTGGTTACAAAAACACCATCGGTAATAGCTTTTGGACGGTATTTCAATTTGTTGACACTATATAAGGTGAAATCTTTATAAACAGTGCTGTCTTTTATAGGAAGATTTTGATTGATTGGACTATAGTCAGTAAAAATGTTAACCTTGCTTATTTTATACAATTCAAAAGGAACATTATACAAACTGTCTTCTACTCGGATAGATTCATTTTCAATAATCAAATCTACATTCGCAAGATGCTTATTGTTAATAGTATCAATAACATAATTCACATAGTTTTGTTGAAAACGGAAGGCGCCATTGTTTCTAAAATCTTCTGTAATTCTAGATTTTTCGGAATCAAAATTTGAATATTCAAGTCGTTTTCCAAATCTTATAAATGAGTTTCTTTTTCTTAATTGATAAATCGAATCTAAAGGTTTACTCGAGATGTGACTATTGATACTGTCAATTATATAGGGGTTTCCTTTGAGAATGTCGTATCTCAATTTCACTTTTTTAGGACTAATGCTGTCAATTTTATATTTAGCAGTGACATCAAAATAGCCACGAGTATAGTAATAAGACTTCAAACGTCGAAGCGATTTTTTTGTGCTTACAGTATCCAAAATAACTGGAGCCTCACCAGTTTTTCTTAAGAAATTATGAATGCCCGAATACCAAAAAGATTCCCCTAATCTTTTGACCTGTTTCTTAGAAAGCCATTTAGCTTTTCGGTTATATTTTTTTGGATTATTGACAAACTTGGCCCTGTATATGGAATCGGTTTTTTCCTTGGCCAAATTGAAAATGTTTAGTCGCAAACGATATCCAAGAATAGCGCTATTTTGTTTTTGGTACAACTGATTGAAAACATCTTCAACATTGTTTTTTTTACCGTCGACAAAAATATTGTTTTTGGTTAAGAGACTTTTACCGTCAGAGACTCTTTTTGTGGTGTTACAACCAAAGATAATTAGTCCAATTAGAATAAATAATGATATTTTTGTGATACTATTTTTCAAGTCTTGCGAAATATTTAATTCAAAAATACATTATTTTATGGTTAGTAAAAACCAAATAAAATTAATTACAAGTCTTCAACATAAAAAATATAGAATAGAGCATCAATTGTTTATTGCCGAAGGCGTAAAGGTAGTTCAAGAATTGCTAGCATCAAATTTTGCGCTTGAACATTTATTCGAAACAGCAGCTATTTTTGAACAAGTGCCAATTTCCCAAAAAAAATTGATAAAAGAAGCTGACATGAAGCGAATTACAGCTTTGACTTCGGCAAGCACTTGTTTGGCAATTTTTAAAATTTCAAAAGCAACTCTAATAGATACTAAAGGATTGATTGTTGCTTTAGATGATATACGTGACCCTGGGAATTTGGGGACAATTATTCGGCTTTGCGATTGGTTTGGCGTTACGCAACTTTTGTGTTCACCCGAAACCGTTGATGTGTATAATCCAAAAGTAATTCAGGCAACAATGGGTTCTATTGCTCGAGTTAAGGTGAATTATGTTAATTTGAATGACTATATTTCACAAAGTTCACTTCCTGTTTTTGGCACTTTTATGGATGGCAAAGACCTTTATAAAGAAGTGTTGCCAAAAGAAGCTATTCTAATTCTCGGAAATGAGGCTAATGGAATTTCTACAAGTTTAGAAAAAAATATCAAAAACAGAATCGCCATTCCAAGATTTCCTAAGGCAGAGGGTGATACCATGTGTGGTGACATCCAAAAAACAGAAAGTTTAAATGTAGCCACTGCAGCAGCTATTTTCCTCAGCGAATTCAGAAGAAACGGATAACAGACAACTGACAATATTTTAGTGGAATGTAAAATTGATCAATACCGCACGAGTTTTAATCGATTCTATATTTCCGGTCCAAGGACTATTTGGATCAGCGTCGCGAATTAATTCATCTTTCAATCCAAAAACACCACGAATGGAAGGCGAGAATTTAAAATATTCAAAATACAAATCAATCCCAAAGCCTACAGTATAATTCTGTGTCCATTGTTTTACACGAAACTTTTGCAATTCATTTCCGTCTTTTGATTTAGCGTTGCTCGAAAGATTTAAGGTTGAAGATAATCCGCCTACAAGGTAAGGTCTAACATTTCCTGTTCTCAAAGATGAGAATTTTACAAGCAACGGAAAATCGATATAAGTAGCTTTCACATCTCTGACTCTATCTCTTTCGGTTGTGAATTCAGAATAAGTTAGCATTCTGCTTGCGTAATATAATCCGGGTTCAAATCGTAACTCTATATATTCGTGTAGCCGAAGCACGCCAACCAAACCAACGTTAAATCCGGAATTGCCTTTTACATCTATTAATTTATTCGGGGCGGGATTCGTTTTAAAATCGGTTTTAAAATCAAAACTACTAAAACCCAAAAAGTAACCCCAATACACACGCTGTTTGTCAAAATTCTCCAAATTAATTATCGGATCTTTTGTAAACATGCTTTTGCCTAATTGTGCGTTAGCATATAAAGAAAGTAGAAGAAAAAGAACTACTATTTTTTTCATATTGTTACTGAAAATGTCATTTTCATTTTTTAGTTGCTGTATAAATCGTAGCAACACCCATCGTCTGTGGCATAGCTTTACATTCTATAAACGAAATTTTACGCAATATATTGTTTAATGTTTCTCCAAAAGGAAAATTTGCTGCCGATTCTGATAAATAGCCATAAGCATTATTATCTTTCGAGAAAACTTTTCCAATAATAGGTAAAATATATTTAGTGTAGAATGCATAGCCTTGTTTAAAAGGAAATTTGGTTGGAACTGAAGTTTCCAAAATAACAAAAATTCCATTAGGCTTCAAAACCCTGTAGATTTCGGCTAAGCCTTTTTCTAAAGTTTCAAAATTTCGAATGCCAAACGAAACCGTAATTGCATCAAAATAATTATCAGGATAAGGCATGTTTTCACTGTCGCCCAAAACCATTTCTATTTTTTCAGATAGTTTTTTGGCTTCTATTTTTTGTTTTCCAACTTCGAGCATTCCAGCCGATATATCAAGCCCAATAATTTTTTTAGCAGAAGTATTTGACATCATTATTACCAAATCTCCAGTTCCCGTGGCAATGTCAAGAATAGTTTCCGGATTTTTTTCGGCCACTAATGCCACTACTTTTTTTCTCCATTTCATATCAATGCCAAGCGATATCACTCGGTTCAAGCCATCATAATTTTCCGAAATGTTATCAAACATTTGGGCAACTTGTTCTTTTTTGCCTAATGATGAATCTTTATATGGCGTGATAATTTTTGACATTCTTAAATTTTCGACAAATATACTATTTTAGAGTAGCAAAGTTTTAAACTTCCAAAGTTTTGAAAAAATAAAATATTTTTGCTATTTACTCTACCAATTTAACTTTGCTACTTTTTAAGATACGTTTCAAAAGTAAAATCAAAGTGATGTTTTTCGTCTTTTGGATGATATTCCTCGGAAGTTAATTTCCATTTAGTCAAATCTATTTCAGGAAAAAAGGTATCGGCATCAAAGGCGTGATGCACTCTTGTTATGTCCAATTTGTCAGCTATTTCAATAGATTGGTTATAAATTTCGCCACCTCCAATGATGAATAGCTCTTCATCTTTTGGGCAAACTGAAATCGCTTTTGCAAGCGAATCAACGATAAGACAGCCTTCTGGTTGATAGTCTTTTTGACGAGTAATTATAACATGTATTCTATTAGGTAAGGGTTTTTGAAAACTTTCAAAAGTTTTTCTTCCCATAATTATGTGATGCCCGGAAGTTATATTTTTAAATCTTTTGAAATCATCAGGCAAATGCCAAAGAAGTTGGTTGTCTTTTCCAAGCGCATTGTTTTCGGAAACTGCAGCGATAAGTGTAATCATTCGGCTGTAGGTTTTGAATTTTCCAAATCATTTTTTAGCTTTTCTATTTTGTTGGCTTGCCGTAGCATTAATTTGTCAATTTGCTCTCTTTCCCAGTTTTTATTCATAAAATTATTAATCACAAAAACCTTGACAACATGTAGAATAAATAGAAAAAACCAAGTTGTAACTGCCCATGTCCACCAAGTTATATCTGGATAGAGGCCTAGCAATTTATTGGCAATAATTAAAAAAAGGCTGCCAACACAAAGCAGTATAAAATGATAAAACAAGCCTTTTTTTTGCTTGATTCGATCTCTTGCATATTCATATAATTCGTGTTGTATTGGTTCCATAAGTCGAAATTGCGGCTTAAAGGTAGAATTTATTTTTAAAACGGAGAAATATGATTTTAGGTTATCTCCTTCCTAAAGACATATCTTTTGAGTTCAAATATTCAGTTGATGGCACTTGTATATTATCCGGTTGCAGATAGTGATGCTTACATCGAATTTGCTAGTTCAAAAAATAGTGTGATAGCACTATAAATTTTGGTTTGGATTTTTTGTTTTATACAGCCACTTGTCCTTTAATGTGAGGATGTGGGTCGTAGCCTTCTAAAGTAAAATCGTCAAAAGTAAAGTCAAAGATATTTTTCACTTCAGGATTTAGTATCATTTTTGGTAATGCTCTTGGCTCGCGAGTCAATTGCAATTCCACTTGTTCAAAATGGTTATTATAAATATGCGCATCACCAAAAGTGTGAATGAATTCGCCAACCTGCAGATCACAAACCTGAGCAATCATCATCGTAAACAAGGCATACGAAGCAATATTGAAAGGAACTCCAAGAAATATATCAGCGCTTCGTTGGTACAATTGACAAGATAATTTTCCGTCAGCTACATAAAACTGAAAGAATGCATGACACGGAGGCAAAGCGGCTTTTCCGTTGGCGACATTTTCGGCAAACGACTTTGATGTATCTGGTAAAACAGATGGGTTCCAAGCCGAAACTAACATCCTTCTGCTGTTTGGATTTTTCTTTAACGTGTCAATTAATTCGGTAATTTGGTCAATTTCTTCGCAATTCCAGTTGCGCCATTGGTGTCCATAAACAGGGCCTAAGTCACCATTTTCATCGGCCCATTCGTCCCAAATCTTAACGCCATTTTCCTGAAGATAACCAATATTGGTATCTCCTTTTAAGAACCAAAGTAATTCATAGATAATCGATTTTAAATGAAGTTTTTTAGTAGTTACCATAGGAAAACCTTCATTTAAGTCAAAACGCATTTGATACCCAAAAACACTTTTGGTTCCCGTTCCTGTTCTGTCTCCTTTTTGGCAACCGTTTTCCAAAACGTGTTGCATTAAATCGTGGTATTGCTTCATTTATTTTGACTCTATGATATATGCTTTAAGCCTAATGCCTATTGCCTTTTTATGATTCTCTTTTCGAAATTTCATCTCTTATCTTTGCTGCCTTTTCATAGTCTTCGTTTTGAACTGCTTTTTCTAAAGATTCATGTAATTCAGAAAGACTCATGCTTTTGTATATATCGGTTGAGGCTTTGCCTTCGTTGTCTAATCCAAAAGTTTCCGGAGTTGTTAGTACACCTTCATCATCCGGATTCTGATTATCAAATTCGTTTGGATTTTTCAGATAAATTCCAGATTTATCCAAAATGTTTTTATAAGTAAAAATTGGAGCAGAAAATCGCAACGCTAAAGCAATTGCATCTGATGTTCGAGCGTCAATAATTTCTTCAATTTTATCTCTTTCGCAAATAATACTCGAATAAAAAACACCATCAACCAGTTTGTGAATGATGACTTGTTTTACTACAATATCAAATCGGTCCGCAAAACTTTTGAACAAATCATGAGTCAGGGGACGCGGTGGTTTTATTTCTTTTTCGAGGGCAATCGCAATTGATTGTGCTTCGAAAGCACCAATAACAATAGGCAATTTCCTTTCACCATCTACTTCATTTAAAATCAAAGCATACGCACCATTTTGCGTTTGACTATAAGAAATTCCTTTTACAGTTAGTTTTACTAAACTCATTAGTTGTAATTGTCAAGTCTTGATTATTAAGTATCAAAACTTTTATTTATTGTGAATTTATGTCCCGAAGGTTCGAAATGCAAAGTAACAAAAAGTTTTCGCTACTGGAAACTTTTAAATCCCAAAAAAAGAAAATTCCAAACTCTATTAATTTACTTAATTGGAATTTGGAATTTGAACTTTTGGAATTTATTTTTAAGCGTTTTGTGCTTTAAAGTCTGCTAATTTTTTTGTTAATCTTGGGAGAATTTCTAAAGCGTCTCCCACAATTCCGTAATCGGCAACTTTAAAAAATGGTGCATCTGCATCAGTGTTGATTACCACTTTCACTTTAGAGGAGTTGATTCCAGCAATATGTTGAATCGCCCCTGAAACTCCAACAGCAACATATAAATTGGCAGCCACGGGTTTCCCTGTTTGTCCAACGTGTTCACTATGAGGTCTCCAGCCTAAGTCAGAAACTGGTTTCGAACAAGCGGTTGCTGCACCAAGAACTCCCGCCAAATCTTCTAAAATTCCCCAATTTTCAGGACCTTTTAATCCACGACCGCCAGAAACTACAACATCTGCATCAGCGATGGTCACTTTTCCTGTACTTTTTTCAACCGATTCTATTTTTACATTGAAATCAGCATCATTCAAACTTGGCATGAAATCTTCTTCGGTTGCAGCTGAAGTGCTTTCGAAAACGCCATAAGAGTTTTTGGCAAGGCTTACTATTTTAACATCGGTATTTATTTCAGTGATATTAAATGCTTTGTTTGAAAAAGCAGTTCGTTTTACTTGAAAAGGTGAAGTGCTCAAAGGTAATCCTACCACATTGGAAGCAAATCCCGCGTCTAAACCTATGGAAACTATTGGCGCCATGTATAAACTGTCTGTAGTAGAAGATAATAAAATTACTTTAGAACTTTCTTTTTGCGCTGCTTGCTTAATTACATCAGCAAAAGCTTTTGCGTTAAAATTGTTTAATTTATCATTAGACACTTTTAAGATTTTGTCTACTCCATATTTTGACAAATCGGAAACAATTCCGGCGTTTACGGTTACTGCTGTAACTGTTGTTCCTAAGGTTTCGGCAACTTTTTTGGCATAAGAAGCCAATTCAAAAGCAACTTTTTTAAATTTTCCATCTGCTGATTCAGCGTAAATTAATAATGACATAATTTATATTTTTTTGTGTCTAAAGTCTTAAGCCGCAATTTTTAAAGAAGTTTTCTTTTGACTTTCGGCTTTTGACATTTGACTGTTAGATAACTTTAGCTTCGTTGTGTAATGCATTGATTAAACCATCTAAATCATCTGCAGCGAATAATTTAACCGCTGATTTTGGAGCTGGTTTTTCAAATTTAACTGCTTTGGTATTATTGTTAGCTGTCACCGGTTCAAGAACAGTTAAAACTTTAGTTCTTGCGGTCATAATTCCTCTCATGTTCGGAATACGTAAGTCTTTTTCTTCTACTAAACCTTTTTGCCCGCCAATAACTAGTGGCAATGAAGCCGAGATGGTTTCTTTTCCACCGTCAATTTCTCTGGCTGCTTTAGCAGACGTTCCGTTGATAGTTACTTCTATACAAGAATTTACAAAATTATAATTCAATAAAGAAGCTAGCATTCCAGGAACCATTCCTCCATTGTAATCTAATGACTCTTTTCCACAAATTATTAAATCGTAGCCACCATTTTTAGCCACTTCAGCTAATTGTTTGGCTACAAAAAAACCATCGGTTGGAGTAGCATTCACTCTAATAGCTTCATCAGCACCTATGGCCAAAGCTTTTCGTAAGGTAGCTTCAGCATCAGCACTACCTACATTTATAACGGTAACATTTGCTCCTTGTTGTTCTTGAAACCAAATGGCTCTAGTTAATCCAAATTCGTCATTCGGATTGATTACATATTGAACACCATTTGTGTCAAATTCGGTATCACCATTTACAAAATTAATTTTTGAAGTAGTATCAGGAACATGACTGATGCAAACTAATATTTTCATAAGTATTTAGTTTTGTTGAAAATTTCGAAGCACAAAATTAGAATATTATTTTGAATAATAACTTATGCGCCCATGACATATTTTTACTATTATATCGATTTCGTAAAGCATAAATAAAGATAATCCTTTCTATTCAATTATTTGTACTACTTTGTAAGATGATTTATAACTTAAATATGTTTTTTAATCGTTTTTAATTTTTATTTTTGCCATTCAAAATTTCCCTCGACTGTAGTTTATGTTGAGCGAAGTCGAAGTACTGGAATTACAAAAAAAACAGGATTTATGAGAACAATTCAATTTAGAGAAGCAATAGCCGAAGCGATGAGTGAAGAAATGCGTCGAGATGAATCGGTGTATTTAATGGGAGAAGAAGTTGCAGAATATAATGGTGCTTATAAAGCTTCTAAAGGAATGTTAGACGAGTTTGGACCAAAAAGAGTAATCGATACACCTATCGCTGAGCTCGGTTTCGCCGGAATTGCAGTAGGTTCAGCGATGAACGGTTGTCGTCCGATTGTAGAATATATGACTTTCAATTTTTCCTTAGTTGGTATAGATCAAATAATAAATAATGCTGCTAAAATGCGTCAAATGTCGGCTGGACAATTTCCAATGCCAATGGTATTTCGTGGACCGACAGCTTCTGCCGGACAACTAGGAGCAACGCATTCACAAGCTTTCGAAAACTGGTTTGCTAATACTCCAGGTCTAAAAGTAGTGGTGCCGTCAACAGTTTATGATGCCAAAGGGTTATTAAAAGCTGCTATTCGCGACAACGATCCAGTTATTTTTATGGAATCGGAACAAATGTATGGTGATAAAGGCGAAGTGCCGGAAGGAGAATATACAATTCCGCTTGGCGTTGCCGATATAAAAAGAGAAGGTACAGACGTAACAATTGTTTCTTTTGGAAAAATCATCAAAGAAGCTTTTATCGCTGCTGATGAATTAGCCAAAGAAGGAATCTCATGCGAAATCATCGATTTGAGAACGGTTCGCCCAATGGATTATGATGCAATCATTAACTCGGTAAAAAAAACAAACCGATTAGTAGTTTTAGAAGAAGCATGGCCATTTGCCAGTGTAGCTTCTGAAATTACCTATATTATTCAGGAAAGAGCTTTTGATTATTTGGATGCGCCAATTCAAAGAATCACAACTGCTGATACACCTGCGCCTTATTCACCAACTTTATTAAAAGAATGGTTGCCAAACGCAGAAGATGTTATTAAAGCTGTAAAAAAAGTAACTTATAAATAGATTGTAAGTAGTTATCCAAAAATCGAAAAATCTAATTATCTAATTCCCTATATTTGAAACTTCATCAGAATAATTTTGATGAAGTTTTTTTTGCCATGAAAAAATTATTTATTCTACTTGTTGTTTTTTTTGCTTTAATACACAACGGCTTTAGTCAAACTAAAGTAAGTGGTATTGTACTAGATAATTCAAATCAACCCATACCTTATGCTAATGTAGTATTTAAGGGTTCCAATACTGGTGTTGTTTCTAATGAAGATGGTAGATTTTACATAGAATCTCCCAATAATTATAAAGAATTAATAGTTTCTTTTACAGGATTTCCGGATAAAATTGTCAAATTACCCAAATTAGTTAACTTTGATTTCAAAGTAATTCTAACAGAAGGGAACAGTTTAAAAGAAGTCAAAATTTTTGCTGGGAAAACTTCCAAAAAGAACAATCCAGCCTTGGATATTCTCCGAAAAATTTGGGAAAGAAGAAGAAAGAATGGATTAAAAATGTTCAAGCAATATCAATATGAAAAATACGAAAAAGTAGAATTTGATATGAACACTATTGATAGTGCTTTTATGAAAAGTAAAATTTTCAAGGGTATGGAGTTCGTGTTCAAAAACGTAGATACTTCTAGAGTTACGGGGAAAACCTATTTGCCAATATTCATAAATGAGTCATTAACGGATTTTTATGGTGATAATGAAAATAAAAGATCAAAGGAAATCCTAAAAGCCAATAAAAATTCAGGTTTAGGAAGTGGCGATGGCGTAAATATGTTTATCAAAGATTTGTATAACGATTATGATATCTATGATAACTATCTAAATTTGTTTGATAAAAGTTTTACAAGTCCATTATCTAAGACAGGAATTGATGTGTATAATTATGTATTAGCGGATACAGCAGTCATCGATAACAAGTTGTGCTATAACATAGTTTTTTATCCCAGACGTAAAAACGAATTGACTTTTAAAGGAGATTTTTGGGTAAACGATACCACTTTTGCCATCAAGAAAATTAACATGGCAATCACTAAAAGCGCTAACATCAACTGGGTAAAAGACATTTATTTAGAGCAAGAATATGAAGTTCTGAATGATTCTGTTTTTTTACCAACTAGAGATTATATGATGTCTGACTTCGCTTTGAGAAAGAAAGAAGAGTCGAAAGGGGTTTATGGAAAACGTACAACATTATATAGAAATTTTAAGTTTAATGAAAAAAAACCTGATAAATTCTATAAAGATGAAATCAATTATATTGACAATGCTGTTTATGCCCGATCAAATGATTATTGGGATGAAAATCGATTCGAAAAGTTAAACAAAGACGAGAGGAAGATCTATGCAATGATTGACACTCTCAAAACGGTTAAAAGATTCAAACAATTATATAGTTTAGTATCTATTTTGGGCAGTGGTTATATTGAAATTCCAAAATGGCATTTAGATTATGGACCGATATTTTCAACGGTTGGTTTTAATGAAGTTGAAGGATGGCGTTTAAGAGCAGGAGGAAGGACTTATTTTGGGCCAAATGATTTGTGGCGAATCCAAGGTTATACAGCATATGGATTTGAGGATAATAAATTTAAATATGGCATTTCTGGTAAATGGATGATAGATAAAAAAAATAGAATTATTCTCTCAGGAGGAAATAGAAGAGATGTAGAACAAATAGGCGCTAGTTTAACATCAACCAATGATGTATTAGGGAGAAGTTATGCTTCTTCAGGTCTTTTTACAACTGGTGCGAATGGTAAATTGACCAACATTAATTTGACCACTCTAGCAGCAGAAATTGAACCTATAAAAAATGTAACATTTCAATTGGGGTTCTCCTATAGAACTTTGGAATCAGCATCAGATACTTTTAAGTTGGATTATTTTACTGACGCGACACTTACAAACACAAAAAGTAAAGTAACACAATCGGAGTTAAATATTCAAATTGAAATGACTCCAAAGAAAAAAACTATTGGATATGGCGTAGAAAGAAGAGACATTGATTCGCCGTTTAGTAGAGTTTTTATCAATTACGGTCAAGGGTTTAAAGGGTTTATCAATAGTGATTTTGATTATCAAAAAATTCAGTTATACTACAAACAACCGGTTATCATTGGAGCAATTGGGCGCTCTAATTTCACCATTGAATTGGGAAAAACATTTGGGGAAGTGCCGCTGGGTTTAATGAGTGTAGTGCCCGGAAATCAAACACTTTTCATAATTAACAATACATTTAGTAATCTAAATTTCTACGAGTTTGTAGCCGATCAATATGCCACTTTACAGTTGGAACATAATTTTCAAGGAAAAATATTTGCCCGAATTCCATATTTAAGAAAACTGAATCTAAGAGAAATTATAGGTGTAAGAGGAGTCTACGGAACAGTTTCGGATGAAAACATAGCGATAAACGCTTCAGGCTTATCATACCTTGCTCCTGAAAAACCGTATTGGGAATATAGTGCCGGAATTGGAAATATATTTAAAGTGTTTCGACTTGATTTTGCTTGGAGAGGAAATTACAGAGATGTTCCTGACACGAGTAATTTTACCATCAAAGGGTCTTTTGGATTTTACTTTTAAATTCAATAAGCAATACATGCTTCCTTTTTTTACAGCATTATCATAATGAAAACCGAAAATTAAAAGTATATATTTTTTTAAGTAATTATTAATTGATTTGATCTTTAATATCTCAAAAAAAAATATAAAATTTGAGCATTCTTGTAAATTGATTTACCAAACTTTTTACCTTATGAAAAAAGCACTTTTTTTACTTTTCATGTTTTGTTTGTATTTTAGTTTAAATGCTCAATCTTCAAAAGTGGCTACAAATTATGAGATTAACATTCAACTTAAAAATTATAAAGATACCGTTGCCTATCTTAACTATTATGAGTTTGGCAATAAAATAACTGCCGCCACTTGTCATGGTGTGAAAAATGATAGAATAATTTTCAAGGGAAAAGGAAAATTGAAAACAGGACTTTACTCTTTACACGGTAAAGACAAAAAAAGTTATTTGGATTTTTTTATTGATGAATCTACTCAAAAATTAGAGTTAAAAAGTGATGATTCCGAAAATTATTTAAAAGGTGTTGTTGCTCTCAATTCAAAATTAGAAAATGATTTTTTTACTTATATAAAATATTCCATAAAACAAAATATAGCTCTTAAAGAAATCTGTGCTTTAGGAAAAGGATTGGCAAAGAAAGATTCATTAGCTGTGGTAAGTCCAAAATTTAAATCTGTTATGAATGACATCTATAACTATGAAGAAAACTTTATTAACCAAAATAAAGGAACTTATATTGCAGCTGTCATTAATCTAAAAATTGATCGCACCTTAAGAGATATTCCTAATGCATCAAATGGAAGACCTGATAGTCTTTTGGTAAAAAAGTATTATAGAAATCACTATTGGGATAATGTTAATTTTAAAGATGATGCCATTTGTAGAAACCAGTTTTTTGTTGGGAAAGTCAATAATTATTTTGATAATATAGTGCCATTTGATATAGATTCTGTTACAGTTGAAATTGATAAATTCATTAACAAAACCAAGGCAAATCCAAGACTAACTAAACTATTATTAGATCATTTAGTGAATAAATATGAGCTTGCATCTATGGGGTTTGATAAAGTTTTAATTCATCTTGTTGATACTTATTTCAAAAGCGGAAAAGCAACCCTCTTTTATAAAGATCAAAGCGAAATAGATAGAATTATCAAGCGTGCTGAGAAAATAAGACCCTTGCAAGTAGGTAAAATAGCTCCTGATTTAGCCATGATAAAAGCAACGGATAGGGATAAAATAGCTCAAATGGGTTTTGAAAATGTGAAGACAAGTGATGACCTAACTAAATTGTTTTACAGCAAACAAAAAGAATTAAATAATATGTATTTAAAAATGAATTCTATTCAAGCAAAATACTTAATTGTTGCTTTTTGGGACGTTGATTGTAGTCATTGCAAAACAGAAATTCCAAAACTATTAAATCTTTATCATGAATTTCAAAAAGAAAACAAAGACGTTAAAGTCTTTTCGGTTTATGTTTATCATGAAGTAGATAAATACATGAAATACATTAACGATAATAAACTTGATTGGATAAATGTATATGACGGAGCATATAATAATAATGTAGTAGACAAGTATGAAGTTCGAACAACTCCTGTGATCTATATTCTAGACGAGAATAAAGTTATAAAAGTTAAAAAAATACCCGTTGATAAAATCAAACCTTTTCTTTTTGATTTGGAAAAATAAAAATGTACTGCAAATTATTTTTATAGTAGAATAGAAATCGTAAGTCTTTGGTTTAATTACTTGAAAAGACCATATCTTAGAATACAATAAATGGCATGAAAACCATCTTTCCAATTGATTTTTTTGCCTTCTTCAAAAGTTCTTCCATAATAACTAATACCAACTTCGTAAATTCTAATTTTAGGAATTCGTGCCACTTTTTGGGTTACTTCTGGCTCAAAACCAAAACGTTTTTCTTTCAGTTGAATCGATTTTAAAATATCGGAACGAAACATTTTGTAGCAAGTTTCCATATCAGTCAAGTTCAGATTAGAAAACATATTGCTCAAAAAAGTCAAAAATTTATTTCCGATACTGTGCCAAAAGAACAGAATCCGATGAGGTTTTCCACCCATAAAACGACTTCCGTAAACAACATCGGCAACACCATCAATTATTGGCTTTAGGAGAATATTATATTCTTGAGGGTCATATTCTAAATCGGCATCCTGAATTACCATAACTTCTCCAGTGGCTACTTTTATTCCAGTGTGAAGTGCAGCACCCTTTCCTTTGTTTTTATCGTGTTCCAAGAAAACAATATTCAAATTGGAATTCTTTTCTATATAACTTTTTACACTTTCAACTGTATTGTCTGTGCTACTATCATTAACAATAACAATTTCTTTTTCAATTGAATTGATAAGAGTAACAGCTTTTATTTTGTCCAATATTTTATAAATAGTTGGGCCTTCATTGAAGCACGGAATAATGATTGAAAGTTTTTTAATTTCCATTGAAATGATAAATATGTCCAAAAATAGTTTTTTTGTTTTAGTAAGCAATAATTTACATTAAACATATGTAAATCAGTTAAGCTAATATTCGCAAATTATATTGTTTTTATTTGTTAAAGTTTTGTTACTTTTGCGACCGATAAAATTTATAACAAAAATTATATTTATGGAATCATACATGATTTATGTGCCTATAGTTATGGCATTAATTGGATTGGCTTTTATGGCAATCAAAAGAGCTTGGGTTTTAAAACAAGACGCCGGAGATGGTAAAATGAAAGAGATTTCAGATTACATCTACGAAGGTGCTCTAGCTTTCCTAAAAGCAGAGTACAGATTATTAGCAATATTTGTAGTTATTTCGAGTGTTGTTTTAGCAGGAATTACATTTTTACCGGGAGTTAAAACACATTTATTAATTGTTATTGCATTTGTTTTCGGTGCTTTCTTTTCAGCTTTAGCTGGAAATATGGGAATGAAAATCGCAACAAAAACTAACGTAAGAACAACGCAAGCAGCTCGTACAAGTTTGCCTCAAGCACTAAAAGTTTCTTTTGGTGGCGGAACTGTAATGGGATTAGGAGTTGCCGGATTAGCTGTTTTAGGTTTGACAGGATTCTTCATTATATTATATAATATGTTTATGGGCGGTGCTTGGACAGCAAATGGGACAGAAGACATGACTGTTGTTCTTGAAACATTAGCTGGTTTCTCTCTCGGAGCTGAATCTATCGCTTTGTTTGCGCGTGTTGGTGGAGGTATTTATACCAAAGCAGCTGACGTTGGTGCCGATTTAGTTGGTAAAGTAGAAGCAGGAATTCCAGAAGATGATCCACGTAATCCTGCAACTATTGCAGATAATGTTGGTGATAATGTTGGTGACGTTGCTGGTATGGGAGCCGATTTATTCGGTTCATACGTTGCAACTGTTCTAGCTGCTATGGTTCTTGGTAATTATGTTATCAAAGATATGGGCGGAAAAATTGAAGACGCTTTTGGTGGAATTGGACCAATCTTATTGCCAATGGCAATTGCTGGTTTTGGAATCTTATTCTCAATCATTGGAACAATGCTAGTAAAAATTTCTAGTGATGATGCAAAAGAAGCTCAGGTTCAAAAAGCATTAAACATCGGGAACTGGGTTTCTATCGTTTTAACTGCAGTTGCTTGTTTCTTTTTGGTTACTCATATGTTGCCTGAAACTATGAAAATGTCATTCTTCGGTGAAGGATTACAAGATATTTCTTCAATGAGAGTTTTCTACGCTTCTTTAATAGGATTATTTGTTGGTGGAGCTATTTCATCAGTAACTGAATATTATACAGGATTAGGTACAAAACCAGTATTGGCAATAGTACAAAAATCATCAACAGGTGCAGGAACAAATGTAATTGCTGGTTTAGCAACCGGAATGATTTCTACATTCCCAACGGTATTATTATTTGCAGGTGCAATTTGGTCAACATATGCTTTGGCTGGTTTCTACGGAGTTGCTCTTGCTGCTTCTGCAATGATGGCAACTACAGCTATGCAGTTAGCAATCGACGCTTTCGGACCAATTTCTGATAATGCTGGTGGTATAGCTGAAATGAGTGAATTACCAAAAGAAGTTCGTACGCGTACAGATATTTTAGATTCAGTTGGTAATACAACAGCGGCTACAGGAAAAGGTTTTGCTATCGCTTCTGCAGCTTTAACTTCGTTAGCCCTATTTGCTGCGTATGTAACGTTCACAGGAATCGACGGGATTAACATTTTCAAAGCTCCAGTATTGGCAATGTTGTTTGTTGGAGGAATGATACCAGTAGTTTTCTCTGCATTAGCAATGAACTCTGTTGGAAAAGCGGCAATGGACATGGTTTATGAAGTACGTCGTCAGTTTAAAGAAATTCCAGGAATTATGGAAGGAACCGGAAAACCGGAATATGGCAAATGCGTTGAGATTTCTACAAAAGCTGCTTTACGCGAAATGATGTTGCCTGGTGTTATGACTATTGGTTTTCCAATTGCTATTGTATTGTTAGGGAAACTAGTTTATGCTGATAATAATCAATTAATTGCAGAAA
>NZ_JBMOGQ010000039.1:0-16919 GCF_049318325.1 Flavobacterium sp. | reverse complement strand
ATCGAAGGAAAATCGGTTTTCGTATTAGAATTGAAATAAAAATAAAACCATTAAGGCATTAAGAAAATTAAGAAACGACTTAATGAAACTTAATTTCTTAATGGTTAAAAAAAATAAACAATGAAAAAAATATATATTTTATTATTCATTACTTCCATTTCATTTGCACAAAATGTAAACAGAAAATACATTTCTCATTCATGGAAAAACAACATTTTAGAAGTTAAAACCTCGGATGGTTCTTATCTGATAAAACCGTATTCTGATAAAATTGTCGAAACTTCATTTATTCCAAATGGAGACGCGAGCAATAGTGAATCGGCGAAGCAAAGTTTCAATCCAAATTCGCATGCTGTTGTCAAAACTGCTGAAAAAGGTTGGGCTAGTTTTACCAAAACTGACAATTCATTAACATTATTGACAAAAGGAATTACGGTAGTTATTAATAAATCGCCATTTAAAATTACCTATTCCAACCTTGGGAAAGTGCTTTTGTCTGAAAAAATGGGCTATACCAAAGTCAATGATTCAACCGAAACCTTGTCTTTCAATTTGGACAATTCCGAAGCATTATATGGTGGCGGAGCTAGAGCATTGGGAATGAATAGAAGAGGAAATCGTTTGCAGTTATACAACAGAGCACATTATGGTTATGAAACCAAAGCTGAGTTGATGAATTTCTGTATTCCACTAGTGATGTCATCTAAATTATACACTGTTCATTTTGATAATGCTGCTATTGGCTATTTGGATTTAGATAGCCAAAAAAATAATACACTAACCTATGAAACCATTTCAGGAAGAAAAACGTATCAGATTATTGTTGGTGATAGTTGGACCGATTTAGTGTCAAACTATACTGATTTAAGTGGAAAACAACCTTTATTGCCTCGTTGGGCTTTAGGAAATTTCTCTAGCCGTTTTGGCTATCACAACCAAGATGAAGTAGAGAATACAATTCGAAAATTTGAAGATAATAAAATTCCTGTCGATGCAATTATTCTTGATTTGTATTGGTTTGGAAAAGGAATAAAAAACACTATGGGAAATTTGGATTGGGACAAAGACAACTTCCCAAACCCGGATAAAATGATTTCCAATTTGAATGCGAAAGGTGTAAAAACCATCTTGATTACCGAGCCTTTTATTCTGACAACCTCATCAAAATGGAAAGAAACTGTAGACAAAAAAGTATTGGTAACCGATAAGACAGGAAAACCTGCAACTTGGGATTTCTATTTCGGAAATACCAGTGTTGTCGATATATTCAAGCCTGAAGGGGCATCCTGGTTTTGGAATGTCTATAAAAGATTAATCAATCAAGGTGTTGGCGGAATGTGGGGCGATTTAGGGGAACCAGAAGTTTTCCCTTCTAAAGTTATAACTGCAGGTGGAAAAGCGGATGAAGTACATAATATCTATGGACACAATTGGGCCAAACTAATCGCTGATGGTTATAAAAAAGACTTCCCAACACAAAGACCTTTTATCTTAATGCGTGCTGGATATTCAGGTTCACAGCGTTATGGAATGGTACCTTGGAGTGGCGATGTGAGCAGAAGTTGGGGCGGATTGCAAAGCCAAATGGAAATTGCATTACAAATGGGAATGCAAGGGCTAGGCTATATGCACTCTGACCTTGGCGGATTTGCAGGCGATTATTTTGACAACGAATTGTATTTACGTTGGTTGCAATATGGTGTTTTCAATCCGATATTCCGTCCGCATGCTCAAGAGGATGTTGCTTCTGAAGTGGCTAGAAAAGATATTACAACAATGGCTAAAGCAAAAAAATCAGTTGAATTGCGCTACCAATTGATGCCGTATAATTACACTTTGTCTTTCGATAACAATCAAAAAGGAACACCCTTAATGCGTCCGCTATTTTTTGAAGAACCGAATAATCCAGCATTAACAACTGTCGCCGGAACATATTTTTGGGGAAATAACTTTTTGGTAACGCCAATTACAAAAAGTGGCGTAACATCTACTGAAATTTATTTCCCAAAAAGCAACAATTGGTTTGATTTTTATACGAATGAAAAACACTTAGCCGGAACTACTAAAACGATAAAGGTAAACGAAGATTATATTCCAACTTTTGTACGTGGCGGAAGTTTTATTCCTATGATAGAAACTATTCAGAATACGTCAAACTATTCGTTAGATAACTTTAATCTGCATTATTATTTTGATGAAAGTGTGGCCCATTCTAATGGAATGTTGTATAACGATGATGGTGTTACACCCAATGCATTTGAAAAAGAGCAATATGAAGCAGTGCATTTTTCTAGTGATACTAGCGCTAAATCACTAATTATAAAAATTGCCACTGTTTCGGGAAGAAATTATACTTCAAAGAATAAAAATGTTTCTGTATTTATCCATAACATCTCAAACAAGGCAAAACGAATATTTGTAAATGGTCAGGAACAAGTTTACAAGAGATTTTCAGAACCACTACAGGTAAATGTTAATGCGGCAATAGGACCTCTTTCAGAAATTAAAATTGAATACTAAAAAATGAAAAAAATAAAATTCATTCTAATAATTGCATCTCTTTTCAGCGGTGCAACTTTTGCTCAAACTAAAAAGTCTTCAAGCCCGAAAACCCCATTCGTATGGGAAAGTGCCAATGTCTATTTCATCGTTACCGACCGATTCAATAATGGTGATAAAACCAACGACCAAACCTATAACCGAAACAAACCAACCGGAAAACTGCGTGGATTTGAAGGTGGTGATATTCGTGGAATTATCCAAAAATTAGACGAAGGTTATTTTACTAATTTAGGAATTAATGTTATTTGGATGACGCCAGTTGTTGAGCAAATTCATGAGGGTGTAGACGAAGGAACCGGATTTACGTATGGTTTTCATGGCTATTGGACAAGAGATTGGACGGCAATGGATCCGAGTTTTGGAACCCGAAAAGATTTAATCGAATTAGTTCAAAAAGCTCACTCACTTGGCATCAGAATTATGCTGGATGCAGTTATTAATCACACTGGCCCTGTAACTCCAGAGGATTCTGTTTATCCGAATGATTGGGTGAGAACTTCACCAAAATGTACTTATCAATCATACGATACTTATATTAACTGCACTTTGGTTGATAATCTTCCTGATGTTAAAACTGAAAACAATGAAGCTGTTGAATTACCAACTTTTCTAGTCAACAAATGGAAAAAAGAAGGTCGTTATGATAAAGAAGTTGCTTCATTGGATGCTTTTTTTAAAAAAACGGGTTATCAAAGAGCACCAAAATACTACATCATGAAATGGCTTTCAGATTACATCACCGATTTTGGAATTGATGGCTACCGAGTAGATACGGTAAAGCATACGAATGAAGATGTTTGGGCAGATTTCAAAAAAGTCTGTGACAGGGCTTTCGCCGAATACAAAAAAAATAATCCAAAAAAAGTGATCGATAATAGTCCGTTTTTTACAGTTGGAGAAGTTTACGGTTATAATATTGGTGGTAAAAAATTCTATGATTTTGGAGATAAAAAAGTCAACTATTTCGAGAATGGTTTTACGGGCTTAATCAACTTTGATTTTAGGAATGAAGCCAAAATGAACTATGAAGAATTGTTTTCAAAATATTCCAACATCTTGCAAAATGATTTAAAAGGCAATACAGTGATGAATTATGTTTCGTCTCATGATGATGGTTATCCGTTTGATAAAAAACGTGAAAAGACTTTTGAAAGCGGAACTAAATTATTATTGGCACCAGGAATTTCGCAAGTATATTATGGTGATGAAAGTGCTCGTTCACTTGAAATTGAAGGAACGCAAGGCGATGCTACTTTACGTTCGAATATGAATTGGGATGATATTTTAAATAAGGCGGAAACCAAGGAAGTGTTAGCGCATTGGCAGAAATTAGGGCTATTTAGAAAAAATCATCCTGCAGTTGGGGCCGGAGTTCATAACCAAATTTCGGCTTTGCCATACGTATTCAGCAGAACGTTTATCAAAGGGAAATATTCAGATAAAGTTGTAGTTGGATTGGACTTAACTATAGGAGAAAAAAACATTCCTGTTAGTAACATTTTCCCAAACGGATGCAAAGTAAAAGACGCTTATTCAGGTAAAACAGCTACAGTTGCCAAAGGAAAAGTAAACATCAACACAGACTTCGGGATTGTTTTACTAGAAAAAAATTAAAAAATACACCATTAAGGCATTAACAAAATTAATAGTTAACTTAATGAACTATACTATCTTAATGGTTTAGAAAAATATATGAACTCAATCCAAAAAATAGGTCATCGCGGTGCAAAAGGTTATGTGGCCGAAAATACTTTGGCTTCTTTTCAAAAAGCGATTGATTTAGGTGTTGACGGAATTGAGCTCGATGTGCATTTATGCAAATCGGGCGAAGTCGTTGTTATTCATGATGACACTATCGAAAGAACTACCTCAGGGAAGGGTTTTGTAAAAGATTATTCCGTTACTGAATTAAAAGCTTTTGGAATCCCAACTTTAATGTCTGTTTTTGAATTGGTAAATAAAAAATGCTTTATCAATGTAGAACTTAAAACCTTTGAAACTGCCGATAAAGTAGTCGAACTTATCGAACAATATGTTGCTGAAAAAGGTTGGAAACACGAGGATTTCATTGTTTCTAGTTTTGATTGGAATGCGATACAGCAAGTTCATTTTTTGAATGATAAAATTCAAATTGGTGTTTTGACTAACACCGATTTAGAGTTAGCATTGGCTTTCGCCAAATTTATAAAAGCATATTCCATTCATCCGTATTATCATTTGCTGACGCCAGAAAACGTTGCCAACATGAAATCCAAAAATTATAAAGTCTATCCATGGACCATCAATGAGCCAGAAGACATTATCTTTGTCAAATCGTTAAACGTTGACGGTATCATTACAGATTTTCCGGATAGAGTTTAGACTGTTTATTGTCATTTCGACGAAGGAGAAATCAAATAATACAAAACCTTGATGAGATTTCTCCTTCGTCGAAATGACACATCTAAAATATTATAAATAAAAATAGACCTTAATGGTTTAAAAAAATAAATGAATTCAAACTTTGACATTATAATTGTTGGTGGCGGTGCAGCAGGTTTTTTTACGGCAATTAATATCGTTGAAAAAAATCCGAAACTAAAAGTAGCCATACTCGAAAGAGGCAAAACAGTCTTGGAAAAAGTCCGCATTTCCGGTGGCGGACGATGTAATGTGACGCATGCCTGCTTTGTGCCTAATGATTTAGTGAAGTTTTATCCGCGTGGCGAAAAAGAGCTGCGTGGTCCTTTTCATCAGTTCTGTTCAGGCGATACAATTGAATGGTTTGAAAAACATGGTGTCGAATTGAAAATTGAAGACGATGGCAGAATGTTTCCCACTTCGGATTCCTCACAAACGATAATCGACTGTTTTTTGGGCTTGACCCATAAATTAAAAATCGATGTCTTAACCGGTCAAAGTGTACAATCGCTATTTCAAGGAGAAAATTATTGGAAAGTAGAAACCAATTACGAATCCTTTTCTTGTCAAAAATTAGTCATGACTACCGGCAGCAATCCTAAGATTTGGGAACTATTAGGAAGCATGAATCACACTATTATACCACCGGTTCCGTCGCTATTTACTTTTAACATCAAAGACGGCCGAATCAAAGATTTGATGGGGCTTTCAGCTTTCGCCAACGTGAAAGTCAAAGGATCCAAACTAGAGGCTTCCGGACCATTATTGATTACGCATTGGGGCATGAGCGGTCCCGGAATTTTGAGACTTTCGGCTTGGGGCGCGATTATTTTGGCCGAGAAAAAATACCAGTTTGTAATCGAAATTAATTGGCTCAACGATGTCACTTTTGACGAGGCGATGGAAACCTTGAAAGAACTCAAACAAGAGCACGCGAAGAAAGTAGTAAGTAAAAAATCACCGTTTGAGTTTCCTAATCGCTTGTGGGAAAGTTTAGTTATTGCCTCTGAAATTGACAGCGAAAGAAAATGGGCAGACCTTTCAAAAAAACAATTGACTGATTTAGCAAACCAACTCACCAATGGCGAATTTCAGGTCAATGGCAAAAGCACGTTTAAAGAAGAATTTGTTACAGCTGGCGGCATTGATTTAAAAGAAATTAATTTCAAAACTATGGAAAGTAAACTGCATGAAAATTTATTCTTTGCAGGCGAAATCGTGAATATTGATGCTATTACCGGCGGGTTCAATTTCCAAAATGCTTGGACGAGTGGGTTTATAGTGGCGAATGCTATGGTTGAATAGTTATTTATTCAACATCCAAATACTTTCGAATTAAGAAATAACCAACAAACTATTTTCATTTATATTGATAATTAGATAACATTTTGATGCTAATTAATTATAAATAAAATAATTATTCACAGCTGTTGGCACATTTTGTTTTTTTTCTATTTTTGTTAAATTCTAAATTTTTATAGACTTCAAAATGCTTATGTTGAGCATCTTGAATAATATTAAAGACGATTATTTTTAAAACAAATAAAGACACCCAAAAGGGTAATTTTGTATAAAAGATTTTTAAAAACTTAATATAATCAACCATAAAAAGAAAATTTAATAATTATGAAAAAACTTTATTTTTTATGCTCATTAGCATTTATGAATTTTACGTCTAAGGCGGCAATAATAATTGTTAGCAATAATCCAAACATTCCGGGTCAATATACCAGTCTCCAAACAGCCATTGATGCGGCAGCTCCAGATGATACCTTGTATGTACAAGGTTCTGTAACTAGTTATGGAGATGTAACAATAACTAAAAAACTTAAGATTGTTGGATCAGGAATGTTACCTGATAATACATCCCATTTAGGCACTACCTTAGGAAATATATATTATAGAGTTTCTGCAGACGGAACTTCAAGCCCTTCGGGAAGCTCTATAACAGGGTGTAATATTTATGTTTTGCTTTTGGGTTTTTCGAATATTGGCTCGGTTAGTTATATGGTTAGCAACATTAGTATATATAGGAATAGAATTTCTGCTATTATGAATAATGGATATGCTTCCGCCGAAACTAGATATTCTGGAATACATATATTTAATAATATAATAGGTACGCTGAATGTTGACCGTTTGGGCGGTAATTCGGTGGTAAACAATAATATTTTTGTTAATGGTGTGCAAAGCACTGGATTTATTGACTCCGGTAATTGGGTATTGGTAAACAATATTATAGGAGGAATATCAGGGTGCTACAATGCTTCAGTACTTAATAATATTATTTATTCAAACTATTCAAATTATTCGGGTTTTAAATATTGTAATTTTACTAAAAACCTTTTTTATTCTCCTAATTATTCATATGATTCTAATTTTTTAGCTAATCCAAATTTAAATAACACCTTCAATACCACATTTGGTAATATTTTTAATCAAAATCCAAGTTTTGTTAAATATGATATTATTAGCGATAATATTTATAGTTACTCTATCAGCAGTCCATCTAGTGGCCCATTTGTCGATTTTCATTTAAATAATGACTCCCCTGGCAAAAACTATGGTACAGATGGAACCGATATCGGCATTTATGGAGGAACTACTCCTTTTGTTGAAGGCGCAACAACCGACTCTCGATTCAGATATTTCCCTATGCCTGCTATGCCACAAATGTTGGATTTGACTATTACTAATCCTTCAATACCAGCTAATAGCACTTTAAATGTGAATTTCAGTGCTGAGAAAAAGAATTAGTATGTTTAAGAAGCTATTACTTTTTTCAGTCTTGTGTATTGGAATGATTCCAAATGCACAAAACATAGTTAGTGGAGAGTATTTTTTTGACACCTATAAAGATTTAGGTCAAGGAACCTCTTTTTCTATCGTACCGGATAATATTGTAAATAAAACCCTTTCAATTTCTACTAATAATTTGTCAAGTGGAATGCATAACTTATTTGTAAGGGTGAAAGATGATAACAATACATGGAGTCTTGTCGAAAACAAGCTTTTCTACATCATGCCGTCTTTATCCAATCAAGGCAATCTTATAGCATGCGAATGGTTTATAGACACTGACCCTGGTTTAGGAAATGGAACTATTACCAATTTCAGTACTCCGGTAGCTACTATCTCTATGCCCTTATCCATCAGTGCTACTAATTTAAGTAGTGGTTTACATCGTCTATATGTTAGAGTAAAAGACGATAGTAACATATGGAGTATTGTTGAGTGTAAATTATTTTATATCATGCCAGCGGCAACTTCACAACCTAATTTGATAGCTGGTGAATGGTTTGTTGATACCGACCCAGGTGTTGGTAATGGAACAGTTATTAGTTTTGCCGAAGGTGCAGTTATAAATAAAACATTTGGCATTAGTGATACTAACTTTTCAGTGGGAACTCACAAATTATTTGTTCGAGTAAAAGACGGTAATGGAGTATGGAGTTTTTATGAAGTTAAAGAATTTACAGTTACGCCTTCATCACCACCGCCACCGCCAACAGCTTCAGCTCAGTCACTTTGTAAATCGAGTACTGTAGCTAATTTGGTGGCTACAGGAAGCAATCTTAAATGGTACAGTGCTGCAACGGGTGGAAGTGCTTTAGCAACAACAACCTTGCTTACCACTAAAACATATTACGTTTCACAATCGGCAGGTGCTTTTGAAAGCACAAGAACATCAGTTCCAGTAACCATTGTAGCATTACCTACTACACCAGGAACCATTTCGGGAGCTGTTGCACAAGGAGCATTAGTTGGAACCAGTACAACAGTTACCTATTCTATTGCTGCCGTTAGTGGTGCTTCGTCTTATTTTTGGACAGCACCGACTGGAGTTAACATTGTTTCTGGTCAAGGCACAACAAGTATAGAGGTTAATTTTCAGAATGTTGCTGCAGGCCCAGGTAACATTGGAAACCTAATGGTTCAATCGGTTAATGATATAGGGTGTAAAAGTGTTGCCAAGACAGTAACGCTTACTAAAGCATTGCCTACAGCACCTTCATCACTAACGCTTACAAATGGTGTTACTACTACTGCTATTACCAACATTTCAAAATACATGGGGACAAACACTGTTTTGAAATTAACATCTGGAACAGTTGCTACAGCTACTTCCTATGAATGGGAACTGCCTACAGGAGTTAATAGAACAGACGGTTCAGGAACTAATAGTACACTTCCTTATATTTATGTTAATTTATTGGGAGTAACAAGTGCCAATACTTTTAATTATTCAACAACAGCTGGTGTTTCTACTAATGTTTTAAGAATAGGAGTTAAATCAAAAAATGGTGTAGGTGTTTCGATATCTAATAATGCTTCATTGATTAATCCTACTGCTGTCTCAACTGCAAGACTGTTAACTTTAACGGCTATTGCACCTGCCGCACCTGCTGCAGTTAAATTAACCAATGATGCAATAAGCACTAGTACAGCCGTAACAGTTATAAGTAAGTATCTTGGAACAGACACTCCTTTAAAGTTATCAGCCACTGCTTCTACTTTAGCATCTTCTTATGAATGGGAATTACCATCATGGGTTAATGTTGTTTCGGGGAATAGTTCTTATGATAGAGAATTAATAGTTAATTTCAAAGGAAACGCAACAAATGCAGCACCTGCTGGTGTAACTTCATACTATATTGGGGCAAAAGCTAAAAATGGTATAGGATATTCAGTTAGTAATAACGCAACATTAGTGCCTGCAACTACTTCAACTGCTAAATTATTGAAAGTAACTACTTCGTTGCCTACCGCTGTTACTACTGTTACGGGACAAATAGCTAGTTTATGTGGAGGAAATACATACAATTATACGATGACAACTTCCGCTTTAGCCAATTCCTATTTGATCACTGCTCCAACTGGTGCAGTAGTTAAATCAGTAAGTAATTCAACTAATGCCACAAATATTTTAGAAACTAGTGATTTATCTTTTACGGTTACTTATCCTATAGGTTTTACAGTAACTACCACTACTGCAGTTGCTAATAAAACGATAACAATAACCTCTGTAAATGGTGTTGGAAATAGTGCTACAAACAAAGTACTTACCTTGACTACTGCATTGGCTGCTGTTGGAACAAATACTAACTCCTATTCTTATTTAGTCCCTTCAACTGGATTAGCATCTGCAGGATATTTTACTAAATGTAATACTCAAACTATTACAGTGCCTGCTGTTCCTTATGCTACTTCATACGTTTGGACCCTACAAAATGGGGCTACTGGTTCTTCAGACACAAACGCTATAGTCATAAACTTTTCAGCTGTAGCTACTTTAGTTACATCTACAAAAAACATTGTAAAAGTAAAAGCATATAATGGATGTACTTACAGTACTGAAAAATCAATTAGTTTAATTTGGGATGGCATAACTGTTTGTGAAACAGCTAAAATGGAGGATCCAACTATTACTTCAACTTTTTCTGTTTATCCAAATCCTACTAGTAGTTTGTTATTCTTTGAATCTTCAAACAATAGTAAAATAGATAATTTAATAGTTATGGATTTACTTGGCAAAGTGATTTTTGAAGGAAAACCTGAAGACAATCAATTAAATGTTGAGAGATTTGCTTCGGGAGCGTATATTATTCATGCTTTTTCGGGAAAAGAGAAGTTTACAAAAAAGTTTATTAAGGAATAACTATTCATATTATATTAAAACAAAAACCCATCAATTGAAATTTGATGGGTTTTTTTCTTATCTATTCAACCACCAAATACTAGCATTAAGAATAGTTGCAAAACTTACCCAAGCCAAATAAGGAAGTAACAAAAGTCCGGCAGTTTTGTTAATCTTTTTGAACACATTATAGGTTTCAAAAATCATTAACCAAAGTAAAATAATTTCAATCAATGCCAAAAAAGGGTTATGCAAACCAAAGAAAAGATATGACCAAAGTGCATTCAAGCCTAACTGTATCGCAAAGAAACCAAGTGCCTTTTTAGTGGTTTGCTCCTCATAACCTTTAGTCCAAACCAAACCGGCAGCAATTCCCATCATAATATACAACAATGTCCAAACCGGTCCGAAAATCCAATTAGGCGGGTTAAAAATGGGCTTTACCAAAGTCGGATACCAAGTTGTAATACTTTGTCTTGTTTCCATTCCCGAAAAATAACCAACAGTTAAACAAACGGCAACGACCAAAACTATTTTTAAAATCTTTTGCATAACATTTATTTTTATACTCTCAAAGATACTAAACCAAAACAGTTTGTTTTTATAAAACTTCTGCTGATTTTTATAAAAAAAGTATCTTTGTCTTTCAAAATTTTGGGTCAAACCAAAAAGCAAACTATAAACCTATGTCCGAAAAGGATTTTATAGCCCATCATCAGGCTAGCATTGAGAACGGAAATTTTCAATGGAGTGCACCCAGCAATATTGCTTTAGTGAAATATTGGGGGAAAAAAGATAAGCAAATTCCAGCCAACCCTTCTATTAGTTTTACGTTAAACAATTGTAAAACGATTACCAAATTGGCTTTCGTAAAGCGAGGCTTCTCAACTGCGCTCGATGTGACATCTTCTGATTTTTCATTTGACTTGTTATTTGAAGGCAAACCTAAAGAAAATTTCAAACCCAAAATTCAAAAGTTCTTCGAACGCATTGAAATCTATTGCCCTTATTTAAAAGATTATCATTTTACGATTGACACCGAAAATACATTCCCACATAGTTCAGGCATTGCTTCTTCTGCTTCTGCAATGGCGGCTTTAGCCATTAATATTATGAGTTTGGAAAAAGCTTTAAATCCCGCTATGACAGAAGATTTCTTTTGTCAAAAAGCTTCTTTTTTAGCAAGATTGGGTTCAGGAAGTGCTTGTAGAAGCGTAAAAGGAAGTGTAGTCGTTTGGGGAAATCATGTAGAAATTAATGATAGTTCCGATTTGTTTGGTATAGAATTTCCATCGCAATTGCATGCCAATTTCAAAAACTATCAAGACACCATTTTATTGGTTGATAAAGGTGAAAAACAAGTTTCATCAACAGTTGGACACGATTTGATGCACAATCATCCTTTTGCTGAACAACGATTTGCACAAGCGCATCAAAATTTATCGGCGATAAAAACCGTTTTAGAAAATGGCAATTTAGAAGAATTTATCAAAATAGTAGAAAGCGAAGCCTTGACATTGCACGCGATGATGATGACATCACTACCCTATTTTATATTGATGAAACCTAACACACTGGAAATCATAAATAAAATTTGGAAATTCAGAAATGAAACCAAAACTCCGGTTTGTTTTACTTTAGATGCAGGAGCAAACGTACATGTTTTGTATCCCGAAAACGTTAGAGAAAATGTTTTACAATTTATTAAGGACGAATTAGTTGGCTATTGTCAAAATGGTAACTATATTTGTGATGCAATTGGAAACGGAAGTCAATTGATAATTGATAATTGATAATTGATAATTGATAATTGATAATGCAAAATTAAATAATGGAGAAGAAAAACGTTATTAAAGAAAAATCTTTTGCGTTTGCCATTGAAATTGTTTCTCTTTATAAAATTTTAGCTGAAAGAAAAGAATTCGTTTTATCAAAACAATTGTTACGTTCTGGGACATCAATAGGTGCAAATGTTAGAGAATCAGAACATGCACAAAGCAAAGCTGATTTTATTCATAAATTATCAATTGCTCTAAAAGAGGCCAATGAAACAGAATATTGGATAGATTTATTATTTGAAACTAAGTATTTAAGTCAAACCGAATTTGATATAATAAAACCAAAAATTGTAGAATTATTAAAGTTGCTAACTAGTATAATAAATACATCAAAAAAATAATTATCAATTATCCATTGTTAATTATCCATTAAAAAAACTTATGAAAGGACCACTTTTTTACTCAAAGATTCTTCTCTTCGGAGAATACGGAATTATAAAAGATTCTAAAGGTTTATCAATTCCTTACAATTTTTATAATGGTGCATTGAAAGTGGATGAAAATCCAACGCAGGAAGCCATAAAATCTAATGCAAGTTTGAGAAGATTTGTTACTTATTTAGAAAATCTTCAGCAAGAGCAACCAGAACTTGTAACTTTCAATATTGAAATACTAAAAGCCGATGTTGAACGCGGAATGTATTTCGACTCTAGCATTCCTCAAGGTTATGGTGTTGGTAGTAGCGGCGCATTGGTTGCTGCCATTTATGATAAATATGCCAATAACAAAATCACTGTTTTAGAAAATTTGACCCGTGATAAATTATTACAATTAAAAGCCATTTTTTCTCAAATGGAATCTTTTTTTCATGGCAAAAGTTCCGGACTTGACCCTTTGAATAGTTATTTGAGTATTCCAATTCTTATCAACTCTAAAGATAATATTGAAGCTACTGGAATTCCATCACAAAGCACTACCGGAAAAGGCGCTGTGTTTTTGTTAGACTCTGGAATTGTAGGCGAAACAGCTCCAATGGTGAATATCTTTATGGAAAACCTAAAAGAAGAAGGTTTCCGTAAAATGCTTAAAACACAATTCGTAAAATATACCGATGCTTGTGTGGATAATTTCTTAGGTGGCGATATGAAGTCTTTATTTGCTAATACTAAGCAATTGTCTAAAGTGGTTTTAAACAACTTCAAACCAATGATTCCAGAACAATTTCACGGTGTTTGGCAACGTGGTATTGACACTAACGATTACTACTTAAAACTTTGCGGTTCCGGTGGTGGTGGTTATATTTTAGGTTTTACACAAGACTTAGATAAAGCGAAAAGTTCCTTAAAAGATTATAAATTGGAAGTGGTTTACCAATTTTAAAATGAAATCCGCTTTTGTCATCCAAAGCGCAGTCGAAGGGTTAATTTTGTCAAAATGTTAAGCCGAAAAAACAAACACTTACTGCTGAAAATTGTCAGCATGTTTTCTGTTATTCGCGGTTATAACATTCCTATTATTGCCTTAGCACAATATCTTTCAGCTATTTTTATTTTGGCACCCGAAAAAAGAGCGTTAATTGTCTTACTCGATTTCAACTTATTTATCATCGTAATTGTTTCCAGTTTAACTATTGCTTCTGGATATATCATTAATAATTTTTATGATAGCGAAAAAGATTTAATAAATCGCCCCAATAAGTCACAACTCGACCGCTTGGTGAGTCAGAAAACAAAACTTAAAGTTTATTTTACTGTGAATTTTATTGTTTTCTTACTATCATTTTTTGTTTCGTTTCGTGCTGTATTATTTTTCTCGGCCTATATTTTCCTAATTTGGTTTTATTCTCATAAACTCAAAAAAATGGCTATAGTTGGAAATATGACCGCAGCATTTCTAGCAGTTCTGCCCTTTTTTGCCATTTTTCTTTATTACAAAAATACCTATCCGCAGATTTTTGCTCACGCTAATTTCCTTTTTCTTTTGCTTATTATCCGTGAAATAATAAAAGATTTGGAAAACATAAAGGGCGATATTGCTAACGATTATCAAACGATACCTGTAATGTTTGGTGAAAGCACTGCAAAAAAAATTATTACACTACTAACCGTTTTGACAATAATTCCAATTTATTTCCTAGTCGAAAAATTTGAAGTTGGATATATGGATATTTACTTCTATATGAGTTTAATCATTTTGATTTTCTTTCTACAAAAACTTTGGAAATCCAACTCCAAACCCGATTATTTAAAACTTCATAACATGCTGAAATTTCTAGTAGTCTCAGGTGTTTTCTGTATTGTTTTAATCGATCCCGAAGTGCTGGTTAACGGTAGAAGACTGTTGAAGTTTTAGCTGTTTTATAGCCCGGATGGGAACGGCATCCTTTTGCTTTTTTAGTCATTTCGAGCAATGAAGCAATCGAAAAAAGCAAAAGATATAGTGAACAGCCGGAAATAGCTCCTGAAAAAGCAACTGAAATACGTATCTTTGCCAACACGAGGTCATATTGACCGAACTGACGAAGTAAATTACAGAATTATGAATAACAAGGAAGGCAATAATAAACGAAGTGGCTCACGTCCAAATAGTTCGAGACCAAGTTCGAATAAGCCAACCCGAGCCGGAGGCGAACGAAGCGGCTCTAAACCTGCCATGGCTAAGCGTGCCCAAGGGCCTAAAAAAAGTAAGCCTAGCACAAAATCTGATACAGCTCTTTCAAATAAAGTAGAAAAGAAACCGAATCAAGCAGCAAAAAGACCAAAAGCAGCTGATGAAATTCGTTTGAATAAATACATTGCCAATTCAGGGGCTTGTTCCCGTCGTGATGCTGATATCTACATTCAATCTGGAAATGTAAAAGTAAACGGAATTCCAGTTACAGAAATGGGTTACCTAGTAAAACCAGGAGATGTTGTAAACTTTGATGGAGCCACTTTAACTCCCGAGAAAAAAGAATACATCTTGCTAAACAAACCCAAAAACTTCACAACAGCTCTTGATGAAGGACAAGAATATCGTAATGTATTAGAGTTGGTAAAAGGTTCTACCTCAGCAAAAATTGGTCCTATTGGCAGAATGGATAAAAACACAACTGGCTTGCTAATATTTACAAACGATACCGATATGATTAGAAAATTTACCTTGCCTAATCAAAAATCATCAAAAATTTACCAAGTTTCATTGGATAAAAACCTGAAGTTCGATGACTTAGAAAAAATAAGCAAAGGGCTCACAATTGACGGACATAAGGTATTCGTTCAGGAAGTAAGCTACATCGAAAACGAACCAAAAAACGAAATCGGGTTGCAATTAAAATCGCCAAATGTGAAAGTCGTTCGAAATATTTTTGAACATTTAGGATATGATGTTCTTCGAATCGACAGAGTTGCTTTTGCGGGTTTAACCAAAAAGAATTTACCACGAGGCAATTGGCGATTCTTAACCGAACAGGAAATTATCAATTTGAAAAACAGTTAAAACTCATTTGATCCATTAAGGACTTTCAAAAGAAAGTGTATTAGTAACATTTTGACAAACTCAAAAAAAGTATATTTACAATCATAAATCCTCTAGTTATGAGAACGAGAGGATTTTTCATTTAAAAACTATGTCAGCAGAAAAAAACTTATCGATTGCAATGTTTTGGTTTGAAGCGTTTAATGCGCATAACTTAGAAAAATTATTGTCGTTATATGATGACGAAGCCCAACATTTTAGTCCAAAATTAAAAATACGCCATCCAGAAACTAACGGATTGGTAACTGGAAAAGAAGCGCTTCGAACCTGGTGGAAAGATTCTTTTGACCGATTGCCGAGTTTGCATTATAAAGTAACTTCCCTAACATCAAATGCCGACAGGGTTTTTATGGAATATATTCGGATGGTTGAAAACGAAGAGAACATGTCCGTTGCCGAAGTATTGGAAATCAAAGAAGGAAGAATAGTTTTTTCTAGGGTATATCATGGATAATTTTATATTTTAGTAACAAATTTTTAAACTACTAACAAAAAGTTTTACCCAACTAACCTCTTAAAAATGAAAAAAATAAACACAATTTCTGTAATAGTTCTTCTTTCATTACTTTTTGCAAACTGCAAATCAGACAAAAAAGAGCAAAATTTCAAAGCCATTACCGATGCTTATTTTGATGGCAAAAACGAGCTAAATCCGTTAGATGCTACTCAAAACGGTCAAAACGAATACAACGACAAACTTGTATTTGAAATGACTGATTCGTACCGAAAAAAGCAAGCTGCTTTTTATGATAAATTCGAAAATGAATTAACAACTATTGATACGACTGCTTTAACTGCTGAAGAAAAAAACAGCTACGACATCATCAAATGGGAAGTTGCTGTAGGGAAAGATTTATTGAAATATGATACCAATTTGATGCCTATTCATCAGTTTTGGGGAACTCATTTAATGATGGGTCAATATGCCGGCGGAACAAGTGCGCAGCCATTTAAAACCGAAAAAGATTATAAAAATTTCCTGAAAAGAATGGATTTATTTGCAGTTTGGGTAGATTCAGCAATGG
>NZ_JBMOGQ010000038.1:0-18525 GCF_049318325.1 Flavobacterium sp. | reverse complement strand
TGTTGATCATTTGGAGTTTACTAATATTGCTGTTGCTGCACAAAATATGAGTCAGTTTGAAAGTGGCGCTTATACAGGTGAAATTTCAGCAGATATGCTTAAAAGTGTTGGAGTAAATATCGTTATCATTGGTCATTCTGAAAGACGTGCTTATTTTCATGAAACCGATTTTATTTTGGCAGATAAAGTAACTACTGCATTATCTCACAATATGACAGTCATTTTTTGCTTTGGTGAAGAGCTAAAAGACAGACAAAACAACCAACACTTTAATATAGTAGAAAACCAACTTCGTGACGGATTGTTTCATATTAAAGATAAAAATTGGGAACAAATAGTTTTAGCATACGAGCCCGTTTGGGCTATTGGAACAGGAGAAACCGCTTCTCCAGAACAAGCACAGGAAATGCATTGCTTTATCAGAGAAACTATTAGACAGCATTTTGGGAGTACTATCGCCGAAGATGTTTCTATACTTTATGGTGGTAGCGTTAAACCAGAAAACGCTAAAGAAATTTTCTCAAAACCAGATGTCGATGGTGGGTTAATTGGTGGTGCCGCTTTAAAAGCATCCGATTTTGCCGCAATTATAAGTTCAATATAAGAAAAATAAGATTTAAAATAATAACCTTTCATATTTTTTGAAAGGTTTTTTTTATTTTTTAATTGTTTATTTGCTTTTAATCGATTATTTTTACTTTTAATCGAATTAATTAATTATTTTTACTTCGCCTTAAAGTCAAAACAAATGAAAGCAAAACTCATCCTACTGTTTTTGTGTGCATACTGTTGGAACATACATGCCCAAATAGATATTCAGAAACGGTTTCAATCCGAATCTCGAAAATATTATTGTTGGAACAAAGAGTTCGAAAAATACGAACTTAAAGAAACAGAATACGAAAACTCTGTTATTGATATTCGTGAAATAGGTTCCAAAACAAATGGTTATATCGTAATCAGCATGAATGATAATGGACAAGCAAGATTGCATCATGGCTCTATTATTGAATTCACACAAACCAGCGAAGAAGAAGGAACATGGTTAATTCGTTCCAAATTTATGAGAGCAAAATTGGTCTATAATCCTAAAGAAAATACTATTACTTATCTTTATGACGTAGACGGAAAACGCTATAGCAAGTTGATAATTTTTAGTGTTACGCCTGACGCAATTCCAAATGCCAGTTTAAAATCTGTTGCCAATACAGATGATTAATTTTTAATGAAATGACTTTATTGTAGTCTTGCGATTGTTACCTTTGCAAAAAAAAGAATGTCAAACATCTATTTAGCATACCATTTTTCGGTTGACCCAAAAGAACTAGGTTCCGAAATTTTAATCGCAGAACTTGGTGAAAAACCTTTTGAAAGTTTCATGGAAACCGAAAATGGATTTAGTGCCTATATTCAAAAAGACCTTTGGACTAAAAATATATTAGATGATATTTATTTGTTACATTCTCCTGACTTCACTATTTCCCATACAATCGAAGAAATTGAGCAAGTCAATTGGAATGAGGAATGGGAAAAAAACTTCGAGCCAATTGATGTAAATGGTAAATGCCATGTTCGTGCACCTTTCCACCCAAAAACTTATGCCGAATTTGATATAGTAATCGAACCTAAAATGAGCTTCGGAACTGGTCATCATGAAACTACTCATATGATGATTCAACATCTTTTAGAAACTAATGTTTCTAATTTAAAAACACTAGACATGGGTTGTGGAACAGCTATTTTGGCAATACTTGCCGAAATGAAAGGTGCCAAACCTATTGACGCCATCGATATAGATAATTGGTGTTACTTGAATTCTATTGAAAATGCAGAACGTAATAATTGCCATGAAATCACTGTTTATGAAGGCGATGCTTCTTTATTAAAAGAAAATAAATATGATCTGATAATTGCCAATATCAATCGCAATATATTATTAAATGACATGCAACAATACGTGGATTGTCTAAACAAAAACGGAATCCTTTTATTAAGTGGTTTCTATAATGAAGACATTCCATTTATTGATGAGTCCTGCACCGAAAAAGGATTGACATTTGTTAATAAATTCGAAAGAAATAATTGGGTTTCGTTGAAATATGTAAATTAGCTTCCAAAAATTTTACACCTTGCATAAAGACATGAAAATGAGCACTATCGAAAAAGTTCAGGAAGACGTTTTAGTTGAAGAACAAATCGGAATTAATAACGAAATCGTATTGTATAACGATGATGTCAACACTTTTGATCATGTGATTGACACATTGATTCGGGTATGTAATCATACATCGGAACAAGCTGAACAATGCGCCATTTTAGTTCACTATAAAGGAAAATGTACTGTTAAAACAGGTCCTTTTGATGATCTAAAACCACAATGCACTCAACTTTTAGAAGCAGGTTTAAGCGCAGAAATTATATAAGTTTAGCCACTTTGTAAAACAAAGATGGCACAAAGCGCACTACAAAAATTAGTGAACTTGTGCCTTTTTTATTGGTGATCTTTGAGGTTAATTAGCTTTTAAACTTCCAATCAAACTCGTCTTTGTCATTTATAATGGCTCCAATTTCAACTCGTATAACATCATCGTATTCAGATTGCAGTATTAACCAGTTGCTTTCATTAAAGTGATTTTCGTTAGTATCAAAGTCTTCTTTTGTCCAGGATTTAAATGGTAATTCATTTTTAACAACTTCTATATTTCTTCCTATGACTTTTTTATCCAAAATGGTAGCATCAGGATGTGAGCAAATTATATAACCCAAACGAAATGCTTCGTCTTCGTAAAAGGTTAAACTCCATTTTTGCTGATTATACAAAAAAATGACATTACCATCTTCATCATAAAATTGCTTACTAGGTTTGCCGTAAATCAATTCAACATCCTTTTGCTTCATTCCAAAAAGCAATTTATCGACACCGTTTTTTAGGTTAATAGTCATCATTTCGATTTTAATACTCAAACTTTCCAAACTCACTAGTTATAGTGAGTTTTTTATTTTCACTTACCTCTACTCTACCCACAATTTGAGCCTCAACACCAAAAGATTTTGAGATCTCGATTATATCATTGGCAATTTCTTTTGGAACATATAATTCCATTCGGTGGCCACAGTTAAAGACTTGATACATTTCTTTCCAATTCGTTTTGGATTGTTCTTGTATCAATTTGAAAAGTGGCGGAATGGGAAAAAGATTGTCTTTTATTACATGAACTTTATCTACAAAATGAAGCACTTTTGTTTGTGCTCCACCGGAACAATGCACCATTCCGTGGATGTCTTTTGGTGTGTATTTGTTTAGAATAGTTTTAATGATTGGGGCGTATGTTCTAGTTGGTGACAGCACTAATTTGCCAGCATCAATTGGAGAATTTTCAACTTCGTCCGTGAGTTTTGTGTTTCCTGAATAGACCAAATCTTTTGGCACCGAACTGTCAAAACTTTCCGGATATTTCTCGGCTAAATAGTTGGCAAAAACATCATGACGAGCCGATGTTAATCCGTTACTTCCCATTCCTCCGTTGTAACTTTTTTCATATTTGGCCTGACCGAAAGAAGCCATACCAACAATCACATCTCCTGCTTTGATATTAGCATTATCAATTACATCACAGCGTTTCATTCGGGCTGTAACGGTTGAATCCACAATTATTGTTCGCACTAAATCGCCAACATCAGCCGTTTCACCGCCTGTAGAATGAATGGTAACACCAAACGTTTTTAGTTCTGCAATCAATTCTTCAGTTCCGTTGATAATGGCAGAAATAACTTCTGCAGGAATAAGGTTTTTATTTCTTCCGATAGTTGATGAAAGTAGTATATTATCAGTCGCACCAATACAAAGTAAATCGTCAATATTCATAATCAAGGCGTCCTGCGCAATACCTTTCCAAACGGAAATATCTCCGGTTTCTCTCCAATACAAATACGCTAAAGACGATTTTGTACCGGCACCATCGGCATGCATAACGAGGCAATAATTTTCATCATTAGTAAGGTAATCGGGAACAATTTTGCAGAAAGCTTTTGGAAATAATCCTTTGTCGATGTTTTTAATAGCATTGTGCACATCTTCTTTTGAAGCCGATACTCCTCGAAGACTGTAACGTTGACTGTTATCGGAACTCATGTGTATTGTTGTGTGTTGTTCAGCAAAGATATGTCTAATGTGTGAATTAGACAATTTGAAGATGAAACAATTTGAAGATTTGAAAATGAAATTTTACCTTATTCTACTACCATCAATTTTCAAATTTCCGAATATTCAAATTTTCAAATTTATTTATTTTTCAACAATTAAAATTTCTACCCTACGGTTTTCGTTTTCTTCCTGTTCAGTTTTTTCAGGAATTGGGTGTATTGGTTGTGAAGTACCATAACCTTTAAAAGTCATTCGCTTTCTATCGATTTTACTTCGAATTAAATAATTATAAATGGCGCGCGCTCTTGCTGTGGAAACATTGTTTATATCACCATTAATTTGACAGCAAATATGTCCCTGAATTTCGATTTTAAGTTTTGGATTTTCTTCCATCGCACAACGCAAATCAATAAGGGTAGGTTGCGATTTAGGAACAATTCGAGCTGAATTATTAAAAAAATAAATGTTTGGCAAAGCAATAATCTCTCCTACTTTAGAGCTTTTTATCTTTTTGGTTAATTCACTTTCAGCAGGTAGAATTAAAGGTTCGTTATAAAAAATGGTTACTTTTCTGTTTTCTGCCTGAATTTTGGATTGTTTGAAATCTTTACCAAAAGCTGTTTTTTCTAATTCTTTAGTAAACTTCAAACCGCTTTTATCCAATAAGACCTGAACATTTTCGATGCGCCTAACTGCTAATTTTTTATTGTAATCCTTGGTGTCAATACTATCACAATATCCAAGTAACTTTGTGATTTCTACATTCTTATTATTGGCAATCCATTCATTGATTTCTAAGATTGAAGTTTGATTTGGAAAATCTTTATTGAAGTCAAAAAAAACTTCTATTTGTTTTTGCCCAAAAGATTTGAAGGAAATCAGGAGAAATAATAGGATGGATATTCGTTTCATCGTTTGGCTACAATTAAAATTTCGACTCTACGATTGGCAGCACGTTCTTTTTCATTTCTCTCCGGTACCTTATAAATAGGATCATTACTTCCATAACCTTTAAATGCCAATCTGTTGACCGCAATTCCTCTTTTTGTTAAATACTTAAGAATAACAAGTGCTCTTCTATAGGATAGTTTAGTGTCATTCGGATTTGGATTGCAACAAATATGTCCGTGAATCTCGATTGTTAGTGTTGGATCATTTAACATAATATCAAATAATTCATCCAATATCGGAAACGATTGCTCCATTACTTTTTCAGAATTAAAATAAAAGTTGATATTACTAATTCTGACTAAATCTCCCACTTTTGCTTTGTCAAACTTAGATGCTAATGTTGCCTTTTCTTTTTCGACTAAAACTTCTAAATCTTCAACTTCTAAAATATCATTTTCTTTATTTTCTGTTGTCACTTGTTTTACAAGTTGTTTATCTGATTTATTACTAAAAGGTGTTTTAGGTAGTGTTTTAGTTGTTTCTATTTTTGCTTGATTATCTTTTACTAGATTATAAAAAACTTCAACTTTTCTATTATCACTCTGATTTTTTGAATACTTGAAATCTTTGCCAAATGATTTTAACTCTACCTTGTCATTAATTCGAACAGCATTAGACTTGAAAAATGACATTACTGAATTAACTCTTCGCATGGCCAAATCTTTGTTATACTTACTATCATCAACACTATCACAGTACCCAAAAACTCTAGTGATCTCAATATTTTTATTCTCCAAAACCAACATAACAATTTTGTTTTGAGAAGACTCATTAGGAACATCTTTATTAAAATCAAAAAAGACTATAAATTGCTTTTCTTGACCATAAGATTGAATAGTAAAAAGTAAAACTATAAAAAAGCATTTTAAGTTCATTAATTATCGAGAATTAAAATTTCTACTCGCCTATTTACTTGTTCTTCTATTTCATTTTGTTCTGGAATTTTATATATTGGTTTTAAAGAACCAAAACCAACATATCTTAATCTATTGATATTTATATTATTCTGAGTCAAATAATTGTAAATTGTTTTTGCTCTTAATGAAGAAAGTCCGCTGTAATCATTTACAAATTGACAGCAAATGTGTCCTTGAATTTCAATTTTCAATTTTGGATTAACATTCATTATTCTCAATAACTCCTCGAGCAGCGGCTTTGATAATTCAATAATTTTTGTTGAATTGAGGTAAAATTGAATACCATATATGCGAATCAAATCACCTTTTGATTTTGTAAGGAACTTAGCTTCTAAATTATTCTTTTCTAAGTCAACTATTTTGGATAACTCTAAAGAAGATATTGAAATTGAATCATTCACAATTGTCGAAATTTCAGATTTAGGTTCTAAATATGAAATAATTACTTTTCTGTTTTCACTTTGATTTTTGGAATAGTTGAAATCTTTTCCAAAAGATTTCAACTCCACATTGTCATTAATTTTAATAGCATTAGTGTTAAAAAAAGCAATCATTGTGTTTACTCTTCGCATGGCCAATTCTTTATTGTATTCACTATCATCAATACTATCACAATAACCTAGAACTTGGATTATTTCAACATTTTTATTATCTAAAACCCAATGATTAATTTTATTTTGAGATAATTCATTGGGGACATCTTTATTAAAGTCAAAAAAAACTTCTATTTGCTTTTGCCCAAAAGATTTGAAGGAAATGAGAAAAAATAATACGATGATTTTTAATTTCATTATTTATTTACAATAAAGATTTCTACCCTGCGGTTGGCAGCACGTTCTTGTTCATTTTTTTCGGGTAATGCATAAATAGGTTGTGAGCTTCCAAATCCTTTATAAGACAATCTGTCCTTAGATATATTTTGATTCAGTAAAAAATTATAAAGCGCTTTAGCTCGTTGCGTTGACAAATCAGCTCTATCAATAGACATGCAACATATATGACCTTGGATTTCAATTTTCAAACTTGGATTTTTTTGAAGTACCAATAGTAACTCATACAATTTTCCACGAGATTCATTAACAACAGCAAACGTATTGATAACAAAATTAAGGTTTTCAATTATGAGTTTTTCGCCAGATTTGGCTTCACCAACTTTCTTCATAAAAGCGCGGTCGAGTTTGAACTCAGATTTGGTTCCGTTTGGATTTTCAAATACTAATTTTTCGGGGTAAACTATTTCGGGTTTAGGTTTTTCCTCTTTTATTTCCTTCTTCTTAATGCCTAAAATTTCTTCCTCCATTGGTAAATCTTTTTCCAATAAATAGTGAATTACCGCTTTTCTGTTTTCTGCATTATTATCAGAAGTCGCTCCTTTTTCACCTAAACTAATAGTTTTAAAATCTTCTCGTATTTTTAGCTTCCCGATTACTTTAGAATAAATAAAATTGACCCGTTTTTTTGACAATGTATCATTATATCCTAATGAACCAATCTCATCAGTTGAACCAGTTATAGATATAATTTTTGAAGTTTTATTTTCTAAAATCCATTTGTCAAGTTTAACTAGTTCCGAAGGATTTAATTCAAATTTGTTATTATCAAAATAAACTACAAATCGTTCTTGGGCTATTAAAGTGCCCGAAAAAAACAAAAAGATTAGAAGAGTACCTTTAAACAACATTAGCTGATTTTATTAGTATATAACGAAATTAGTACATTTTTATTATAAAAACACCCGATAACTTGGTAAAGTATCGGGTGCAATTTTAAAAAGTAAAATAAAACTATCTCGTAAACAATAGTTCTCTGTATTTGGTCAATGTCCAAATTTCGTCATCAACCAAAAGCTCCAGTTTATCGCAGTGTCCTCTTATTATATCAAAATAGGGTTTCACTTTATCACAATATGATTCGGCCATTTTTTGGGCATCGGTCAAAGCATTTGCTTTTTTACGAGCATCTGTCATATCTTCAACATTAGAATTTATTCCTTCAATATGAGAAGAGATTTCTTTAATTAAAGAGATTTGTTCTTTGGCAATTTTCTCGAAATCCTTGCCAAAGATTTCTTTCAATCCACGAACGTTTTCAATTAGTGTATTTTGATAACGAATAGCAGTTGGAATTACGTGGTTTCGAGCGATATCGCCAAGAACCCTTCCTTCAATTTGAATTTTCTTAGTATATTCTTCCAATTCAATTTCGTAACGGGCTTCTACCTCAACGTGATTCATTACATTCAAATCTTTGAATAAGTCTAATGCTTTTTTAGAAACTTTCGCTTTTAATGCTAAAGGAGTTGTCTTGTGATTACTTAAACCACGTTTTTTAGCTTCTTTTTCCCAAGCATCACTATAACCATCACCTTCAAAAAGGATATTTTTTGTGTCCTTAATATATTCTCTTAATACATTAAAAATAGCTTCGTCTTTCTTTAAATCTTTTTTCTCAATTAAAGTATCCACTTCTTTTTTGAAATCAATTAATTGTTTAGCCACAATAGAATTCAAAGTTGTCATTGCATTAGCACAGTTAGCAGATGAACCAACGGCACGAAATTCAAATTTATTTCCAGTGAAAGCAAACGGTGAAGTTCTGTTTCTGTCGGTATTATCCAAAATCACTTCAGGAATTTTACCAACAACATTTAATTTCAATTCTGTTTTTTCTTCCGGTGATAATTTGCCTTTGGTTACACCTTCTAATTCAGCTAAAACTTTAGTTAATTGTTGACCAATGAAAACTGAAATAATGGCTGGAGGCGCTTCATTTGCACCTAATCTATGATCATTACTTGCCGTTGCAATAGAAGCACGAAGCAATTCTTCGTATTCCTGAACGGCTTTTATGGTATTAATAAAAAACGATAAGAATTGTAAATTACTCATTGGCGTTTTTCCCGGAGATAACAAGTTTACTCCTGTATCAGTTGCCATAGACCAGTTGTTATGTTTTCCAGAACCGTTTACACCTTGAAAAGGTTTCTCGTGAAAAAGGACTTTAAAATCATGGCGTTCGCCCACTTTTGACATTACATCCATTAATAATGAATTATGGTCAACCGCTAAATTAGTTTCTTCAAAAATTGGTGCCAATTCAAACTGGTTTGGAGCAACTTCATTATGACGTGTTTTTACTGGAATTCCGAGTAACATACATTCTTCCTCAAGTTCACGCATATAATTTAAAGCACGGGATGGAATTGACCCAAAATAATGATCATCTAATTGTTGCCCTTTTGCGGATGTATGACCTAACAAAGTCCTTCCAGTCATCATTAAATCGGGACGGGAATTAGCTAAAGAAGCATCAACCAAAAAATATTCCTGTTCCCAACCTAAGGTAGCAGTTACTTTTTTAACATTTTTATCAAAATATTTACAAACATCAGTTGCTGCTTCATCAACTGCATTTAAGGCACGTAAAAGTGGTGTTTTATAATCTAAAGCTTCACCTGTATACGAAATGAAAACCGTTGGAATACACAAAGTAGTTCCAAAAATAAATGCAGGAGATGTTGGGTCCCAAGCAGTATATCCACGCGCTTCGAAAGTATTTCTGATTCCACCATTTGGAAAAGAAGAAGCATCTGGTTCTTGTTGAACTAATTGTCCTCCGCCAAATTTTTCAACCGGATCTGAACCATCGTACGAAGTTTCGAAAAAAGCATCATGTTTTTCAGCAGTCGTTCCTGTCAATGGTTGAAACCAATGGGTGTAATGAGTTACTCCTTTTGATAATGCCCATTCTTTCATTCCCATTGCAATATAATCGGCAAGCTTTCTATCAATTTTAGTTCCGTGCTGTACCGCGTCTTTTACTCCTTTATAAGCATCTGAAGTTAAGAACTGCTTCATTGCTTTATCATTAAACACATTAGAACCAAAAAGGTCTGATTTTTTTCCGGCTTCTTCAAATTTTACAGGTTTTCTACCTGACGCATCTTTTAATGCTTGGAAACGTAAAGTTGACATAATTTTTATTATTTAATATTATACCCTATTAATTTTAGGCAAATATAATAATATTTTAATTTTAAAATAATTATACCCTATTTTTTATAGGGTATATATGAAAAATATGAAAATTAAAATTAAATTTTTAAAAATAGATAAAAAAGTAACCTCTAAATTTTCAATCTCCTATATTTGTAATGTCAAAATCATACATCATGATCGTTTGGATATTATTCTTAGCCACCATTTTTATTTTTCTCGCTTTAGATTTAGGTGTTTTCAATAAAACACCACATATTATTAGTTCAAAAGAAGCAGGGATTTGGACTGGAGTCTGGGTTTCACTCTCCTTTGGTTTTTCTGGGGTTGTAAATTGGCTCTACAGTAATGAATACATTGCTAATCCAACCGGAATTAAACCTGCAGTAGCAACTATAAAGTATATAACTGGTTATCTTATAGAATTATCGTTAAGTATCGATAATATTTTTATTATAGCCATAATTTTTGCTTCTTTCAGAATTCCACAAAAATACCAACATCGAATATTATTTTGGGGAATTTTGGGCGCTATTGTTTTTAGAGGATTGATGATTTACTTTGGTGTTATATTGATAAACAAATTTAGCTGGATGACATACTTCTTTGGAGCATTCTTACTATTTACTGCTATTAAAATGTTATTCAAAGGAAATGAAGAAGAGTTTAATCCAAAGAAATCCTTTGTATACAGAGTTATTGGTAAAATTATTCCAATAACAAGTCATGCTGAGAAAGAACATTTTTTTACAAAAATCAACAACGTGAATCATGCGACACCACTTTTTGTTGCTTTGCTTGTAATTGAAGTAATGGATATGCTATTTGCTTTGGATAGTGTTCCTGCTATACTAGCAATCACATCTGATCCTTTTTTAGTCTTTAGTTCTAATATTTTCGCCATTCTTGGATTGCGTTCGATGTATTTCTTTTTGGCAAATATGCTGGAAAAATTTAGCTATTTAGAATATAGTTTAATTGCCATTCTTACTTTTGTTGGAATTAAAATGTTAGTAGTCCACCATTATAAATTTCCTGAATGGGCTTCGTTAAGTTTTATTGCTTTGTCGCTTATAATAGGCATAATCATTTCAATTAAGAAAAGTCAAGCTGAAGATTGAAACTTAAAATGACTAGGTATTTTCAATTGACTTAGCTAATTCAATATAATTTTATTTTTTCGTTTTAATGTTTTTAAAATGATATAATTAATTGATTTCAAAATTTAATTATAGAATCACAATGAAATACCAAACGTTATTTTCTACGAAAAGTCATTTTAAATAGATAAAAAACATTATTTAATCGATAAATGGCGTTTAATATTTTAGGGAATCTAAATAACACTAATTCCTTCTTGCCATAATTGAAATAGATACTTATAGAAAGTATAACTTAAATACTAGATTTGATTATAACCTACTCTAAATATTTTTTATACGTTCGCCTTCTTTTAAAAGTAACCGGATCAAAATGCTTCCACATATTATGTATAGCATGATTGTCTTCAAGTTCAGGAGTTCGTATGCAGTTTTGGATTCCTTTCTCCGAAAAAGTAGTGTAGTATTCATTAAAAATAATCGCCGTAACGCCTTTGCTTTGATATTCGGGGTCAATTCCAATTAAATAGAAAAGCGCATCCTTACTTTCTTTTTTTGCTTTAAGCAAATGATAAAATCCAAATGGAAACAGCTTCCCTTTTGCTTTTTGCAGAGCTTCTGAAAAACTTGGCATCACAATACTAAAAGCAACCATGTTATCATCCTTGTCCATAATGAACTTAATATATTCAGGATTGATAAAACTGATATACTTTTTCTTAAAATATTCTTTTTGAACATCAGTTATCGCTACAAAAGAAGACAAGCTGGCATACGAAGCATTGAACAAATCAAACATTTTATCTACATACGGCATTATGTGTTTATTGTTAGTAAAATTCAATGGTTTTAATTCGTAGCGCTTTTTTACTAATTCGTTTGCTTTCAAAAAAAGTTCGGTTCTGACATTTGAGAAAGGAAATCTATTTTCAAGATATTCCTTCTCTTTAACATAACCTAATCGTTCCAAATGGTCTTTGTAATAGGGATAGTTATACCAGGTAATCATGGAACCTATTTCATCAAAGCCTTCTGTAAGCACTCCTACTTTATCCAAATTTGAAAAACCCATTGGACCTTCAACATATTCTAAATTGTTTTTTCTGCCTAATTCATAGACTTTCTCTAACAATGCTTTGGTAACTTCTATATCATCAACAACATCCCACCATCCAAAACGCACTTTATTTTTTTGTTGGTCGTTTACTTCATTCCAATTAATAATAGCTGCAATTCTACCAACCACTTTATTGTCTTGGTAGGCCAAATAGAAATTTGCTTCAGCAGATGTAAATGCTGGATTTTTAGTTTTATCAAAAGTTTCCAACTCGTCATTGATTAACGGCGGTACCCAATACGGATGGTTTTTATATAAGGAAAAAGGAAATTTTACAAACTCTTTGAGCAGCTTTTTTGAATTGGCTTCAACTATGTTAATCATTATTTGGTCTTTTCTAATTCAACTTCGTCTTTACGTTTCTTCCCTTTTTCTGTTTTTGATTTATTATCTTTTTTTGATTTCTTTTCGCCCTTTACTCTTTTGTAATTGGTTTCATAATTGCTGTCAAAACGCCATGCCATTCCAACATTTACCAAAAGTAACGATGGTGTATCTTTCACGTTTTTAGTAAATGAGGCATCCAATTGAATGTTTTCTCGGACCAAATAGGCAGCACCAAGTCTAAAAACAGTATCGGCATACCAGTCACTTTTGTAACCTTGGAATTCTAAAAATCCTGACCAACGCATATTAAATCCTCTTGTCATGGTAGATATAATTCCTAAGGTAGGATAATCAGTCATATATTTATCAGCGATAATATTGTTAACCCAAACCCATTTACTTCCAAAATGGTGCTGCGTTATGACCATAACTTTTGGACTTATGGTTCTATCCGTTGGAAACGTAAATGGATTATCCCCAAGATTAAAATTGAAGCCGGCATATACTGCAACAGCTGGAATAAATTGCTTCAAATTAAATTTATGATTGGCTTTCCAACTGTAAACATTTGGCTTATCCTGTTTAATAAATGGGTCGTAAACCAAGTATTTTGCTCCAACAGTAACTTGCTTAAATCCACCACGGGTATCGTTAATTAATGGTGCCTGATACCAATCATATTGATATTGAGTATTTAAAGTAAATTCAAATTGATCAAAAAAAGCTCCGTATCTCACATCAAATTCAGTCCCAAAACCATTCGCTTCATAACGCGATAAATCGTGGTCTTCTCTAATGCCATACAATCCGGCTTCTGCTTGAATTACTGTTTTTCCAACCGAAAATGCAGACATTGATTTCCCCGGTCTATTGGAATTGATAATGTCTGTATATTGTGCATATTGAGATGTTGAAATAATCAAAAAACCAGTAACCAGAAATGTTTTTATATTCATCATAAATGAAGAAGTTTTATCGTTACAACATAGTCAATCAAAAGTAGTATAATTTATTATTTATTTAAGAAGTCAAACCGAAATTTAAATTGTGGAATTTAGTATTTTTGACAAAAAATATTTATTTAATGGAAACTGCATCTTTTCAGGGACTTATAGACGTTATTTTATTTATTATCATTTTTTATTATATAATGAAGTTTTTGGCGCGTTTGTTTTTACCTGTTATAGCCAAAAAAGTAGTTGAAAAAGCATCGCAACAATTTCAACAACAGCAAGAAAATTATCAAAACCAAAATACCAACCAAAATCAAACCAACGAAAAGCCAAAAGAAAAAAAAATTGTTGGCGATTATGTTGATTTTGAAGAAATAGAATAACCATTAGTATTCAGTCGCAGTTTTCAGTTATATTTAATATCTGAAATTTAATATTTAAAAATATAAATGAAGCAACTTCAAAAACTCTATCCACACCTATTAGCCATCATTGGCTTTATAGTTATCTCATTAGTTTACTTCTACCCTATTTTACAAGGCAAAAAAATATACCAATCCGATATTGCAAAATACACAGGAATGGCCAAAGAGCAAATTGATTTCAGAGCTGAAAATCATGCCGAACCCTATTGGACTAATTCCTCGTTTTGCGGTATGCCAACCTATCAATCGGGTGCTAATTATCCTAATGATTATATCGGAATGCTAGATAACGCTATTCGCTTTTTGCCTCGCCCGGCAGATTATTTATTTCTCTACTTTTTAGGTTTTTATGCTTTGATGCTGGTCTTTAGAGTCGACCCTTTGAAAGCATTTTTTGGTGCGCTTGCTTTTGGTCTGTCAACATATCTAATAGTCATTATTGGAGTAGGACACAATGCCAAAGCACATGCTATTGGATATATGCCATTTGTAGTCGCTGGATTTATTTTGGTTTTTAGAAAGAAATATTTATGTGGTGGAATTTTAACTATGCTTGCCGTTGCACTAGAAATCACAGCCAATCACTTTCAAATGACCTACTATTTATTGATGCTTCTAATAGTGATGAGTTGTTACTTTTTATACCAAATTATAAAAGAGAAAGATTTAAAATCATTGCCTAAAATCATCGGAACATTTGCTGCTGCAGTTATTCTGGCTGTTGGCGTGAATGCAACGAGTTTGATGGCAACCAAAGAATATGCTGATTTTAGTACGCGTGGGAAAAGTGAGTTGACGTTCAATGCTGATGGTTCTAAAAAAGAAAGCAACATCGCTATGGACAGAAGCTATATCACTGAATATAGCTATGGCATTGTGGAAAGTTTAAATTTATTTGCACCAAGATTATTCGGTGGTGGCAATAATGAAAAGCTAACCGACGATTCTCATGTTTATAATTTTATGCTCAACTATGGAGCATCGCCCGAAGAAGCACGAGAACTCACTGATAATTATGCCGTAACCTATTGGGGCGACCAACCTCAAGTTGCTGCTCCTGCTTACATTGGCGCTGTGGTTTTCTTCTTATTTGTATTGGCTTTATACCACGATAAACGAAAAATAAAATATGCGTTCCTCGCGGGAGCCATTTTCTCATTAATGCTTTCATGGGGGAAAAATTTATCAATTGTGACCGATTTCTTTATTGATTACGTTCCGATTTATGATAAGTTTAGAGCCGTTTCCTCTATTCAGGTTTTATTAGAATTATGTGTACCGGTTTTGGCTATTTTGGGATTACAATCCTTTTTTACTGATGAAGAAAACCGTTTGAAAAGCTTATGGAAAGCAGGCGTTACGACTTTGGGAATTATTGTGTTGCTATTTGTTTGTAAAAGCATGTTCAACTTTGTGGGCGAAATTGACCATCAATTAATTGACGCGCTAAAACAACATCCTGACAAAGCCTTTGGAACACAATTCATATATGCATTAAGAGAAGACCGAAAAGATTTATATTCAGCCGATTTATTGCGATCTGGGTTTTTAATTGCTATTTCGTTTGGCGTGCTTTACTTGTATATAAAAAATAAACTAGCCGTCAATACCGCTGTGATTTTAGTTGGCGTTATTATGGTTGGCGATTTGTTCTTTATAGATAAAAATTATCTAAGTAACGATGGACAACAATTCAGAAGTACTTATGAAGTAGACAATCCTTATCCGCCAACTCAAGCCGATTCTTTGATTCTTCAAGACACAACAAACTTCAGAGTATATGAATTAGCCGGTGGCATTTATAGCCCGCGTGCTTCTTATTTCCATAAATCTATTGGAGGTTATAGTGCCGTAAAACCAAGACGTTTTGAAGAAGTTTTTGAACATCACATCAAAAAAAGCATGGGCGACTTAGGGAGTATTATCGACCCGCAGACACTTTCGATTAACAAAAGTATTCCTGTAATTAATGCATTCAATATCAAATATCTGATTGTTGATACAGAAAAAGGCCCTATTCCAATTGTAAATCCGTTTCATAATGGAAATGCGTGGTTTGTGAAGGAATTAAAAACGGTAAACAATGCCGATGAAGAAATCAATGCTTTAGGCAAAATAGACACTAAAAATGTCGCTATTAGAAACAAACAGAATTTTAAAAAATCTGGAATTGTTCCTTTTTTCAAAACAGACAGTCTGGCTTCGATCAAACTCGACTTATACAAACCAAATCATCTGATTTATACTTCCAATAATGCTAATGATGGTTTTGCAGTATTCTCTGAAATCTATTATGAACATGGCTGGAAAGCTACGATTGACGGAAATGACAGTGATATTTTAAGAGTTGATTACACTTTACGTGGTATGCATATCACAAAAGGAAAACACACTATCGAGTTCAAGTTTGAACCACAAGTTGTAAAAACAGGAAGCACGGTTGCGCTGATTAGTTTTATTGTAATGGTGTTGGTAATTATTGGTGGAGTTTATTTCGATAATCGAAAAAAGACGTAATGTCAGAACCAAAAAAACTATTAATCATCACCTATTATTGGCCTCCAGCTGGTGGTCCCGGAGTGCAGCGTTGGTTAAAGTTTGTAAAATATTTACCCGACTTCAACATTCAGCCGATTGTTTATATTCCCGAAAATCCAACCTATCCAATTGTTGATAACGGTTTGGAAAGTGAAGTTTCAGACAAAGCGATTATCCTCAAAAACAAAATCTTCGAACCTTATGGTTTGGCTTCTTTTTTTGGCAAAAACAAAACCAAAAAAATCAGTTCCGGAATTATTCCGAATCAAAAAAAACAATCGGTTTTAGAGAAAACCCTGCTTTGGATTCGCGGGAATCTTTTTATTCCCGATGCACGGTTTCTTTGGGTAAAACCTTCGGTAACCTATCTAAAAAAATATATCGAAGAAAACAATATCGATACAATCGTGACTTCCGGTCCACCGCATAGTTTACACTTAATTGGCTTACAATTAAAAAAAGAGTTGAATATAAAATGGTTTACCGATTTCCGTGATCCATGGACAACTATCGGTTATCACAAAGCCTTGAAATTATCTTCATATGCCAATAAAAAACACAAAGCTTTAGAGGAATTAGTATTGACCTCAGCCGACACCATTATCGTCACAAGCAAAACCACTAAAACCGAATTTCAGGCAATAACATCCAAACCAATTGAAGTAATTACCAATGGTTATGACATAGAAAAAATCGAGAAAAAATCGTTAGACGAAAAATTCACTTTAGCACATATTGGTTCGTTTCTTTCGGAAAGAAATCCGAGAATACTTTGGCAAGCGTTACAGGAATTGGTTTCTGAAAATGCTGATTTTAAAAACGATTTCCGTTTGAAATTAATTGGTGCTACTAGTCAGGAAGTTTTAGATACAATTTCCGAATTCAAGCTTAATGATTACGTTCAAAATTTAGGTTATGTTTCGCATCAGGAAGCGGTCGAACACCAACGAAAATCTCAGGTTTTGTTGCTTATCGAAATCAATTCCACAGCTACCAAAAGTATCATTCCAGGAAAACTTTTTGAATATATGGTTTCCGAAAGACCAATAATTGCCATTGGTCCTGAAGGATCTGATTTTGCAGAAATAATAACGGCAACAAATACTGGAGTTTTCTTTACCTATAATGAGAAAGAAAAACTAAAAGCGTTACTTTTGAAACACTATCAGGAATATCAAAATCAAAATTTGAAAGTGCATGCTGTTGGTTTGCAACAATACTCAAGAAAAAATTTAACGCAGCAATTAGCAAACCTCGTACTTCAAACTTCGTAAATCGTACCTCAACATGGGAATCGTAATTAACCAATCCATCAAAAACACCATCATTACCTATATTGGTTTTGTGATTGGAGCTGCCAATGCGCTGTTCATGTATCCACATTTCTTGGGTGAAGAATTTTATGGATTAACGAGTTATATCTTATCGTGTGCTAATGTTATTTTTCCATTAATGGCGTTTGGTGTTCACAATACGCTGGTAAAATTTTTCTCTGAATACAAATCCGAAAAGGAAAAAACGCAGTTTCTAAGCTTTATTTTGGCGCTTCCATTAGTAGCAATTATTCCAATTGCAATCATTGGAACTGTTTTTTATGATAGTATTGCTCAATTTTTATCCACCAAAAACGATATTGTATATGATTATGTATGGCAAATACCAATTATCGGTTTGTGTATGGGTTATTTTGAGATTTTCTATGCTTGGGTAAAAGTGCACTTGCAATCTGTTTTTGGTAATTTCATCAAAGAGATTGGTTTACGAGTATTAATTTCTATTTTCCTTATTTCAGTTTATTTTGGCTTTATTTCTATCGAACAATTTATCACAGCTACGATGTTTGTCTATTTATTGAGTACGCTGATTATGTTGTACTATGCCAACAAAGTGAAAGCAATTTCTTTTGATTTTAAATTCCCTCATAATTCTAAAGCTATACTAATTTATTCTAGTTTTATTATTCTTTCCGGCAGTGTTGCCAACATGCTTTTGGACATTGACAAAACGATGCTGAACCAGTATGTAAAAATCGAAAATATTGCCTACTATTCGGTAGCC
>NZ_JBMOGQ010000037.1:0-18857 GCF_049318325.1 Flavobacterium sp. | reverse complement strand
CTGCTAAAGGTATTCTCGGAATCTTCCTGGCAAACACCATCAATGATGATGATGTTTTGGTGCAACCGACAACCAACAACCAACAACCGACAACTTTTTTAACCTTACGCCAACAATCACAAAAAACGGCTGGTGCACCAAATATCGCTTTAGCCGATTTCATTGCACCAAAAGATTCAGGAAAACAAGATTATATTGGATGTTTCTGTGTGACAACCGGTTTTGGTATTGATGAAAAAGCAAGCGAATTCGAAAAACAATTAGACGATTACAATTCGATTTTAGTAAAAGCCTTAGGCGACAGATTGGCCGAAGCTTTCGCGGAATATTTGCATTTGAAAGTAAGAAAGGAAATTTGGGGATATGCTTCTGAAGAAAGTTTATCTAATCAAGATTTAATTGATGAAGGATACAAAGGTATTCGACCAGCACCGGGTTATCCGGCATGTCCTGATCATTTGGAAAAACCAACTATTTGGAAACTCTTAAATGTAGAACAAGAAATCGGAGTAAAATTGACAGAAAGCATGGCGATGTGGCCGGCATCATCCGTTTCAGGATATTATTTTGGAAACCCTGAAAGTAAGTATTTCGGACTCGGAAAAATAAAAGAAGACCAAGTAATAGATTACGCCAAACGCCGTGGAATTTCGACAGAAAAAGCAACAAAATGGTTAAGTCCAAATATTGCTGATTAAATCCCAAATCCTAATACATAAATCCTAAATATAAAAATGAAAGTAACCCAACATATAGAAAACGCGAACGGAAAACCATTGTTTTCATTTGAAATTTTACCACCTTTAAAAGGACAAAACATCCAATCTATTTTCGATAGTATTGATCCATTAATGGAATTCAATCCGCCATTTATTGATGTGACTTATCATCGCGAAGAATATGAATTTAAGGAATTGCCAAGCGGACTTTTGCAAAAAAAAATTGTAAAAAAACGTCCGGGAACAGTCGGTATTTGTGCTGGTATTCAGAATAAATATGATGTTGACGCGATTCCACATATCTTGTGCGGAGGTTTTTCTAAAGAGGACACAGAGAACTTATTGATAGATTTAGATTTTTTGGGTATCGATAATGTAGTCGCGTTGAGAGGTGATGCCTTAAAAACAGAAACTTATTTTCATCCAGAAAAAGACGGGAATGAGTATGCTACCGATTTGGTGCTACAAATAAGCAATCTAAATAACGGAATTTATTTAGATGAAGATTTAAAGAATTCAGCTCAGACAAATTTTTGTATTGGTGTGGCGGGTTATCCCGAAAAACACATGGAAGCACCAAGTTTGGATAGCGATATTCATTTCCTGAAACAAAAGATAAAAAACGGAGCAAAATATATCATAACGCAAATGTTTTTTGATAATAAAAAATACTTTGATTATGTTGATAAATGTCGGGCTGCAGGAATTACAGTGCCAATTATTCCGGGTTTAAAGCCTATTGCAACAAAGAAACAATTGAATTTAATTCCACATCGATTTAGTCTTGAATTGCCTGATGATTTGATAATGGCTGTAGTAAAAGCTAAAGATAACGATGCTGTTAAACAAATAGGAATAGAATGGTGTACACAACAAAGTAAAGAGTTGGTCGCCGCTGGAATTCCAGTTTTACATTACTATTCAATGGGCAAAGCAGAGAATATTAAGGCGATAGCATCAAGTATTTTTTAACTTTATACAAATTTTTAAAAAATCAACATCCTTAATATATTCTACTATATTTGCGCGTTTTAAATTTTAGAATGAGGCGTTTTTTCTATTTACTTTTATTAGTTTCAAGTTTTGTTATGGCTCAGCATAAAGATACTTATGCTGTTGAGGCTTCTTTTCTGCGAGGCAACACTTTGCCGCATCGGGATGATATTCATCTGCTGGTAAATGGTCATCCTGAGGGTTTGCTATTTAGTTTTGTCATGAAAACGCATGGAAAAGAGGAATGGCAACGAGTTTATGATTTTCCGGATTATGGTGGGTATTTTTTGTATCAGGATTTTAAGAGTGAGCCACTGGGGGTTTGTTATGCTGTTGGAGGATTTTATAATTTTTATTTTTTAAACAGGCATTTACAGTTGAAATTGGCTCAAGGTGTTGCGCTCACGACTAATCCGTATGATAAGGTTAACAATAGTAAGAACAAGGCTTTTGGGACTAGAATTATGGATAATACAAATATTGGTTTGAGTTATGATAATCAAAATTTGTTTGGAAATATTGGTTTTCACGCAGGAATATTGTTTACGCATTATTCAAACGGAAGGTTGAAATCGCCCAATAGTGGTATTAATACTTACTTGTTAAACCTTGGGTTTAATTACAATTTTGAGAATGAAAAGAAAGTTGTTAATGACACTTCGGATGTTAAAAAATCATTCCGTGAACCTTTGAAATATAATTTTGTTTTTAGAACAGGAATAAACGAAAGTCCTATCATTAGAACTGGCCAGCGTCCTTTTTATCATATTGGTTTTTATGTTGATAAACGCTTGAATAGAAAATCGGCATGGCAACTAGGAACAGAATTGTTTTTAACTAACTCTTTTAAGGATTATATACAATATTATTCAGTGGCTTATCCTGAGGCAAGCTTAGATCCTAATACTGATTATAAACGCGTGGGTATTTTTATAGGTCATGAATTGTTTATTAACAGAATTTCACTTGAAGCACAAGTGGGTTATTATGTCTATCAGCCTTTTAAAAAGGATATTCCTGTATATGACAGAGTGGGAATAAAATATTATTTTACCGATAAAATATTTGGTGGGTTTACGATTAAAACCCATATGTTTTTAGCGGAAGCATTGGAGTTTGGAATTGGTGTGAGATTATAAAATGGCAACTATGAAGAAGTTTTTTGTATTGATTTTGTTATATTTATTCATTTGTGTTGCGAGTTCGCTTACGTTCGTGTCGTGTGAAAGACCAAGCGAATGTATTGAAAGTGCTGGCGCTACAAAGATTAAGGATATTCCTGTTGAAGCTTTTAGCAAAATAAAAGTGTATCGCGGTATTGAAGTTGTGATTACTGAAGGCGCAGAAACAAAAGTACAGATACAAGCAGGAGAAAATTTCATTAATGACATAGAAGTAAAACAATATGGAAACCAATTGGTTTTTAAGGATAATTCGGGATGCAATTGGGTTCGGGATTATGGCCAAACTAAAATATTTATTACCACACCAACTTTAGAAGAAATCTATTCAAAAACCGATAGAGATATTAGTTCCAATGGTGTTTTAACTTTTCCAAATTTAAATATCATTTCCTGTGATAGAGATGCCGATGGCGAAAGTGGTGCTGGAACTGGGGACTTTATTTTGGAAATCAATAATAATTCATTGACGATTGGTAATAATAATGTGTCACGATATTATCTTTCTGGTCAAACGAACAATGCCAATTTTAATTTCTATTTTGGTGATGGACGTATTGAAGCTCAGAATTTAGTGGCTCAAAATATTGTTGTTTATCATAGAGGTTCCAATGATATGATTGTAAATCCTATTCAGAGTGTTACAGGTGTTTTGAATAGTACAGGAAATCTGGTCTTGAAAAATTTACCACCAGTGCACACTCCGCTTGATGCTTTGTATACAGGTCATGTGATTTTCCCATAAAAACCACATAGTTAGGAACTTTTTGTTTATTTTTTCTTAGTTTTTTCTCTGAAAATTTCTTCGAGATTTTTGCTTTTCAAGCTAATCTGTAATGTTTTCAGTCCATTATAATGAGCAAAATCGAACACTTTAGGGCGCATATCTTCTTCAGTGTTGAAGGTTAATATCCAAAGATTTCCACTTGTATTTTTATATGTTTTGATATTTGATAAGACAGCCAATAAAGCTTCATCAATAGCTTTGTCAAATTCCACTTCAATGATTTGCTCCTTTTCTTCCGAAACTAATTTGTCTAGTTTTTTATCAGTTACAATTTTTCCGTGGTCAATAATGATAACACGGTCACAAATGGCTTCCACTTCCTGCATAATATGCGTAGAAAGAAAAACGGTTTTGTCTTTTCCAACATTTTTAATTACGTTTCTAATTTCCATTAATTGATTTGGATCCAATCCGGTTGTTGGTTCATCTAAAATTAAAACATCAGGATTATGGAGTAAAGCGGTTGCCAAACCCACACGCTGACGAAAACCTTTCGATAATTGGCCTATTTTTTTATGACTTTCATGAGATAAACCCGTTAGATGAATAACTTCTTCAATACGAGATTTCGAAACTTTATATACATCAGCATTGAATGCCAAATATTCACGAACATACAAATCCAAATACATTGGATTGTGTTCTGGCAAATAACCAATTGAAAGTTGCACGGCTTTTTGATTTTCGCTTACATCATTTCCATTCACAGTGGCCAAGCCTTCATCTGCATTCAGAAAGGTGGTCAAAATTTTCATCAAAGTTGATTTTCCGGCACCATTCGGACCAAGGAAACCAACAATTTCTCCTTTTTTTACTGAAAAAGACACATTATCTAATGCCTTTTGGGCACCATAACTTTTGGAAATATTTTGAACTTCTATCGACATAGGAAATTATTTGAAGCAAATGTAATAATTAAATAAAGAAAGAATAAATCTTCCATTTGAATAAAATTATGGTAGCAAAGTGTTTAAACAAAAAATAACTAATTTTACAAAAGATAATGAGCTATGAATATAACGAGTGAAAATAGGAAATGGTTGGATGATTTTAAACTAATGCATCCATTAGTAATTGCCGGACCCTGCAGTGCAGAAACTGAAGATCAAGTGTTGAAAATTGCACATGAATTAAAAGATTCTAAAGTGTCGGTTTTTAGGGCAGGAATATGGAAGCCAAGAACGCGTCCGGGGGGATTTGAAGGGGTTGGTGCTATTGGTTTAAAATGGTTACAAAAAGCAAAAGCCCAAACGGGATTGTTAATGGCTATTGAAGTTGCGAATGCAGCACACGTAAAATTAGCTTTGGAACATGATATTGATGTGCTTTGGATTGGCGCCAGAACGACGGTAAATCCTTTTGCCGTTCAGGAAATTGCCGATGCTTTAGCAGGAACAGATAAAATTGTTTTGGTAAAAAATCCAGTAAATCCAGATTTAGCCTTGTGGATTGGTGGCGTTGAACGTCTTTATAATGCAGGAATTAAAAAACTAGGGGTAATTCACAGAGGATTTTCGACTTATGAAAAAACAAAATACAGAAACATTCCAGAATGGCAAATTGCTATCGAATTGCAAAGCCGTTTTCCTGATTTACCTTTGATTTGCGACCCATCGCATATTACAGGTCAAAGAGATATGATACTTGAAGTGTCACAACAAGCATTGGATTTAAATTATAATGGATTAATGATCGAAACGCATGTTGACCCAGATAATGCATGGAGCGACGCAGCGCAACAAGTAACACCAGCCGTTTTAAAACAGATTTTTGAAGATTTAAAAGTTAAAAAAATAACTACAGAAGATGATGATTTCAATACAAAAATGATAAAACTTAGAGCCAATATTGATATTGCTGATATCAAATTATTAGAATTACTTGGCAATAGAATGAAAGTTGCCGAACAAATTGGGGCTTTAAAGAAAGAAAAAAACGTAGCCGTTTTACAAAACAAAAGATGGAATGAAATTCTAGGGAAAATGATATTAAATGGAGAAGAAAAAGGACTGAGCGAAGAGTTTATTCTTAAAATTTTCAAAGCCATTCACCAGGAAAGTATCAGCCATCAGGAAAAAATCATTAATGGATAAAATAAGTCAACTGCAGTTGCAATTTTTTACCTTTGTCATTCATTTCGTAACTCATAATTAATTTTGACAGGACTCGTTTATAAATCTACCGGAAGTTCCTATACAGTGAAAACCAATGATGGTAAGGTTTTTGAATGCCGAATCAAAGGAAAATTCCGGATGCAAGGCATCAAAAGTACTAACCCAATTGCAGTAGGTGATGTTGTAGATTTTGAATTGGATAATACTACCGATGAAACTATAGGTCAAATTCACAATATTCACGATAGAAGGAATTATATCGTTAGAAAATCGGTAAACCTCTCAAAACAAACCCATATTATTGCGTCCAATATTGATGTTGTTTTTCTTTTGATTACCATCGATAATCCGCCAACCACAACCAGTTTTATTGATCGATTTTTGGTAACTGCTGAAGCGTATGGCATTGAAACCGTTTTGGTTTTCAATAAGATAGATACATTTGATGAAGCCATGAAAGATGAGCAACTTTATTTGCAATACATCTATTCTGAAATTGGCTATAAGTTTCTAAAAGTCTCGGCTATAGAAAAGAAAGGATTAGATGAATTAAAAGGCATGATGACAGGAAAAGTATCTATGTTCTCCGGACATTCTGGCGTTGGAAAATCTACTTTGGTAAATGCATTAGAACCCAATTTGAGCCTAAAAACAAAAAACATTTCCGAACAAAGTAAGCAAGGGCAACACACAACAACTTTTGCCGAAATGTACGACTTATCTTTTGGTGCGAAAATAATCGATACACCGGGTATAAAAGGTTTTGGAATTGTAGATATGGAACCTTCGGAAGTGAGTGGCTATTTTCCTGAATTCTTTAAGTTGCAAAACGAATGTAAATTCAATAATTGCCTACATAAAGAAGAACCAAATTGCGCTGTCAAAAAAGCTTTAGAAGAAAACAAAATAGCTTGGTCTCGCTACAATAGTTACCTAAAAATTTTGGAAGGAGATGACGAGCATTATCGTTCCGATGTTTATAATGATGATCGAATTGCCAGTGATGAAACCCGAAAATAGTCAAAGGTCTATAGTCGTAAAGTCAAACGTAAAATGGCTTCCGACTTTCCAATTTTTAACTTTAAGATTTTATTAATGAAAGCAGTAATCCAAAGAGTTACTTCCTGTTCCGTTACAATAGATAATAAAGTTGTTGCCAATATCCAAAAAGGATTGTTGGTTTTAGTTGGTTTTGAAGATGCCGATAACAACGAAGACCTTAATTGGTTAACGTCAAAAATTGCCAATCTAAGAATCTTTGGAGATGAAAACGACGTGATGAATTTGTCATTGAAAGAAGTTGGTGGCGATATGATAATTGTCAGTCAGTTTACCTTGCACGCTAACACTAAAAAAGGAAATCGACCTTCTTATATCAAAGCGGCAAAACCCGAAACAGCGATTCCATTATACGAATCGTTTATAACACAAATGGAAAACGAACTGGGCAAAAAAGTCCAAACCGGAAAATTTGGAGCCGACATGAAAGTAGCACTTCTAAATGACGGACCGGTAACTATAATTATTGATACAAAAAATAAGGAATAATATGAACCTAAAAAACTCCCAACTAGAAGTAGACAATTGGATTAAAAACCACGGAGTTCGCTACTTCAACGAACTAACAAACATGGCGCAACTCACCGAAGAAGTAGGCGAAGTGGCAAGAATAATTGCACGGCGCTACGGAGAACAATCGGAAAAAGAAAGCGATAAAAATAAAGATCTTGGTGAAGAATTAGCCGATGTGGTTTTTGTAGTTTTGTGTTTGGCCAACCAAACCGGAATCGATTTGCAAGCCGCTTTTGATAAAAAAATGGATTTAAAAACCAACCGCGATCACAATCGTCATCATAATAATGATAAACTGAAGTAGAATTAAGATTTTCTCTGTTTATCTTCGTGCTTCTCTGTCTATCTCTGTGAAATAACAAAATGAATTTACTTCTAAAATCTTCAACCGTTAATCTTCAATCGGCAATCTCAATCACCGGAAGCAAATCAGAAACCAATAGGTTGCTGTTGCTTCAGGCGTTGTATCCAAATTTGATTTTAGAAAACACCTCCAATTCGGAGGATTCTGAAGTAATGGCTAAAGCGCTCTCTACAGATTATCAAACTGAGCTTGTCGAAGTGAATCATGCCGGAACTGCCATGCGATTTCTAACAGCATTTTTTGCTATACAAGAAAATCGGGAAGTAGTGTTGACAGGTTCTTCTCGAATGCAAGAAAGACCTATTAAAATTTTAGTAGATGCATTGAGACAACTTGGTGCTGAAATCAGCTACGAATTAAATGAAGGTTTTCCGCCTATAAGAATAAAAGGAAAGAAGCTAATACAAAACAAAGTTTCACTTTCAGCCAATGTCAGTAGTCAATATATTTCTGCATTGCTACTCATTGCGCCAAAACTCGAAAACGGCTTGGAACTTACTTTAGAAGGTGAAATTACATCTGTTCCCTATATCAAAATGACTTTGAGTTTATTAAACGAAATTGGTGTCGAAACATCTTTCGTCGGAAATAAAATTACGGTTAAATCCTTATCTTATGTCCCTAATCCCTTACCCCTAATAGTTGAATCCGATTGGTCATCAGCTTCCTATTTTTATTCAGTAATCGCTTTGTCCGAAATTGGAACTGAAATCACATTATCGAGCTATAAAAAAAATAGCCTACAAGGTGATTCGGTTCTAGCTGAAATTTATAAAGACTTCGGAGTGGAAACGATTTTTGATAATAATAAAATTCATTTAAGGAGATTCCAAATCCCAATTCCTAAATCCTTAATCCTAAATCTTAATGATTCCCCCGACATAGCACAAACAATAGCCGTAACTTGCTTCGGATTAGGAATAGGGTGTCATTTAACAGGATTACACACGCTCAAAATTAAAGAAACCGATAGGTTAGAGGCATTAAAAACAGAATTGTCAAAATTAGGTGCTTCAGTTTCTATTACCAATGTTAGTCTAACATTGCAGTCTTATTCTCCTCCTTTGGAGAGGTTTCCAAAGGACGTGGTGGCTATAAAAACCTACCAAGACCACCGGATGGCAATGGCATTTGCACCATTAGCGTTAAAAACCGATATCATAATTGAAGAAGCCGAAGTAGTTTCAAAATCCTATCCCGCTTTTTGGATTGATTTAAAATCAATAGGGTTTGCAATAGAAGAAGTATAAAAGTCGGGATGACTGGATTCGAACCAGCGACCCCTAGCACCCCATGCTAGTACGCTACCAGGCTGCGCTACATCCCGAATTTTGTTGCGAAAATAGTAAAAATAAAAATAAAATCCATTTTACTTGACATTCGCTATCTCACGATAGTATATTTGCAATCGATTTATATTTGGGTAATAGAATCCTAAATCCTAAATCCTTAATCAAAAATCCTAATATGAAATTATCTCATTTCAACTTCAATCTTCCAGCCGAATTATTAGCTGAATTTCCTGCTGAAAATCGTGACGAATCTAGATTAATGGTTGTCAACAGAAAAACAAAAACTATTGAACATAAAACATTCAAAGACATTATTGATTATTTTGACGATGGTGATGTAATGATTTTGAACAATACTAAAGTTTTCCCTGCTCGTATGTATGGAAATAAAGAAAAAACGGGTGCGCGTATTGAAGTTTTCTTGTTAAGAGAATTAAATGCCGAACAACGTCTTTGGGATGTTTTAGTTGATCCAGCTCGTAAAATTAGAATCGGAAACAAATTATACTTTGGCGACGATGATTCATTAGTAGCTGAGGTGATAGACAATACCACTTCTCGTGGAAGAACATTACGTTTTTTATATGATGGTTCGTATGACGAATTTAGAAGAAAACTCACTGAGCTTGGCGAAACTCCAATTCCAAAATACATAAATCGTGAAGTTACCGAAGAAGATGCAGAGCGTTACCAAACTATTTATGCTAAAGAAGAAGGTGCAGTGGCCGCTCCAACAGCCGGTTTACATTTTTCTAAACATCTTTTAAAGAAATTGGAAATCAAAGGAATCAACTTTGCTGAGGTAACATTACATGTCGGTTTGGGAACTTTCAATCCAGTAGAAGTGGAAGATTTATCAAAACACAAAATGGACTCAGAAGAGTTAATTATAAACCAGGAAGCTTGCGATATTGTAAATGAAGCAAAGGCAAGAAAGAGCAAAGTTTGTTGCATCGGAACGACTTCAATGCGTGCTATTGAAAGTTCAGTTTCATCGCAAAGAACCTTAAATCCATTTACAGGTTGGACAAACAAATTTATTTTTCCACCTCACGATTTTAGTATAGCCGATTGTATGGTGACTAATTTTCACACGCCAAAATCAACTTTATTGATGATGATTTCTGCATTTTGTGGGCATGATTTGATGAAAAAAGCCTATGAAGAAGCAATCAAAGAAAAATACCGTTTCTATTCATATGGAGACGCCATGTTGATTATTTAATCGATAATAAATAGTAAAATAAATCCTGTCAGCAACGACGGGATTTTTTTTAAGCTTTGTTCCGCTTTCCGTTACAATCTTTTTTATTGTTTTGTTATGCTTAGCTTGTCGAAGCACAAAACAATAGAAAAGGCTTTCCATTGTCTAGGCTAGGGCTATTAACTAATTAAAACTTATCCCTTATTCCTTTTTTCTTATACCTTTTTTTTACTTTTACCACTCATACTAAAATATACCGATGACTTTTCAAAATACACGTGAATTTGCTCAAAAACTCGACACGCAAGACGAATTGCAACACTATCGCAACGAATTTCTTTTTCCCCAACACAATGGTAAAAACGTAATCTATTTTACTGGAAATTCTTTAGGATTGCAACCTAAACGGACCAAAAAATATGTTGATGATATAATGAATGATTGGGCAAATCTGGCAGTAGAAGGACATTTCTATGCCGAAAAACCTTGGTGGGATTATCATGAACGATTTGCTAATCCGTTGAGTAAATTAGTCGGAGCAAAACCATCCGAAGTTACTGTCATGAACACCTTGACGGTAAATTTGCATTTATTAATGGTGTCGTTTTATAGTCCAACAAAAGCTCGGTATAAAATAATTTGCGAAGAAAAAGCATTTCCTTCCGATCAATATATGTTTCAAACACAAGTTAATTTTCATGGTTACAAAGCCGAAGATGCCATTGTAGAAATCAAAAGAAGAGAAGGCGAGCACAACATACGATTAGAAGATATTATTGCCAAAATAAATGAAGTTGGCGATGAGTTAGCATTAGTGCTTATTGGTGGCGTTAATTATTATACCGGACAAGTTTTTGATATGAAATCCATCACAGAAGCCGGTCACAGAATAGGCGCAATGGTAGGTTTTGACTTGGCACATGCCGCTGGAAATATAAAACTAGAATTGCACGATTGGAATATTGATTTTGCCGCTTGGTGTTCGTATAAATATATGAATTCCGGACCAGGAAATGCTTCGGGTTGTTTTATTCACGAAAAACACCATGCCAATAAAGATTTGTCGCGATTTGGCGGTTGGTGGGGACATAATAAAGAACGTCGTTTCAAAATGGAACCAGAATATGATCCTATTGTTGGAGCCGATGGCTGGCAGATTAGTAATTTACCCATTTTGTCTTTAGCGCCTTATTTGGCTTCTGTAGAAATGTTTGCCGAAGTTGGAATGGAAAAGCTTATTAGAAAAAGAAATCAAATAACAGCTTATTTAGAATTCATTTTGCATGAAATTGATAAGGAAATTGACGGAACCGAATTTGAAATTATAACACCGGCCAATCAAGAAGAACGAGCATGTCAACTTTCTGTTTTTCTACACGGACAAGGCAGAAGTTTGTTTGACTATCTTATGAAAAATGGAGTCATTACAGATTGGCGTGAACCCAATGTAATCCGTTTCGCTCCAGTTCCTTTCTACTGTTCTTTTGAAGATATGTATGATTTCGGACAAATATTAAAACAAGGAATTTTGTCTTTGAAATAATTTGATTTCTAAAAAACAATTCGTTGATTTGCAATTCATTATTAATCCAACAACCATAAAAATGAAATTAAAATTACACTTTGCAATTGTAGCATTGATTGTATTATCATTTACCGCAAACGCTCAAGTTTCTGAATATGAAGGAGCTGCAAGAAAATGGATAACGACTCATGCTGCGGATTTAAAAATTAAACCAACTGACGCATTCAAACTTTCGTTTGTTTTCAAAAGTGATGCTGGAGAAACACTTCGTTTTCAACACATGATGAATGATGTACCAGTTTATCACTCAGAAATTGTAGTAAATTTCAATCCAAGTAAAGAATTAGTTTTCACATCAGATTCTTATAATGATGCCATACAAAATATTGTAACTACTCCAAGTATTTCAGCTGAGGCCGCTTTATATGCCTCTAAAGAAAGTTTGAAATTTACTTGCGAATACACTGTGGCGGAAAATAAATTATACGTAATGGCTGTAAATGACCAAACTAAATTGGTTTACAGAGTAGTTACAAATCCTGCTAGTGGTAATGGTAGTTGGGTGGTTTTAGTTGATGCTCAAAATGCAACTATCATTGGTACTTATGATGAGGCTGTTTATCACCATAAAAAAACAAATACAGCTGCTGTTGAAAAAACAATTCCATCTGTTTCTATCGCTCCTTTAGCTTTTACTACCGGAACTGCAATGGTGTATTTGACCAATCCTTTGTCTTTTGCCCGTGCTACCTATGGTGCAACAGGCTATGTTGACGGAAATGATGCAAATACTACACAACTGGCTGCTGCAAGAACCTCCGTTACTTTACTGGAAATTGATTTTACATCTGGTGTATACAGATTAAAAAGCTCTTATGTAGACATTTCAGATTTCGAAGCACCAAATACAGGGGTGTTTACTCAAGCTACAAGCGCTTTTAATTTTACCAGAGATAATAATGCTTTTGAAGCAGTAAATATCTTTTATCACTTAGACATGGGTTTAAGATATATCAATGAAACACTAGGAATAAATTGTAGACCTTCACTAAACAGTGGTGTTTTAAGATTTGATTCTTCAGGGTTAAGCGGAGCCGATAATTCTCATTACTTGCCATCTTCAGATTCTTTGGCTTTTGGTGAAGGTTGCGTTGATGATGCTGAAGATTCAGATGTTATTATGCATGAGTTTGGACACGGGATTCATGATTGGATGACCAATGGAAGTACTTCGCCATACATAGGAGAAGGAAATGGAGATTATTGGGCGCAATCATTCCACAGAAGTTACAACCAATTACAACCAACAGATGCATCATATCAATGGATATTCAAATGGGACGGACATAATGTATGCTGGAACGGAAGAACTACCGATTATTTTGGTGCTTATCCGGGTGATTTAGTTGGTTTGCAAGGTGGGGCGGCTCATACAGACGGTCAAGTTTGGGCTACTGCCTTAATGCAGATTTATGATGTGGTTGGAAGAACTAAAATGGATAAAGCATTTTTAAACGGATTAGCATTAACTAATAGTTCAAGCAATCAACAAACGTCTGCCATAGCCGTAAGACAAGCAGCAATCAACTTGAATTTTCCTTGTGCAGACATCCAAGTATTTACTGAAAAATTCTCAGACAGAGGATATACTATGCCTGTAATACCATTGACTATGGCAACTATAGCGAACCAAACGGTTACCGCTGATGCAACTAACACCTACACTTTACCAAGTTATGCTTCATTGGCTAACCCAATAAATGATAATTGTGATGCTTCTTTAACCCAATCACCTGTTACCGGAACTGTTTTAGAACCGGGAACATATACTATTACGATGACGGCTACTAGTGGTGCTTCAAACGTTCAAAGAACATTCACTCTTACTGTTCTTCCATTCTTAGGGATTACTGATGTTATTAAAAATGACTTTGTTTTGTATCCAAATCCGGCGACAAATTCTTTAAATGTTAAAGGAGATTTTGACAGTAACGAAAGTGTAACCATCTACAATATGTTAGGGCAAACAGTTTTGACAAAAGGGGTGTTTTCTAACGAACAAAGTATAGATATTACTTCTTTAGCTAAAGGTATTTATAATGTGTATTTCAATAATGCTAAAGTATCTTATAAGTTTATAAAAGAATAAATTAAAATTTACTAATTAAGAAAACCATCTCCTTTTTAGAACGAGATGGTTTTCTTTTTTACATCCATGCCAAAAATACTTTGCAATCCCGAAACTTCGGGATAACTTTGTCACTTTATAACTTTTGAACAATGACTAAACAACAAATCATAGATACTTTTGATCCAAGTCAACCTGGTTTAGCAGATGCCACCATTTTTGGGTTGCCATTCTCAGCTGAACAATCAGAAATAATTATTATTCCTGTACCATGGGAAGTAACAGTAAGTTATGGAGCTGGAGCTTCTGATGGCCCTGAATCTGTTTTGAATGCTTCATTTCAGGTAGATTTAAACCATCAGGATTTTCCGGAGTTATGGAAGTTGGGAATGTATTATGATGAAGCACCTGAACATTGGAAAAGAAATTCTAATAGCTACAAAGCATTAGCACAACCTATAATTCAGGCACTCGAAAAAGGAGAAGATTTAAATAATCACCCAAGTTTACTTTCAGATTTACAAACCATTAACAAAATTTGTCGCGACTTACATACTGAAGTCAAAGAAAAAGTATTGTTTTGGATGAGCCAAGGCAAAAAAGTGGCTCTTCTTGGAGGCGACCATTCAACGCCTTTAGGATATTACGAAGCTTTGGCTTCCATTCATGATGATTTTGGGATTTTGCATCTTGATGCTCACATGGATTTACGTATTGCTTATGAAGGATTTACGTATTCTCACGCATCAATAATGTACAATGCTTTACATATCCCACAGATTTCGAAACTAGTTCAGGTGGGTATTCGCGATTTCTGTGAACAAGAAGTAGCAGTAGTGCAAGAAGCTAATGGAAGAGTTTTGGTAAATACCGATGCTGATTTAAAAATAGAAATGTTTGAAGGCAAAACTTGGTCGGAGCAATGCGATGCTATTATCGCAAGCTTACCGCAAAAAGTTTGCATCAGTTTTGATATAGATGGAATGTACCCATGGTATTGCCCCAATACAGGAACTCCGGTTCCCGGAGGTTTTTCATTTGAACAAGCTACTTATTTGTTTAACAAATTAGCCGCCAGTGGTAAGGAAATTATCGGATTTGATTTGGTTGAAGTCGCTCCGGGGGAAACCGATTGGGATGGTAATGTTGGTGCCCGAATGTTATTCCACATGTGTGGTGTTTTAGCCAATAATAACGGAATGAATGTAGGTCAGAAAATCAATTTCCAAAGACAATAAAGTACTTGTTTTAAACCCTATTATTTAGAAATTGAAAAATGAAATTCAGCTCCTTGGCCTTCTTCAGATTTCACGTGAATTTTGCCTCCGAGTTTTTCTATGATTTTCTTTACTGTTGCCAAACCAATTCCATTGCCTTTATTGCCATATTGATCTTCAGCTGATGCAATCTGAAATAAATTAAAGATTGTAGCTTGATCCTTTTTTGAAATCCCGGGGCCATTGTCTTTTACTATAAATAAATAATGGCTTGAATTTTCGGAAACACAAAGTTCGATTTCAGCTATTTTTTTATTGCTATATTTTAAAGAATTTGAAAATAAATTGATTAGTATCTGATCAAGTAATATTGGATGTGTTTTAATGGTTGTTAAATTGGTGTTTAAAGAAATTTTTATATTATCCTTATTGCCAATTAATTTAGTAAGATCTTTTGTTAGTTTGATTAAATTTACTTTAGTCTTAGTTACTAAACTTAAGTCGTCAATTTTTGTAAATTCTAATAAGCCATCAACCAGCATTTTTAAGCGCTGTCCTGACTTTTCAATTGAATCAATAAGTAGGTTTCCTTGGGGGTCTATTTGTGAAGCGTATATTTCAGAAAATAGATTAGCAGCACTCATAATATTTGCTAATGGGGATTTTAAGTCATGCGCTGCAATAGATGCAAATCTTTCTAGTTCCCGATTTTTTTGTACCAATTGAATCCTTAATTCTTCTTGCTTACGCATGCTTTTCTTGTAATTAAGCAGATTCATAATCTGCTTTGAAATTGTTTTAAGTGATCTAATTTGTTTGTCACTTAATTTTCGTGGTGAATTGTCAATTACACAGAGTGTTCCCAAGGGAAGATCTTCATCGCTTTTTAATACAACTCCAGCATAGAATATTACAAAAGGGTCACTTGTTACCAATGGGTTATCAAAAAAACGCTTATCTTTTCTTGCGTCTTCTATAATAAATAAATCATCTGTTTCGTTAATGGCGTGTGCGCAAAATGCTAAATCACGACTGGTTTCATTTACCTCTAGGCCAATTTTAGACTTGAACCACTGTCTGTCATCATCTATTAGGCTAACAAGAGAAATTGGAGTTTCGCAAATTTCTGAGGCAAGTTGAGTTAGATTATCTATTTCTTCCTCTGATTCGGTATCTAATACTAAATATGATTTTAAACTCTCTATTCGTTTTGACTCTCTTTTATGATTACTTGGCTTCTGCATATTTTATTTTTTTTATAGAGTAATTTAATTTACTAAAAACAAGGCTGTTAGTTAATATATTTTCTTATGGTCAAGTTTTTTCATAACGGCCAGATCGTAATGCTTCTGACAGTGTCGGATTCAAATAACTTTGACCTATTTCAAAAAAATGAAATTAACGCCTTCCTGATCTAAAAAATAGCAATGACAAAAAACCTATGTGGTTTAAGTTTTTATTTCTTGGTAAATTTTTCAATAGTTTCTTTCAAATTAGGGAATTCATTTATTAAATCTTCTCTCTTAGCTAATTCAAAATCTGCAAAATCAAAGCCTGGAGCAACAGTGCAACTAACAAGCGAGAATCCTTTTAAATTCTTAACCCTTGAGGCAAACCATGTATTTGCTGGAATTGTTGCTTGAACCACTTCTCCGTTTTCTAGATTATTTCCCAATATGATTGTATTTAAAACGCCCTCTTTTATAAATACGATTTCCAAAGCTTCTCCTTGATGAAAGAACCATAATTCATCAGATTTAATTCGATGAAATAATGATATGTTTTCATTTTCCAAGAGAAAATATATTGCAGTACTAATGTTTCTGAAAACATTTTTATCTGTTTCTATATTCTGATTCGACCTATAAGTTTCTTTATAAAATCCTCCTTCGGGATGCTCCTGTAATCCAAGTCTTTCAACTATTTCTTTGCCATTCATAATAGAGTAGCTAATATTAATATATTAGTTAATAATCTTCGGATTGATGATATTTGTGAAATTCAAACTGTGGTGTTTCAAATGTACAATAAATTTGGAAGAAAAAACGTATTTTTGAGAATAAAAAAAACTTGATACGAAGAAAAAAGCTTCATTTAAGAACTGAAACGCCAAATTCTTGTAGGTGCTTTTAGTTATTGTTTATTCTGTCCAAAAGTTTCCAATTGAATAAGTTTTTGCTTGTCCACTAATAATAACTCGGTCTCCTTTGTTTTCACAATAAAGTTTGCCTAATCGTTCAGAAACTTGTTGTGCATTAAGTTCTTTTTTGTTAAGTCTTTTCGCCCAAAATGGAATTAGAGAACAATGTGCTGAACCTGTTACAGGGTCTTCTAAAATAGATGCTTGTGGTGTAAAAAATCTTGAAACGAAATCGCAGTTATCACCAATTGCTGTTACAATTACACCTCCTGGGTCAAGATTTATTTGCTCGAATAATTGTCTGTCAATTTTAATATTTCTAATTTCTGTTTCGTTTTCATACACCAAAACATAGTCTCTTGATTTTAGAATTTCTTTTGGTTGAATATTTAACGATTTTGAAATTGTTGTTGGCAAGATGTCGGCAACAGGCATTCTTGAGGGGAAGTCCATTTTATAATGGCCATTTTCAACTTTAACAATTAAGTCGCCGCTTAATGTTTCAAAGATAATTTCATCTTTTTTATAGTCAAGAATAGTCGCTAAACTATGAGCTGTAGCAAGTGTAGCATGTCCACACAAATCCATTTCAATTTCAGGCGTAAACCACCTTAAATGAATTTTCTCTCCTTTGTCAACAAAAAAAGCTGTTTCAGCAACTGCGTTTTCTTTTGCTATTTTTAACAAGATTTCGTCTGGCAACCATTTGTCCAATGGTACAACACAAGCAGGATTTCCTCCAAAAATTGTATCCGTAAATGCGTCAATTTGAAATAACTTATGTTTCACTTTATTTTTTTAAATCACCGCTTACGCGCGGCTAGTAGTAGCTGCAATAAATTTATCACTAATTATTTCAAGTACAAAACTCCTTTTGACCCGAGGCTGTAAGCCGAACTGGCGAAGCAATTTTCCAGAGAAGAGCGAGCTTAGCAGTTGATAAAACCGCTGTTATAGGGGTTTTTTCATATCCATCATTCCATGTAGAATTCTAACAACTTCAATTTCCTCCCTAGAAACTATTTGATAGAAAATAATATGTTCACCAGTTTTAAAGCCTAAAACATTTTTTTCCACGATGTCATATGATTTGCCTTGATTTGGTTTATTTACCAATTCTTGACAAGAATCCATAAGTAACAAGTAATATATCTCAGCTTGATTTTCAGACCAAGTTTTTACTGTATAATCCCAAATGTCATTTAAGTCATCAACGGCTTTGTTATTTAAATAAAACTTGGCCATTATTTTTTTCTAGCCTTGAGAGTTTCCAAATGCTTTTTAGCATCAAAGTCAACTGCCCGACCACTTTCAATTCCTTCACGAATTGCATTTCGCAAAACAATTATGCGGCTTTCTTCTTCTTCCAAAAGGCGAAGTCCAGCGCGTATTACTTCACTAGCGTTACTGAAACGACCTTTGGAAACTGTTGATTCTATAAAACTCTCGAAATGATTTCCCAATGATATTGATGTGTTTCTTCCCATGTTTTTTTCATTTTTGGTAAAGTTACCAAATTTTGGTAATCAAGCAAATAGTTCTTAGAAATTCTGAGAAAATCACCTGTAACGTTCCCACGCTTGGCGTCAGTTGCGAACTTCGGAACTGATTATTTTCTGTT
>NZ_JBMOGQ010000036.1:0-18974 GCF_049318325.1 Flavobacterium sp. | reverse complement strand
CAGACCAATGAATAACATCAAAAATCAATTAATTTAATTTCACCCAACGGGTTAATATTAAACATATATTTCAAAATATTCTATTCGATTTCTATGAAAAAAATAATTGTAACATTGTTTATAATTTGTAGTTATAATTTTCTTTCTTCGCAAGAAACATTCACGCGAAAAGACACATTACAAGGTGGGCTTCGTCCTGAACGAACTTGTTTTAATGTTTTGCACTATGATTTGAATATCAAAATTAATCCAGAAGAAAAATATATTGTAGGTTATAACGAAATCACTTTCGGAATGGAGGGAAAAAGTGATGTGATTCAACTTGATTTATTTGAAAATATGGAAGTAGATTCCATTATATTCAACTCTAAAAAACTTACTTATAAAAGAGAATTCAATGCTGTATTTGTTGATTTCCCTGAAGCGTTTCAAAGTATTGGAAATAAAGGAAAAACAATTCGTTTTTATTATTCAGGAAAACCGATAATTGCCAAAAATGCGCCTTGGGATGGTGGCTTTGTGTTTACAAAAGATAGACAAGGAAAAGATTGGGTTGGAGTAGCTTGTCAAAGAACCGGAGCTAGTTTGTGGTATCCATGTAAAGATTCGCAAAGTGACGAACCCGATTTTGGTGCAACGATAAAAGTAGCCGTTCCCAATGGATTAATGAATGTATCCAACGGAAGATTCATGGGTAACGTAGATTTAAAAAATGGATATACACGATGGGATTGGGAAGTTAATTATACAATAAATACTTATTCGATAACCGTAAACATTGGCGATTATGTTCAAATTCATGAAAATTATAAGGGATTGAATTTAGATTACTATGTTTTACGTGAAAATGAAGCCAAAGCTCGAGTTCATTTTGAAGAAGTAAAACCTATGATGGATTGTTTTCAGAGTAAATTTGGCCCTTATCCTTTTGCGTATGACGGATATAAATTGGTTGAGACTCCTTATTTAGGTATGGAACACCAAAGTGCTGTGGCTTATGGCAATAAATATGTAAAAGGATATTTAGGAACCGATAGATCTCAAACCGGGATTGGGTTGCTTTTTGACTTCATTATCATTCACGAAAGTGGGCACGAATGGCTTGGAAATAGCATTACATCCAAAGACAGTGCTGACATGTGGATACACGAAGGATTTACTAGCTATACTGAATCTGTTTATGTTGAATGCCAATATGGTTATGAAAAAGGGCAAGAATACATAAACGGCTGTAAAGAAAATATTGATAATACCAGTCCAATAATTGGTCCTTATGGAGTCAATAAGCAAGGCTCAACTGATATGTATGAAAAAGGTGCTTTGATGTTGAATACATTGCGACACATTGTAGACAACGATGATAAATGGTGGGAAATACTATTGAAATATTCCAAAACATTCCGTCATAAAATCATTGACACAAAAACTGTAGTCGCCTTTTTCAATTCAGAAACAGGAATGAATTTAACTACCATTTTTAATCAATATCTCAGATATGCTAACATTCCTAAACTTGAATTGAGAAAAAGCAAAGGGAAATTAGAATATCGCTGGAAAGCTAATGAATCTATATTCACTATGCCGGTTGATATCAAAATAAGAGGTAAAAAATACCGTATTTATCCAACAAATGCTTGGAAAAAAACAAAATCTAATATTAATAAAATAGAAGATATCGAAGTATTGACCAATGATTTTTACATCAATGTTAATCTTCTCAAAAAATTATAAATACCTTTTAGTTGCGAAATTAAAAAAGTAACTTATACCGAATTTTAAATTACTTCTATATTATTATTCAAGACTGATTAATTTTATTTATTCAGTGTTTCTTTTCTCAGAATTTTTCCTGTTGCGGTATCTAAAAACTTAGGAATAAAAATAATTTCTTTTGGCTTTTCATATTTATCTAAAGACTCATAAATTGAATAATCCAATTCATGTTTCTCACCTTCAATAACTAGTACAACTTTTTCCCCTAATTCATCATCAGGTTTAGAAGCAATAAAAAAGCGCTGACTAATTTTGCCAACTAACTTTTGCTCAATTTGCTCTGGAATTAGTTTAATACCGCCGCTATTAATAACATTATCCATCCTGCCTAAAAAAATAAATTGATTTTCATCTACCAATTCAACAATGTCATTGGTAATAATTACTTCGGGTGAAATTCTTGGTGCATGAATAACCAAACAGTTTCTATCATCGTACGAAACAGTAACGTATGGCAAAACAGTAAATGCTTTTTCGCCTAATTTTCTGGCGGCAATATGAGTTATTGTTTCTGTCATGCCGTAAGTTTCATAAACTTTGGTAGGTAACTTTAACAATTGCTTCTCCAGAGTTTTATTTACGGCTGCACCACCAATAATCAACTTTTTAACTTTTTTTAATTGAGAAATTGAATTTTGAGCCTGTAAGGGAACCATCGCTACAAAATCAAAATCAATTTCATTGTGGTCTAACGGATGAGAACTTGGAGCCACAAACTCTAAATCAAGTCCTAATATCATTGCACGAACCAACATCATTTTACCCGCTACATATTTCACTGGCAAACATTGTAATGCTTTATTACCTGGTTGCAAATCAAAAAAATCACCAGTTGCCAAGGCTGAATCTACCATAGCTTGTTTACTAATAGATATTGTTTTAGGTACTCCGGTTGATCCAGAAGTTTCCATTTCAATATAACTTTTACAATCAAACCAATCTAAAAGAAAATTGCCAACCGGTTTTTCAAAATCTTCTCCTTCTTTGATAAAACTATATGCTACACGACATAAATCTTCTCTATTAAGATGGAAACCATTCAATTTAAATTGATTATGAACATTTTCGTATGTAGGATTACTCAATACTTCCATCATTTTGATAATTTTCAATTTGTTGAACAACTATTATTTTACCGGTAAGTTTTTCTTTCCAGTTGCTCCAATTATACTTATTACTGAAGATAATTAATATTAGTGGGAAAACCACAACTACCGGAATCAAAATTTCATAACTAACAGAAGGGGCTGAAACATCTTTAAAAACAGATTCTGTTTGAAGTGCTGACCATTCTGAAGTAACCAATAAAGCAGTTACAATATTATTGGCAGCATGAAAACCTAGAGACAACTCCATCCCGTCATCCATTAAGGTAATGATTCCTAGGAATAAACCTGTGCCAATATAATAAACCATAATGATTGGACCCATCTTTTCAACTTCAGGATTCATTATATGCATTAGGCCAAACAAAGCAGAAGTTACAATTAAAGGGAACCATCTATTTTTAGCCAAAAGCCCAAACCCTTGCATGAGGTAGCCTCTGAAAATAAATTCTTCTGCACTGGTCTGTATAGGCAACATTGTTATAGAAATAAGGACCAGAATTAAAAAAGGAATCGGTTTAAAATTAAGTACAAAATTTTCAGGACTTGAGTAATTAACAATTAATGTTGAACATAAACTGAATAATCCCCACAATACAAAAGCAAAAAAAATTCTTTTCCAATCTACTTTTTCTCTCGAAGTTATAATATCAATCAATTTCATTTTGTGTATATATTTTACCACAATGATTATACCCAACATGGTAAAAACAAAAATCAATAACATTAAAAACAACGTAACATTTGGACTGAAAAATTTCATTATTCCGTCTTCTGTAGTTGGCATTGTCTTTCCGGATGTAAATGATTTTAGAATTAAAGCAATTGACAATGGAAATTGACCAATTACATAAAATAAAGCTATAATAAAAAATCCAAGTAAATACTTGAGAACTATGTTGGGCGACTTATTTATTTTTTCTAAAAACATATTTTTTTTGTTTCGCCTAAATTAAGTTTTTTCTATTAAAATATATTACTTTGTAAAAAAAAGATGTTACAAATACTTCACAATCCGAGATGCGGAAAATCGAGAGACTGTTTGGCTTTCATTAAAGAATCTAAATATGAATTTGAAATCATTTATTATTTAGTAAAACCATTATCAACTGACGAAATAAAAACGTTGATTAAAAAACTGAATATCAAACCTATTGAGTTAGTTCGACAAAAAGAAGCAATTTGGATGGAACACTACAAAGGTAAATCGCTAACTGATGCTGATATCATAAAAGCATTGGCAATACATCCAATAGTAATAGAAAGGCCAATTGTTATTAAAGGAAATAAAGCAATTATTGGTAGGGAAATAAAAAAATTGAAAGATTTTATTTAACATTCAATTGGGAATCAAATATTGTTTAAACTATTTACATTTGCACCAATACACAAATATGAAAAAATTAACACCAATTATCACTTTTCTTTTACTACTTATTTCATCTCTAAGCTACGGACAAGAAAAACCAGCTACTTCAAAAATTATTATAACTGGTAATATTATTGAAAGTAACAGTAAAAAAGCATTGGAATATGCTACTATTACTTTAAAAAACACTTCAAATCCGAAATTAATTTTTGGAGGAATTACAGACAATAAAGGTAATTTTTCTATTGAAGTTACTGCCGGAACTTATGATATCGTATTTGAATTCATATCATTCAAATCCTTTAAAATATCCCAAAAAAAATTAACATCTAACACCAATTTTGGAAAAATAAGTCTCGAGGAAGATTTTACTCAATTGAACGAAGTAGTTGTTCGTTCTGAAAAAACTACAGTTGAAATTAAGCTGGATAAAAAAGTATACAATGTTGGCAAAGATTTGATGGTAAAGGGAGGTACTATTAGTGATGTATTAGACAATATTCCATCGGTTACTGTTGATGTTGAAGGTAACATTGCTCTACGTGGTAATGAAAATGTAAGAGTATTGATTGAAGGCAAACCATCAAATGCTATTAATGTCTCTGAAGCTTTACGTTTAATTCCTGCTGATGCTATTGATAAAGTAGAAGTGATAACCAATCCATCCGCTCGTTATGAAGCAGAAGGTGGCGGTGGTATAATTAACATCATTCTTAAGAAAGGAAAAAGTCAAGGAATCAACGGAACTTTTATAGGAAATGTTGGTGACCCAAAAAATAACAGTTTGAACGGTACTTTAAACTATAAAACCAAAGAATTTAATTTGTTCACTACTCAAGGATATAGTGATAAAAATAATCCCGGAAACGCCATAGTAAATTCTAGATACTTGAACGATGATAATTCAACTAGAGATTTTATGAATGAAAATCGAACCAACGAAAGACTAAGCAAAGCTTACAATGGGAGTTTCGGAATGGATTGGTTTCTAGATAAAAGCCTTACTTGGACAAACATTGTGAATTTCAGAAGAAGCGTTGGCGATAATACGGATAATGTATTTCAGAATTATTATGATCAAGATTTTGTTTATGATTATACCAGAAATCGTATAAATAGAGAAGATAGTAAAAGTAATAATATAGAATACACTACCAATTTTACGAAAAACTTCAAAAAAGAAGGTCATAAATTAACTATTGATGGTTCTTTTTCAGCAAATATTGATAAAAACACAGCATTAATATCTGATAAAGCAACCAATACAACTGCCGAAACTTTAGACGAAACAACCAACAATCAGGATCAAAGCAGAAACTTGATTCAAACGGATTATGTTTTGCCATTAGCAAAAGGAAGTCAATTTGAAGCAGGTTACAGAGGTGATTTTTTAACCATTACAACTGATTTTAGTGTAATCAATAATGGAATTCCGTTCCCTGAATTTACAAATATCTTAGAATACAAAGAAAAAGTAAATGCTTTATATGTAAATTATGGATTTAAAGTAAAAAAGTTTTCGTTCTTATTTGGAACACGTTGGGAAGATTCTAACATTGAAGTCAATCAATTAGCAACCAATGATTTTAACACTAAAAGATATAATAATTTTTTTTCAAGCGCCTTTTTAACCTATGAATTTAGTAATCAAACTAGTGCTTCTATAAACTATAGTAAAAGACTACAAAGACCAAGAGGAAGACAGTTAAATCCGTTTAACAACTTGTCAAGTAACATAAATATATTTGTAGGTAATCCCGATTTAAATCCGTCATTCACAGATGCCATAGATTTAAGCTACATAAAAAAATGGAGTAAATTAACATTTAGCACTTCTATGTACGGAAATAGAACTACAGATGCTATTCAATTTGTCAGAAGAGAAAGTGGTGATTTTCAAAATGGAGTGCCAATAATTTTGAGTTCGCCTATAAACCTTGCTACAGAATACAGAGGTGGTTTTGAGTTTACCTTAAATTATTCTCCTTACAAATGGTGGAAACTAAATAGTAACTTCAATTTTTTCTATGTAGAAACGGATGGCGATTTTAATTACATTGATTTTAATGGAAATCCCGTTTCTCAAAATTTTGATAACAGTGCTACTTCATGGTTTACGCGATTAACTTCAAAAATCACTTTACCATACAAAATTGATTGGCAGACCAATGCTACTTATAATGGTTCACAAAGAAATGCACAAGGACGAAGTCTTGGAATTTTCTCTATGAATTTAGCTTTCAGCAAAGATGTTTTAAAAGACAAAGGAACTATTGCATTAAATGTTAGTGATGTCTTCAATTCTCGAAAAAGAATTATGGAAACCTATATTCCTGGTTTAGTAGAATCCTATGGAGAAATGCAATGGAGAGTAAGACAAATAAACCTATCGTTTACCTACAGATTTAATATTCAAAAAAACGAACGCGAAAAACCAAGAAAGTCACTACAAGAAGACGGAGGAGATTTCCCTGGATAATAAAAATAAAAGAGCCCCAAAATTTGGGGCTCTTTCATAAATAAAAACTTAAAATTAAGCTTGTTCTGCGTCTCTATTTGCTTTTCTTTCTTGCAATAATTCTTTAACACCACCATATATCCAATAAGGAACAACGAAAGTTACCAAGAACATCATCAACCAAAAACCAATAGTTAAAATGGTTAAGAAAGCTAAGAAACCTAAATACTGTGAAAATTCAAACATGTTTTCCGGAATTTTTTGAATTATAAGCAAATGTAAGCGGAATATTTAAGCTATGCAAAAACAAAATCAATTTTTATTAAATAGTTTTTATGCATAATTTTGCAGTGACTTTTTAGGAGCCATGCCCTGCAGCAAGGTGATTCTTAAACAACAAACTATAAACAACAAACTATAAACAAATAACAAAATGGAATATAGAATAGAGAAAGACACAATGGGCGAAGTTAAAGTTCCTGCCGATAAATATTGGGGAGCACAAACTGAACGTTCTAGAAATAATTTTAAAATTGGTCCATCGTCATCAATGCCAAAAGAAATCATAGAAGGATTTGCCTATCTAAAAAAAGCTGCTGCTTATGCCAATTGCGATTTAGGTGTTTTATCAATCGAAAAACGCGATGCTATTGCCATAGTTTGTGATGAAATCCTTGCCGGAAAATTAACTGATGAATTTCCATTGGTTATTTGGCAAACGGGCTCTGGAACGCAAAGTAATATGAATGTCAACGAAGTCATTGCCAATCGCGCTCAAGTTTTAGCAGGATTTAAAATTGGAGAAGGCGAACAACTTGTAAAGGCCAATGACGATGTAAACAAATCGCAATCATCAAACGATACTTTCCCCACCGGAATGCATATTGCTTGCTATAAAACAGTTGTAGAAACTACCATTCCTGGAGTAGAAAAACTACGCGATACTTTAGATGCAAAAGCTAAAGCCTATATGAATGTGGTAAAAATTGGAAGAACTCACTTAATGGATGCGACGCCATTAACTCTAGGTCAGGAACTTTCTGGTTATGTTGCTCAATTAAATTACGGAATCAAAGCCTTAAAAAATACACTTTCGCATTTATCAGAAGTTGCCCTTGGTGGAACTGCAGTTGGAACCGGATTAAATACACCTGCTGGGTATGATGTAAAAGTTGCCGAATATATTGCAAAATTTACCGGTCATCCATTTGTGACAGCACCAAATAAATTTGAGGCTTTGGCTTCACACGATGCGATTGTTGAAGCTCATGGTGCTTTGAAACAATTAGCTGTTTCTTTAAATAAAATTGCAAATGATATCCGTATGTTGGCCTCTGGCCCACGTTCCGGAATTGGTGAAATCCTAATTCCTGAAAACGAGCCGGGTTCATCAATCATGCCCGGAAAAGTGAATCCAACGCAATGCGAAGCCTTGACAATGGTATGCGCGCAAGTTATGGGAAATGATGTTGCGATTTCTGTTGGTGGTATGCAAGGTCATTATGAATTGAATGTTTTCAAACCGGTAATGGCAGCTAACTTTTTACAATCGGCTCGTTTACTTGGTGATGCTTGTATTTCTTTTGAAGAACATTGCGCCAGCGGAATTGAACCAAATCATAAACGAATCAAAGAATTAGTTGATAATTCATTGATGTTGGTTACTGCATTAAATACCAAAATCGGCTATTACAAATCGGCTGAAATTGCACAGACAGCACATAAAAACGGTACAACATTAAAAGAAGAAGCCGTTCGTTTGGGTTATGTTACTGTAGAAGATTTTGATGCATGGGTAAAACCAGAAGACCTGGTAGGTAGTCTGAAATAATTTATATTCAATATTTTACAAAAAAAATCCCGATTTACATCGGGATTTTTCGATCTGTCAAAATCAAACAAAACAATAATCAAACTATTTTTTCTTTATAAACATATTGGTGTAATATTTTTTTCCGGTTGTTTCATCAACTGTTACGGATATACCCAAATGAGTGTAATTGCCTTCTATATTATCTTTGTGAGCTGGGCTGTTTAACCAAGCACTCATAGCACTTTCGGCAGTTTGGTAATTATAAGCAATGTTCTCACCAACTCTTTCTGCACCTAAAACTTGTATCAAGTTATTGGATCTTTGTTGGAAATAATCATGGTTAATTACAGCATTATCAATCATATAAATATTGTGCTCTTGCGATTTGTAAGAGATGTGATTGATAACTTCAAGTCTATTCAATCCAATACTTGCACGATAATCATTGATAAGTGAAACAATTCTCAACTCAGTGTCATTGTAATTGTAGGTAGTTACAAGTTTGTTTTCAGTTGAAGAACCTTCTGAAGAGTCAGAAGAACAAGATACCATAGTGAACACAATTGCTAACGGCAACAATGCTCTAAACATTTTTGCTTTCATAGTAGTAGGTTAAGTTTTTAATAAAGTAGATGTGGGGCAAACACTTTATTTCGATTAATTTTGACAGTTTTTAATAAAGTAGATGTGGGGCAAACACTTTATTTATTTTAATTTATAAGAACGTATTGTTTGTTTTCGTTGGACAATTCTACAACTTTTATCGTTTAAAATACAAATAAAATCGATGAATTGCACTTTTTTTAATATAATATAGGTATATTTCTTACTTATAAATAAATATTTTATAATTATTCTATCCGTTCATAAAACAAAAAACCACTCTTGTGAGTGGTTTATATAAATTTAAAAAATAGAAATACAATTTAAGGTGAAAGTCTATCAATCTTCCAACTGAAATTGTCTTGTATTTGGTATCTTATTCTGTCGTGCAATCGGTTTGGTCGACCTTGCCAAAATTCAACTTCTATTGGTCTTACTAGAAATCCACCCCAAAAGTCTGGACGTAGAATTTCTTTTCCTTCAAAAGCTGATTCCAGTTCTCTAAGTTTATTATTTAAATAGTCTCTTGATGGTATAACTTCGCTTTGAGGAGAAACTATAGCTCCTAGTTTACTTCCATCTGGTCTTGAACTGAAGTAATTATCTGAAATAGTTCCTGACGTTTTCTCAGCAATTCCTTTAATAATAACTTGTCTTTCCATATTATGCCAAAAGAAGGATAGACAAATATTTGGATTATTTTGAATAGCTTTCCCTTTTTCAGAATTGTAATTGGTATAAAATATAAAACCTTCCTCATTAAATTTTTTAAGTAAAACCACTCTCGATTTTGGGAAACCATCCAAACCAATCGTCGCAACAGTCATGGCATTGACCTCATCTACTCCACCAAACTCCTGAGTTTCATAAAACCATTTGTGGAATAAATTAATTGGATCTTCCGGAATACTATCTTCCAGAAGCTGGCTTTTTTCATAGGACTTTCTATAATTGCTTAGGTCTTCCATATTTACTTTATTTTTGCTGCAAAATTAAGATAATTACTTTTGAAACTAATTATTAGAATTCAAATGTTTTACCATCATCCGCAAGTAGCAAATTTGAAAATATTGTTTCTGCTTCTTGTTTGAATAAATCAATCGAATCATATCTTGTACTGTAATGACCCAAAAGTAAATATTTTACATTTGCTTTTATTGCAATAGTTGCAGCTTGCTTAGCTGTACTGTGCATTGTTTTCTCCGCTTTGTCAGCTTCCGATTCTAAAAATGTAGTTTCGTGATACAATAAATCACAATTTTCAATTATAGGAATGATTGATTCATCATACATAGTATCGCTGCAAAAGGCATAACTTTTCGGTTGGACCGGATCAAAGGTTAGATCCTCATTTGAAATTATTATTCCATTATCAAGTGTTATATCTCTTCCGTTTTTAATTTTTTGATAATAACACGTGTCGATTTTATATTCCTGAACAGCATCAATATTTAGTTTTCTATCTCCAATCTTTTCCTGAAACAAAAATCCATTGGTATATATTCTATGTTTTAATGGAATTGTTTTTACCAGTACTTTTTCATCTTCGTATATAATCTCGCTTTCTTTAGAAGTCAATTCGTGAAAATATAAATTATATCCTGTAAACGAATTAGAATAGCGCAATTGAAGTAATATAATTTCTTTTATGCCTTTGGGCCCATAAACATGTAAATCGTTTTGACGGTTAAGCAACATAAAAGTTGAAATCAAACCTACTAGTCCATAAAAGTGATCACCATGTAAATGCGAAATAAAAATATGATTGATTTTAGAAAACTTAAGTTTATTTTTTCGAAGTTGAACTTGGGTTCCTTCGCCACAATCAATCAAAAACATTTGGTTTCTAATTTCTAAAAATTGCGAAGTTGGATTGGTTATAGTTCGTGGAGTTGCTGCATAACAGCCAAGAATGGTTAATTTCATTTATAATTGATAATGAAAATGATGTTTATTCTAATAGCTAAAATCCTAAATCGCGCTCAATTTCTTCCATTTCAATAATGTCATGAGCTTCTAAAATTGTAGGAACAAGAATAATATTTTTTGGAACTTTATTAAAATTAACACTATTGGTTACAAGTACAATTGACTTCTTTCCTTTAGTATGCGTTTTAATCATTTCATTAAAAAGTTTGATATCATCCATTGTCATCGCTTTATCATGAGATAAATCAATTATCAAGTTTTGAGATTTAAAACTGGCGTACTCATGATTTAACTTATGATGAAACTCGTCAGTACTACCTTGCGTATTTCTAATAGTCGTGGTATGCCCTTTTTGTTCTACTTTCATTTTTAGAAGATGAATAAAATATTAATGATGCTAATTTACTAAGATTTTGTTACTATCTATTGATTTTTTACTGGGATAATCAATTAGAAGATGTAGTTCATAGAAAATTATGGTTTTTCATCGGTAAAACGATTGTTCTTTTATCATTTAATAGACGAAATGCACAAAAAAAACGTCTAAAACCCTTGAATTCATTGATTTTGTCGATTAAACGACTTTTAAGGTTAGTCATCGAAAATATTTTCAGTCAGAAATGTGTTGCCGTAGTTTTGGTGAAGAAATAACAAAGAATCCCAAATTATGACAACACCTAATAGCACTTTGAATCTTGGAAATATAACAAACTTAAAATTATTTGTTTTTTTCGTTTTGTTATTATTATCTTCAACGGGATCATTTGCTCAAGCTAACACAAATAGCTTTGTTGTTACTACTTCAACTGAGGTTTCTGCATCTAATGATGCTAAAATAGTTATCACTAGTGATAAAGCCTTTGCTTCTTCTGCAATGGAATTTGCTGTTTGGTTTATGGGTACAAAAAAAACTAGTAATGATACTCCAACAAACGGAACTTTCAGTAAAAAACAATTGATTAACTCAGGTATTAATACAAACAGTGTATTGATCAGATCTTTATTGAAAAAAGTGTCTACGCAAGAAAAAGGTATTGCATAATAATTATTATTTTTTATAATATATTTTGGTTAGTTTAGGAAATAAAAAGTCCCGATTTACTTCGGGACTTTTTTATGCATTCAATTTTAATATAATTACATTTATTATTTAGCTTTTAATGCTTTGTATTTATCGGTCATTTCAAGCGCATTATAAACGCTCAATAAGGTTTTCTTGGCTGCATCATCTTCTGGTTTTAATTCTACAGCTTTTTCAAGATAAGGCAAGACTGATTTGAAACACTTTTCTCTTTCAGCTTTTATAACTTCATATCGCTTGTTTTCTTTTTCTGAAGTTCCTAATTTATTCATCTCAGAAACATATTTTTCGTCTGCTCTTAATTTTAATTCTGAAAGGTTTAAAAGTGCGTCAAAATAGTTTGGGTCTATTTCAATAGCTTTTTTATAATTTTTTTCAGCTTCATCTAACTTATTAGAATTAGCACTAGTTACCCCTAAGTTAAAATATAATACTTTATTATTTGGATCATTTGCCAATGCTTCATTAACTAATCGTGTAAAATTAGTCATATCATTTAATTTTAGATATAAATCTGCTTCCGTTAAAATTAATGAATTATCATTAGGATTTGCACTTCTAGCCTCAGAAACTGCTGCTTTAGCCTCATCTATTTTTCCCGCTTCAACTAATATTAATGCAATATTTTTATAAATCTCACCTTTTTTTGATTCAGCTTTCTCGTCTCTTGGCTTTTCGTGAGTTCCAGTTTTAATAAAAATATCTCTTTCATTTTTAGTATTAAAGGTTTCTTCTTTTTGTGATGCCTTATTGGTTGCCCAATAAATAGTTCCTTCTCCGCTATAATTTAATTGCTTCAATTCATAATAATAACTTAAAGCTTTATCATAATCTAAACCATTTACGGCATAACTAGCAGCATAGTATAATTTATCTTGGTCTTTTTTGTCTAATTGATAAACAGAATACAAAACATCTGCTGCTTCTTTAAACTTTTTTGTATCACCTAAATTTATAGCAACATTAACTAAAATTGGTTTGAAAGTAGTAATGTTTTTAATAATTCCCTCTGTAAAAACTTTTTTTCCTGTTTTCTTTTCATAATCCAATGTGGTATTGTAAGCAGTAGCTAAATCTGCAATCGCTTTTGGATTAAAAAGTTTAAATAATTGAGCTGGAGTTGCAGTAGGCCCTAACACTGCCATTTCAATGCCAGGTAGAGTTACCCTATAAAAATCATAATATACTTTGTCTCCTTCTTCAGTTGTAAGAGGTGCTAATTTATCTAAGTTGGCTTTGTAATCGGCTAGATCATTAGCAGAAAGTGCTTCTTTTTCATAAATCCTTTTTAATTTTTTTAACTCATCTTTTTGCGCAAAAGATGAAACAGAAACTAATACTGCAGAAGCAAGTATAATGTGTTTAATTCTCATTTTTTTTGTTTTTAGTTTATAATTAAAATCACCAATTAAAAAATTCCAATTGGTGATTAATTTGTTTTTTATTCATCGTCATCAGAATCATCTTCAGCATCATCATCTTCAATTACTTCGTCATCATCATCGTCTTCATCGACTGAACCATCATCTTCAAGAACTTCTAAAACTGGTTTCACTCTTTCAATAGTTTCAACTTCAATAATATTTCCATCTTCATCAACTTCCGGTTCAGAAACATCATCTTTCATCACTTTGGTAACTGCAGCAATAGAATCGTTTCCTTTAATATTAATAAGTTTTACACCTTGCGTTGCTCTTCCCATTACTCTCAAATCTTCAACCGCCATTCTGATTGTTAATCCAGATTTGTTGATAATCATCAAATCATCAGCATCTGTTACTGAATTAATTGAAATCAGTTTACCTGTTTTCTCCGTAATGTTAAGTGTTTTAACTCCTTTTCCACCACGGTTTGTAATTCTGTATTCATCAAGTGAAGAACGTTTCCCGTAACCGTTTTCAGCAACTACCAGAATTTCACTTTCCATGTCGTTTACGGTTACCATGCCAATTACTTCATCAGTTTCATCTTTTAGGGTAATTCCACGAACACCGGAAGCTGTTCTTCCCATCGGACGTGTTTTAGTCTCTTCGAAACGAACTAATTTTCCAGACTTAACAGCCAATATAATTTGGCTTTGGCCATTTGTTAATTGTGCGCCTAACAATTCGTCATCTTCTCTAATGGTAATTGCCGCAACTCCGTTAACTCTTGGTTTTGAATATTTGTCTAAAGAAGTTTTCTTAACCTGTCCTTTTTTGGTAACCATAATAAGGTTGTGGCTATTGGTATATTCTTTATCTTTTAAATCTTGGGTGCAGATAAATGCTTTTACTTTATCATCAGATTCTATATTGATAAGGTTTTGCAATGCCCTTCCTTTTGCGGTTTTACTACCTTCCGGAATTTCATATACACGCATCCAGAAACATTTTCCTTTTTGCGTAAAGAACATCATGTATTGATGGTTTGTGGCCACATACATATGCTCTAAGAAATCCTGATCTCTTGTTCCTGCACTTTTTTGTCCAACTCCTCCTCTATTTTGAGTTTTGTATTCGGAAAGGTTTGTACGTTTGATATAACCTGCGTGTGAAATTGTGATTACTACATTTTCATCGGCAATCAAATCCTCTATACTTACATCTCCGCCAGAATATTCGATAAGCGAACGACGAGCATCTCCATATTTATCTTTGATTTCGATTAATTCTTCTTTAATCAATTCCATTCTCAATTCTTTGTTTGCTAACAAATCTCTCAAACGTTGAATTAATTTCATTATTTCTTCATACTCTGCTCTTAACTTGTCTTGCTCTAAACCTGTTAACTGACGTAGACGCATTTCAACTATCGCTCTGGCTTGAATATCTGACAATCCAAACCTTTCAATCAATTTACCTCTAGCTTCATCGCCATCTTTAGAAGAACGGATCAAGGCAATTACTTCATCTATATTATCGGAAGCAATAATTAAACCTTCTAAAATATGAGCTCTTTCTTCTGCTTTGCGCAATTCGAACTGTGTTCTTCTAATTACAACTTCATGGCGATGCTCAACGAAATAATGAATCAAATCTTTTACATTCAACATTTGTGGCCTTCCGTTTACCAGCGCTATATTATTAACACTGAAAGAAGATTGCAATTGTGTGAACTTAAATAGAGTATTCAAAACTACATTAGGAACAGCATCACGTTTCAATTCATAAACGATACGCATTCCGTTTCTATCTGATTCATCGCGGATGTTTGAAATACCTTCAATCTTTTTATCGTTAATCAAATCGGCAGTTTTCTTTATCATTTCTGCCTTATTGACCTGATATGGAATTTCAGAAACAACAATAGCTTCTCTTCCGTTTGATTCTTCAAAACTTATTTTGGCACGAATAACAATTCTTCCTCTTCCTGTCTTGAATGCTTCACGAACTCCTTCCATTCCGTATATTGTACCTCCGGTTGGAAAATCCGGTGCTTTGATATGCGTGATTAATTCGTCAATCTCTATGTCATTGTTATCAATGTAAGCTAATGTTCCATCAATAACTTCTGTTAAATTGTGAGGTGCCATATTGGTAGCCATACCAACTGCGATTCCTGACGCTCCATTAATAAGTAAATTTGGAACACGAGTTGGCATTACTGTAGGCTCTTGCAATGTATCGTCAAAATTCAATTGAAAATCAACTGTTTCTTTGTCGATATCTGCCATAATGTCTTCTGACATTTTTTTCATTCTAGCTTCAGTATAACGCATAGCAGCTGGACTATCTCCATCAATAGAGCCAAAGTTACCTTGACCGTCAACCAATAAATAACGTAAACTCCATTCCTGAGCCATACGAACCATGGCATCATAAACCGAAGTATCTCCATGTGGGTGATACTTTCCTAAAACCTCTCCAACAATTCTTGCGGATTTTTTGTGAGCTCTATTTGAAAAAACTCCTAAATCATACATTCCGTATAACACTCTTCGGTGCACTGGCTTTAAACCATCACGCACATCTGGCAATGCTCTTGAGACAATAACCGACATCGAATAATCGATGTAAGCTGATTTCATTTCATCTTCGATGTTAATCGGAATTAACCTTTCTCCGTCAGACATATATTATAAATTATTTAATAAAAATTAGTTTAATTTCAAAACGTGCTAATATAGAATATTTAAAAATTTTAACACCTTTTTTTGCTCATAAATTTCAATGATTTATTAACAAAATAGGGGCTATTTTTGGTTAATAAATTACTTGTATAAGCGCTTTCATTATTGGCTTTTTTTTTGTCTATTAGCTGACAGTACATTTAGCGGGAATGATTTTTGTTAGAATTGTCCGTAACAACTAAATTTACATCACCAATTCTATATTTATGGATGATAATTTTTCACCAAGAGTTAAAGATGTGATAACCTACAGCAAAGAAGAGGCTTTGCGTTTAGGTCATGACTTCATAGGAACAGAGCATTTAATGCTTGGTATTTTAAGAGACGGAAATGGTAAAGCAATTACTATTCTCAATAATCTTTCTATTGATTTAGAACATTTACGAAAAAAGGTTGAAGTACTCAGTCCAGCAAATCCAAATGTGGAAATCAGTAACGAAAAGAAAAATCTACACTTGACTCGTCAAGCGGAACGCGCATTGAAAACTACTTTTCTTGAAGCTAAAGTATTTCAAAGTTCGTCTATCAGTACAGCACATCTATTATTGTGTATTTTAAGAAATGAGAATGACCCAACAACCAAACTACTGCATCGTCTTAAAATAGACTACAATGTAGTTAAAGAACAATATTTAAACATGACACCAAGTGATGAAGATTTTAATGATAATTTGCCAACAAACGAATCTTACAATGACGACTCAGGTCAAGATGACAGTTTGAAAGAAGGCAGTTTTAATAATCCGACAAATAAGACGAATAAAAAATCTAAAACGCCTGTTTTGGATAATTTTGGCCGTGATTTAACCGAGATGGCAGAAGAAGGAAAACTCGACCCAGTGGTTGGTCGTGAAAAAGAGATTGAAAGAGTTTCTCAAATTCTTAGCCGAAGAAAGAAAAACAATCCACTATTAATCGGTGAACCTGGTGTTGGTAAATCTGCCATAGCAGAAGGTTTAGCGTTGCGAATTATTCAAAAGAAAGTATCGCGTATTTTATTCAACAAAAGAGTGGTTACTTTAGATTTAGCGTCTTTAGTTGCCGGAACAAAGTACCGTGGACAATTTGAAGAAAGAATGAAAGCCGTGATGAACGAATTAGAAAAGAATGACGATATTATTCTTTTCATTGATGAAATTCACACTATCGTAGGTGCTGGTGGCGCAACAGGTTCGCTTGATGCTTCTAATATGTTCAAACCAGCATTAGCAAGAGGTGAAATACAATGTATTGGAGCTACTACTCTTGATGAATACCGTCAATATATTGAGAAAGATGGAGCCTTAGAAAGACGTTTTCAAAAAGTAATTGTTGAACCAACTTCGGTTGAAGAAACTATTACGATTTTAAATAACATCAAAAACAAATACGAAGATCACCATAGTGTAACATATACTGACGAGGCAATTGAAGCTTGTGTTAAATTGACCGATAGGTATATGTCAGAGCGTTTTCTTCCGGACAAAGCTATTGATGCTTTGGATGAAGCTGGTTCAAGAGTTCACATTACCAATATTGATGTTCCGAAAAAGATTTTGGATTTAGAACGTCAGTTGGAAGAAGTGCGCGATTTAAAAAATTCAGTAGTTAAGAAACAGAAATATGAAGAAGCGGCAAAACTTCGTGACGATGAAAAGCGTTTAGAAAAAGACTTAGCCATTGCACAAGAACAATGGGAAGAAGATTCAAAAAGCAATCGTATTCAGGTAACTGAAGATAATGTTGCCGATGTTGTATCAATGATGACAGGAATTCCTGTGAATCGTATTGCACAAACAGAAAGTAACAAATTGGCCCACTTACCTGATTTAATCAAAGGAAAAGTAATTGGTCAAGATGAAGCGGTATTAAAAATCTCTCGTTCGATCCAAAGAAATCGTGCTGGTTTGAAAGACCCAAATCGTCCAATTGGTTCGTTTATTTTCTTAGGACAAACCGGTGTTGGAAAAACACAGTTAGCCAAAGTTTTGGCCAAAGAATTATTCGACTCTGAAGATGCTTTGATTAGAATTGACATGAGTGAATACATGGAGAAATTCGCAATTTCAAGATTAATCGGTGCTCCTCCGGGATATGTTGGTTATGAAGAAGGTGGGCAATTAACCGAAAAAGTAAGAAGAAAGCCTTATTGTGTGGTGCTTTTAGATGAAATTGAAAAAGCACATCCCGATGTTTTCAACATGATGTTACAAGTATTAGATGATGGTTATCTTACTGATAGTTTAGGTCGAAAAATCGATTTCAAAAACACTATCATCATTATGACTTCTAATGTTGGTGCACGACAATTAAAAGATTTTGGGCAAGGTGTTGGATTCGGAACTGCGGCAAAAATTGCGCAAGCCGATGATAATTCAAAAAGTGTTATCGAAAATGCTTTGAAAAAAACATTTGCTCCAGAATTTTTGAATAGAATTGACGACGTAATTGTCTTTAATCCGCTAGAAAAACACGATATTGATTTGATAATTGAAATAGAATTAAAGAAACTATTTGGTAGAGTTTCAGAATTAGGATATACATTAAATCTTTCAGATAAAGCAAAAGCATTCATAGCTGAAAAAGGTTTTGATAAACAATTTGGAGCGCGCCCACTTAAAAGAGCTATTCAAAAATATGTTGAAGATGCTTTAGCTGAGGAAATAATTACTTCCAAAATTGCATCGGGAGATATAATTTTTATGGATTTAGACGAAACTTCACAAGAGTTAACTGTTACCATACAAAAAAC
>NZ_JBMOGQ010000035.1:0-19357 GCF_049318325.1 Flavobacterium sp. | reverse complement strand
AGACGAATAAAAAGAAATAGTTTTTTTAATTATGTTGTCTAAGTCCCTACCGAAAGGTGGGGACTTTTTTTTGTTATTGAAGTTGGTAATTAGGTCTGTTGGGATTAATTAATTCAGAATATTTTATTAATAACTTATTTGTTAGAAATTTACATTCAATTAGGCCAAAAATATGAGTTTGAGATTGGTCGTTCCCGATAGTTCGGATTTACTTCCTCAGTTCGCTAAGCTCGTTTGCAATTTGTTCGCCATTTAGAGAACTAGCTATGCAAAATTCGGTTAGTCCTGACAGGTTTTAAAAACTTGGTATGTCTTTTTAAGTTTTTAAGTTTACTTTGCGTATTAATGTGAAAATTGGTTGGCAAAGTCGCAGAGTTGCAAAGAATATTTTTATTAATAACTTATTTGGCGGAGATTTACATTCAATTAGGTCAAAAATGTGAGTCTGAGCTTGGCCGTTCTCGATAGTGTGGGTTTACTTCCTCAGTTCGCTAAGCTCGCGTGCAATTCATTCGGCTATAGCGAACTGGCGACACAATATTCGGATTAAATGACAGGCTTTAAAACTTGGTAGATCTAATTAAGTTTTAAAGTTTGCTTTGCGCCTTAATGTAAAAATTGGTTAGTAAAGTCGCAGAGTTGTAAAGAATATTTTTATTAATAACTTATTGGGTGGAAATTTATATTCAATTAAAGTAAAAAATGTAAGTCTGATTTTTCGCCGGCCCTGAGAATCACCATGTGTCGAAGACCAAAAAGGAATACATTTAGGTACTTCCTTCGTTAGATAAGCCAAGATTAATTTAACGATTGGTTTGAATTAGCCATAAATATAATAATTTACCTAACGGGAACTGGTAAGGTCAAGGTTAAGGTTAAGGATAAGGATAAGGTTAAGGTTAAGGAGTATGGTTACATCTTACAAGTTGTGTTTGGTAAGTTTTTGTATTTAGTTAAACTATGTTTATGTAATATACAGCATAAAACTCCAAGGTTTTTTTTAAATAATTTGACACCTAAAACTAAAACAAAATGTTTCGGTTTTAGGTGTCAAATAAAAATTAAAAAACCAACTTCAAAAATAATATTTGAAGAGTAATTACTTTAATAGAGCCATTTTTTGGAGACAATATTCCCATTATCAGAAATGGCTTTTACAATCATTGGTTGATTATTAACATATAGATTTGATATTAATAATTCATTTGAATTTACGTTTTTGTTATTGTATAACATTTTACCATCAATACTAAAAAGAGCAACATTTACTAAAACAGTATTTCCTGAATTAATTATAATACTACCATTGCTTTTGCTCACAACAAGATCACTAACTCTAAAGGTATTGTCAGCTACATCAAGTGTATTATTATAAACTACTCTAAAACGATTATTATAAGTCCCAGGTGTTGCTGAAAATGAATAGTTGGTGGTTTTTAAATTAACATAATTGTTTGTATCAACATCATATATGTAAACAGGTTGATTTGGGTCTAAAAAAAGACCGTCCATGTGATCAATAGCTAAAGTAAAAGTTCCAGAAATACTTGTTTCAAAACTCAAAGGCATCATGCTTGAACTTGAAAAAGGAAATCCTCTGAATTGTATAGCATAACGATCATTATTTATTAGAGTAGTTAATGAGATAGCTCCATTATTAAAAAATGCGCCATCTAATCCAGCATCTACTCCGTCAGTTGCGCCTGTTCTATATCCAATTAATGTTTGTGAAAAAGTATCAGCTGGTCCAGTTACATTTAACCAAACACGGTGTCTTTCTATAGTTGTAGACGATGCCTTAGAAGACATCCCAGCAGCGCTCATATGAAGAGAGCCAATAATAAATAGCAATACAACAGTTATTTTAGTTATGCTATTGAAGCGAAATTCTTTTTTACTTGTTTTCATAGTGTAATAGGTTAAGTTGTTTGACATGATTTGGGTTAAAAATCTGATACAAATATCTACAAGGTTTTTTGTTAATTTAAAAAAATTCGACAAGTTGAGTTCATTTATTAGTTAAAAGGTTAAATATATTAGTTAAAAGGCATAATATCGACATAAATAATAAAATAATCGACAAAATACACACTTTTATCACCTTTCAACATAAAAATTAATTTAAAAATGAAAATATAATTAAATAAACGGTATCTTTTTTAAAGATAAAATCGACAAAATGCTATTTTGATTAGACGAAGCAAAAAGAATGTACAGTTGTTGAAAAAAAAGTAAGAAAAAAATATCTAGACCTACAGGACCAATTATAAAATGATGGTATAAAAAAGTATCCTTTTAATTAAACTCAAATTATGGTATGAATAATTTAATTATAAAGCTACTTTTTATTTTTTGTTAATAGTAATTTGCTTATCTATCGCTAATCACTAAAAAAATCGATTATATTACAATTATAATCGATGAAATGCATTATAAATTAATATATTAAATTATAACTTATAATGTATTACAGTCAGTTATTTAAAAAACAAATAAAAATAGTACTACATTAATTAACTTATTCAAGCTAAAAAATACCATATATCTTATAATATATACACCTTAACTTGTTAAATATACTTTTCGTCATAATAATACATTTGTCACGGATTATTATAGGTAAATTTGGTTTAACCATACTTTAATAATAATGCTTACTAATTTTGATCTTTTAGAATACCACCCATTTGCATCTATTGTTTTAGATTTAGATGGTAAAATTGTGTTCAGTAATAAAAAAACAAAATTATTACTTCAGGAAATTACCTCTAAAGAAGATATTGAAGAGATTAAATCATTATTTCCGCTTTTTACTTTTCATGAGACAATTCAAAATCATTCTGTAGTTGATAAACAAGGAAATTCAGTTACTTATCAAACTGAAACCACCAAATATGAAAATGGTTTTTATATAGTTTTCATACAAAAAATAATAAAAAATATTGCTATTAGTAAAAGAAAGCAAGTTTTAATTGAACAACGATATAAAGTTTTTGAAGATTTTATTAATACTATAAAAGAAGGAGTTCTTGTTTTCGATAGTAACGGGAGACTCCAATTTACAAATAAAAAAGCAAATAATTTACTAGGAATAACTAAGGTAAGCTCTAAAAATAGACTAGTTTGGGAGTTGATTGATTATTTTAATGACGAAATTGATTGGAAGAAAAACATCGAACTATTGTCTTCTCAAAAAATAATTAAATTTATTTTAAATAGGAAAAATAATTATTATCAATTTGAAATTCAAAAAAAGAATTATGAAAACCAATTTTTTTATCTTTTTATTGTAAATAATATTACCAAAAAAGTTAAAGATACCCTTATAATAAAGGATCAACTTCATGAAATTGATTTTTATCACAACAATTTTCCTGCAGCTTTTTTTCAACTAAAAGTTAATAGTATTGAAGAAACCTATTTTGAATATATTAGTGAATCATTCGAGAAAATTTTTGGAGTACGATTAGTCACTAATCAGCCTAATTGGGGCAATAAACTATTACTACATGAAGATGATGTAAAGACTTTTAAAGAAACAAAAAACAAAGCTATTCAAAATCGTACACAATTTAACTATAGTGGTAGAATTGTTCTGAATGACGGAAAAATAACTTGGTTTGAAGTAAATGCTATTCCAATTGTTAGGAATAAAACAGTTACTTTTAAGGGTATTATACAAAACATTACGGAACGTAAAAATGCGGAAATTGATTTAAATGAAAAAAGGTTTTTTAATGATACTGTATTGTATAATATTCCTGCTGATATTGCATTTTTTGACAAAGATCACAATTATTTATTTATAAATCCTAAAGGAATAACTAATGAAACTACACGAAATTGGCTCATTGGTAAAAATGATTTTGATTATTGTAAAATGAAAGGGATTGATGATACCTTGGCTACTATTAGAAGAGGCTATTTTGACCAAGCTGTAAAAACAAGAAAACAAGTAGATTGGGTTGATGAAACAAATAAAGAGGGAAAGAAAACGTATATATTAAGACGTTTTCATCCAATTTTTAATGAAAACAAATTTATCAATATGATTGGTTATGGAATAGATATTTCAGAACTTAAAAACTTGCAATTAAAATTAGATGATACTCAACATCAAAAAGAACTAATTCTTAAATCATCTCAAATTGGAATTGTTATTATTGAGAATGATTGGTCAGTAACTTTTTGGAATCCACAAGCAGAAAAAATATTTGGTTGGAAATCTGATGAAGTAATGGGTAATAATTTATCGCTTATTATTTTTCCAAAAATTGAAAAAGTAAAATATGACATTCGTGATTACTTCAAAAAAAATAAAGGTCAATCAGAAAACAAAAAAAACTTTGAGTTTACAGCAATTACAAAAGAAAAGAATGAAATTACAATAGAACTTACAATTGTAAACGCTGATGATAATAAAATAAGCCCTAAATTTATTGTTTTTATAAATGATGTAACTGAAAGAAAAAGTAGAGAAAGGGAAATTCAATTTCAAAACGATATGTTGATCAAGCAAAATAAAGAGCTTGAACAATTTAATTTTGTTACTTCACATGATTTGCAAGAACCTTTGACATCATTAATTGGTTATTCAAATATGCTAAAAGAAGACTATTTTGATAAACTTGATGACGAAGGCAAATTGTTCTTGGATTTTATTAGTAATTCGGCCATTAGAATGCGGAGTTTAATTTCTGGTTTGCTAGAGTATAATCGAATATATAAAAATAAAGAAACCGATATTTATGATTTTAATGAATTGATTTCAGAGGTTATAGATGATTTGCATTCATCTATATTAAATAGGAGAGCAATAATTACATATGATAATTTACCAACTATAAAATGCTATCCTGTATTTTGCAGACAATTACTTCAGAATCTTATTAGTAATGCCATAAAATTTAGTAAGAAATCGACAAGGTCTAAAATAAATATTTCAGCAAAAGAAACTAGGGAAAAATGGATCTTCTCAGTTAAAGATAATGGCATAGGAATAGAAGAAAAATATTTTGAGCAGATTTTTATTATCTTTAGAAGAATAAATAATAAAGACGATTATCAAGGAAATGGAATAGGATTAGCACATTGTAAAAAAATAGTTGAGATCCACAACGGAGAAATATGGGTTAACTCAACCCCTAATGTAGGTAGTACATTTTATTTTACTATAAATAAAAACATTTAATACCATGAATAAAAATACCATAGTTTTAGTTGATGATGATTTAACAATTAATTATTTCCATAAAAGATTGTTAAAAATATATTTTGATCAAGAATGTATACAAACGTGTTTCAATGGGAAACAAGCTATAGACACTTTATTGAGCCTAAATGAGAAATTGGATAAAGATGACAATGTTACTGTTTTGTTAGATTTAAACATGCCAGTAATGAATGGATGGGAATTTTTGGCTGAATTTCATAGTTTTAAAACAGAATTGAAGTTTAATTGTTCAATATATATAATTACTTCTTCGATAAATCCTGAAGACAAAAAACATGGAGTTTCCGACTTTAATGTTGTGAATTTTTTCAACAAACCTTTGTCTAAAAGTGATGTTGATTTAATATTTAATAAATAATTAAAATCCACTTAATTATTTTAATTGTTATTGGTATAAAATTCGAGCTATTTTATAATTTACTTTTGAAATCATATAATATAAGTAATTGATAAGTTCTTTTTCAATTTCTGTTGCAGTTTAAACTTGGACTGTATTATTAAATTGGCGTTATATTTTTTAAATGAAATGCATATAGCCAACTTAATTAAACAAAAAAATAAAATCAAAAAGCTTTTTTTAAAATTATTAATCTAAAAAAATATTTTTTTGGATTATCCTTGATGTTTAAATTATTTTAAGGTAGTTTTTTTCTTTATATTTGATAAAAATAGATAATGAATTAATAATGAATAATTTATTGAATATACTCTTGATTGAAGATGATTCTCTCGAAATAATGAAATTTAATCGTGTTATTAATAGTTTTGAAAAAAAACATACGATTTTAGTAGCTCGTAATGGAGAAGAAGCAATAGATTTATTAAATACAAAAAGACAAGTTATTAATCTAATTGTTTTAGATTTAAATATGCCCAAAATTAATGGTATAGATTTTTTAAAGTTTATAAAGAAAGACAATAAATTTCGTTTCATACCTGCAGTTATATTAACTACATCCAATAATTCTAAAGACATATTAGAATGTTATGAAATAGGTATTGCTGGCTATATGTTAAAACCTTTAAAATATGAGGATTATGTTGTGTGTATTGAAAATCTAATGAACTATTGGTCAATAAACAAATTAATAAGTCAAAATTAAGTTTATGTATGGTATCATTAACAAAGCAATTGAGGAACTAGTAATTTCTAATTTTGGCAAAGATAAATGGGAAATAATTCTGGCAAAAAGCGGTATCGACCATAGTTTTTTTATTAGTAACGATACATATGATGATGCTATAACATACCAACTTGCGAAAACAATTTCTCAAGAAATGAAAATGAGTATAGAAGATGTAATGATTGCTTTTGGTGAATGGTGGGTTGTAAAAACTACTCGAGATAAATACAGTGGGATGATGCAAACAGGTGGTTCTAACTTAAAACAATTTTTGATTAATTTACCAGTCTTTCATAATAGAATTATGTTGCATTATCCTAAATTGACACCTCCAGAATTTAAAGTTAGCCATATTGAAGAAAGAGATCTTTGCTTACATTATTTTTCAAAAAGGGAAGGATTGCAAGAATTTGTTAGAGGTTTAATTCAAGGATTAGGAATTATCTATTCTACCGAAACCAAAATAGAATTATTAAAATCTAGGTCAGCCGGTTCAGATCACGAAATTTTTAAAATAAGCTGTTAACAGTTATGGAACAAATAGAATTTAATTTCAGAAAAGATACTTTTAGTAAAATATTCCCTTTTTATATTTTATTAGATACTAATTTGTGTATTAAAAGCTATGGCAATAGTATTCCTAAAATTATTCCAGAATTAAAAAAAACGTTATTTAAAGATAACTTTTCTATCTCTAGACCTCATATTGAAGAATATTCAATAAATCAATTTAATACTATAATTAATCAACTGGTTATATTAAAATCAAATTACATAGATGAAACTATTCTTAGAGGCCAATTTGAAATTATTGACGAAGGTTATCTTTTTGTTGGATCCCCATGGTTTGTTTCTATAGATGAGGTTGTTCAAAAAAATCTATCTATAAATGATTTTGCTTTTCATGATTCATTGCTAGATATACTAAACGTTTCTAAAAATTACGAAATCAACTATAACGATTTGAAAGAATTGTTAAAGACTGTAAACGATCAGAGAAATATTCTTAAAAAAGATAAAGAAGAATTAAACAAATTATCACTAGTAGCTAGTGCGAATAAGAATGGAGTTGTCATATTTGATACTAAAGGAATTATATCTTGGTGTAATGATGCTTATCTAAATATAGTAGGCTTACCTTTAAATAAAATTATTGGTAGTTCTATTCATGATTTTGAACCAAATAAACGATATGATCCTTTAGAAATAGAAAGTATTTTAAACGAATTTGAAAAAGGTGTAATATTTAATAATGAAAAAACCACCATTTCTCCAGATGGAAAAAAAATATGGTTTAAAACTATTAAGCAACCTGTAAGAGATGCAGATGGTAAAATATTAAATTACTTTGCGATTATAGAAGATGTTACATCCGAAAAAGAAAAAGAAGAAAAATTATTATTACTATCCTCATTAGCTGAGAAAAATATTAGTGCCATTATTATATGTGATAATTTAGGTGAAATAGAATGGGTGAATGACAGTTTTGTAGAATTGACAGAATATACTAGAGAAGATGTGTTGGGCAAAAAATTATACAACATATTAAAGGGTCCAAAAACTAGTGTAGAAACTTTGGAGTTCATAAAAAATCAAATTATTAATGGCTCAGAAATCAACACTGAAATTATTAATTATAAAAAATCAAAAACTCACTTTTGGTCTAAGTTAAGAGGAAGAGCTATAACTAATGATAAAGGAGACGTTTTAAAATATTTTACTTCTCAAGAAGACATCTCCTTTGAAAAAGAACATAGACAACATCTTATTGAATCGGAAAACCGACTTTATTCATTAATTAAAAATTTTCAATCGGGTATTTTATTAGAAGATGTAAACAGGAAAATACAACTTGTGAATAAAAAATTCTGTGAAATTTTTGGTATAGATATAGACCCTGAGTTAATGCAAGGTTTTGATTGTTCCGACTCGGCAGAACAAACTAAATCACAATTTAAGAACCCTGATGTTTTTATTAAAAGATTAAAAACTATTTTAAAAGAGCAAAAATTGGTTATTGCAGAAGAAATAGAAATGGCTGACGGAAGAATACTCGAAAGGAGTTACATACCAATTCTAAAAGATAAAAAATATGATGGCCATTTATGGAATTATGTAGATGTAACCATCAAAAAAAGATACGACCAAAGCTTAGAAATAGAAAAAACAAAGTACAGTAGCATTATTGATAATATGAATATGGGTTTGTTGGAAGTTGATAATAAAGATATTATACAATTAGCCAATCAATCTTTTTGCTTAATGAGTGGGTATAAAAAATCAGAGTTGATAGGTAAAAATGCATCAACGATTTTTTTAGATAAAATGAATAAAAAAATAATTAAAAATAAGTTACTAGATAGAACAATCAAGAGTGTTGCAGATTCATATGAAATAGATATAAAAAATAAATCAAAAGAAATAAGGCATTGGATGATTAGTGGTGCGCCTAATTATAATTTGAATGGAGAAGTTATAGGAAGCATCGGAATTCATTTGGATATTACAGAAAAGAAAAAATTAGAAATTCAAAAGGAAGAATTATTATTAAAACTAGAAAAACAAAATGAAAGTTTAAATGATTATGCTCATATGATATCTCATGATTTAAAATCTCCGTTAAGAAGTATTCACACACTTATTTCTTGGATAAAAGAAGAAAAAGATATGTTGTTTACTGAAAACGGGAAAAAATATATGGACATGCTAGTTGAGAAAGTTGAGAAAATGGACAACTTAATTGATGGAGTATTAACGATTTCTAAACTTGATACGACTGCATATAAATATCAAGAAGTTGATTTAAATGAAATACTTAATATCATAATTGCTATTATACACATCCCAAGTCATGTAACTATAGAAATAACGAATAAATTCCCTACTATTTATACTGATAAATACAGAATACAACAGTTATTTCAAAACCTAATAAGCAATGCTGTTAATTATAGTAATAAAAAAGCAGGAATAGTCACTATTACATATAAAGATATTGATGATTTTCATTTGTTTTCTATAACAGACAATGGTATCGGAATAGAAAAATCATATCATGAGAAAATATTTGATATTTTTGAATCATATTCTGATGACTCAAAATCTTCTGGAATAGGATTGTCAATAGTAAAAAAGATAATTGAAAATTACAAAGGTGAAATATGGTTGGAAAGTGAGTTAAATAAAGGAACTACATTTTATTTTAAAATACCAAAAGTAAATAATGGATCAACCTAACTTAGATTACATTCTAAAACTTTCGGCTAAAAGCGATACGTTTAAACAAAAAATGATTGACATCCTAAAATATGAATTACCTTTGGAAATGGATGCCTATTATAACTGCTTACGTTTAAACAAAATTAAAGAAGCATCAGAACTTGTCCATAAAATAAAACATAAAATAGCTGTTTATGGTATGGAAAATAGTTTTTATATTGCTCAAGAATATGAAAATAACCTGAGAGAAGGAAAAATAGAATTACAAAAAGAATTTGAAGAAACATTAATTTTAATTCGTGACTTTACAAATCTACTATAATTAAAAGAATGAAATGTATTATTATTGATGATGAGATAATGGCTAGAGCTATTATTAGAGAATTGATTACTTCTAGAACAGAACATGTTGTAGAGGCAGAATTTGATAGCGCTATAGAAGCTATTAAATACTTAAATAAGAAAAAAGTTGATTTAATATTTCTAGATATTCACATGCCCGATTTTAATGGGTTTGATTTTATTGATTCTTTAAAACATAATGTTAAAATTGTTTTAATTACATCTGATAAAGAATTTGCTATAACTGCATTTGAGTATGATAATGTTGTCGATTATTTAGTTAAACCAATCTCAGAAGAACGATTTGACAAAGCAATAAAAAAAATAAACAACATAAATATTGACAACATAAATACTACTAATTTAATTACAAAAAGAAATAACCCAGAAAAAATAAGTCAAGATTTAGAATCATCATTTTATATTAACATTGGCAAACGTTTAATTAAAATTGACACTAATTCCATATTATATTTTCAAGCTAAAGGTGATTACGTAACAATAAAAACGGAATCTAATAATTACGTAATGCATAATACACTCAAGAAAATTGAAAATAAATTGCCTGCAGGCATGTTTTTTAAATCACATCGCTCTTATTTGATTAATACCAAAAAAATAATTGACATTGAAGAAAATACAGTATTAATCGGAAAAGATGTTGTTCCGGTTAGCCGACGAAATCGTCCACAACTAATGAAAAGTTTGAAGTTATTATAAAAAGCTTATTAAAAAATAAAACCCTATTTAAATTTAATTAAATAGGGTTTTTTATTGAAGTTTTATATTTAAACTATTTTTTTATTTTTTCTATAAGTATAAATCACAAATGATATACCCAAAATAGCTAATACCATTAATTGACCATTAATTGGTGCAACAGGCACTGGATCCTCACCACCTAAACCGCCGCTGCCATCATCCTCCCCAGGACCCTGAGCAAAGGCAACAAAATTTGAAAATAACACAATAGTCAATACGTAGAATTTCATAAGTTTTTTCATATCAAAAAAATAATCTGACAACAAAAGTAATAATCATTTTTATAAGTAAAAAAAAATAGCATGTTAATTTATGTTAATTAATCAAATTCAGATGTAAAAAACAATTTCACAGTCGAAAACTTACTTTGTGTCATTTGTATGGTGAATTCAGAATCAGCTAAAAAAACCAATTGGCCATATTTATCGTGCGCTAGGAATTTTTGCTTAATTCTTTTAAACTCTTTAAATTCTTCACTTTTTGGGTCATCGGGCTTTACCCAACACGCTTTGTGAACAGGAAAATTTTCATAACTGCATTTAGCGCCATACTCATGTTCCAATCGATATTGAATTACTTCGTATTGTAGTGCGCCAACAGTTCCAATAATTTTTCTGTTATTCATTTCCAATGTGAACAATTGCGCCACACCTTCATCCATCAACTGGTCAATTCCTTTGTCTAATTGTTTAGCCTTTAATGGATCAGCATTATTAATATATCTAAAATGTTCTGGTGAAAAACTTGGAATTCCTTTAAAACTGATTATTTCACCTTCAGTTAAGGTGTCGCCAATTTTAAAATTACCGGTATCATGTAAACCAACAATGTCTCCAGGAAAAGAGATGTCTACAATTTCCTTTTTCTCTGCAAAAAAAGCATTCGGACTAGAGAATTTTAAATTCTTGTTGAGCCTTACGTGCATATAGGGTTTGTTTCGTTCAAATGTTCCTGAAACAATTTTTACAAATGCCAGTCTATCACGGTGCTTTGGATCCATATTAGCATGAATTTTGAAAACAAATCCTGCCATTTTTTCTTCTTCAGGTTTTACTAAACGTGTTTCTGATTCTTTTGCTCTAGGCGCTGGTGCGATTTCAACAAAACAATCTAGCAATTCTCGTACACCAAAATTATTCAACGCGGAACCAAAAAATACAGGTTGTAAATTTCCGGCAAGGTATTCATCTCTGTCAAACGCTGGATATACTTCTGAAATTAATTCAAGTTCATCTCGAAGTTTTACCGCAGGTTTTTCGCCAATTATTTTTTCCAATTCCGGACTTTCAATATCAGAAAATGCAATGGTGACTTCTATGTTTTTGCGGCTGTCACCACTAAAAAGGTTGATATTTTGTTCCCAAATGTTATAAATACCCTGAAAATCATAACCCATTCCAATAGGAAAACTCAAAGGCGTCACGTTCAATCCTAATTTTTGTTCTACTTCATCCATCAAATCAAAGGCATCTTTCCCTTCTCGATCCAACTTATTAATAAAAACGATAATCGGAATGTGTCGCATTCTACAAACAGAAACTAATTTTTCGGTTTGTTCCTCAACACCTTTTGCAACGTCGATTACCACAATGACACTATCAACTGCAGTCAATGTTCTAAAGGTGTCTTCTGCAAAATCTTTGTGTCCTGGTGTGTCTAGAATGTTTATTTTTTTTCCTTTATAATTAAATGCTAAAACAGATGTCGATACCGAGATTCCTCTTTGACGTTCAATTTCCATAAAATCGGAAGTCGCTCCTTTTTTAATTTTATTATTTTTAACTGCGCCAGCTTCCTGAATAGCGCCTCCAAATAATAATAACTTCTCTGTAAGTGTCGTTTTTCCGGCATCGGGATGCGAAATAATTCCAAAGGTTCTGCGACGTTGTATCTCTTTTAAAAAGCTCATGATTTTTATAAATTGGTTGCAAAAATACTATTATTTACCGATTATTTCTTCATACTTCCCTTTTCAAATCTTTCAATAGTTTTATTGTGTTAATAAAATTTTGTTAATACTAGTCATGATAGTTGTGTAATGTGTTTGAATTGTTAATTTTGTTGATTGTTACGTTGCTTTCCTTAAGTAAATTTGGAGAGGTAATAAACATATAATTTAATCAAAATTTTTAATCGAATGAGTTTTAAACAGTTTTTTTTCGGGTTGTTCTTTTTAATATCATTTGCAAGTAATGCGCAAACCAATCCAAAGGAAGTTTTGTTCACCATTAATGAAAAACCTTATTATACAGATGAATTCTCAAGGATTTATAAAAAGAATTTAGATTTGGTAAAAGATAATTCTCAAAAGGATTTAAATCAATATTTAGAACTTTTTGTTGGATATAAATTAAAAGTAAATAAGGCCTATAAGCTTGGTTTACAAAATGGTACACAATATCAAAATGAGTTAAAATCATATAGAACTCAATTAGCCAAGAACTATTTTAACGATACCAAAATCACTCAGGAGCTCTTAGAGGAAGGCTATAACCGACTTCAAAAAGAAATCAGAGCTTCACATATTCTTATTTTAGTAGATGAAAATGCCTCTGCGGAAGACACTTTGAAGGCCTACAAAAAAATGGAAGAAATCAGTAAAAGAGCGGTAGCCGGAGAAAATTTTGATAACTTGGCGGTTCAATTTTCGGAAGACCCATCTGCCAAAGAAAACAAAGGTGATTTGAGTTATTTTACAGCTTTCAGAATGGTTTACCCATTTGAAAATGCAGCTTATAAAACGCCAAAAGGTAAAATCTCTAAAATAATCAGAACTCGTTTTGGATATCATATTTTAAAAATTACTGATATAAGAGCCAATCGTGGAGAAATTACGGTGGCTCACATTATGATTTTAAAACCAAAACCAGAAGAAAAGGATAAAGATGCTGAAAAGACCATCAACGAAATTTATCAAAAAATTCAGCAGGGAGAAAAATTTGAAGATTTGGCCAAACAATTTTCAGATGATAAATCTTCATCCTCTAAAGGCGGACAGTTGAATAAATTTGGTTCAGGACAATTAAGTTCTGAAGAATTTGAAAATGCAGCTTTTTCACTTGCAAATCCAAATGATATTTCAAAACCATTTCAATCTGAATTCGGTTGGCATATTGTTAAGTTGATAGAAAAACATCCTATAAAATCTATGGATGAAATGAAAAATGAGTTAGAAACTAAAATTGGTAAAGACGATAGATCTAAAAAAATTACGGCTTCTTTAAACGAAAAACTCAGAAAAAAATATATTTATAAAAGAGATGACAAACAATATAGTTTAATTTCAAAATTGGTTACCAATGATTTCTACGACTCAAAATGGAAACTTCCGGAAAACATAACAGACTATTCAGCTACTTTACTATCTATCAATTCAAAGAAAATAAATGGAAAAGCATTCCTGGATTATATAGAAAAACAACAAAAAGCAGGTTTAAAAGTTAAGCCATTATCAAAGTTAGTTGATGCATTATATGGTAATTTTTTAGACGAACAATTGACTGCTTACTATGATGAAAATTTAGAAACCGAGTTTCCTGATTTTGCTAATGTGATGGAAGAATATCGTGATGGATTATTACTTTTTGATTTGATGGAAAAAGAAATTTGGGATCGTGCTAAAACCGATACCATTGGTTTGAAAACCTTTTATGATGAACATAAAATGGAGCACATGTGGAAAAAAAGAGTTGATGTGACAATTGCCTCATCTACTAAACAGGATATAATTAAAAAAGCGTATTCTCTTTTGAAGAAGAAGGAAAAACCACAAGATATAAAAGACAAGTTAAACGTTGATAATGTAATCAATGTGATGATGAATAGTGGTGTTTTTGAAGAAGAAAGTGATGCTTTGCCAAAAACAATGAAATATGATGTTGGTGTTTCAGATGTTTTCAGAGAAGGGGAGTATTATTTTGTAACCAAAGTAGATAAGGTAATTCCGGCTGGAGTCAAAACTCTTGAGGAGTGTAAAGGGAAGCTTATTAACGAATACCAACAATATTTGGAACTACGTTGGGTAGATGATTTAAAAAGTGAATTTACAATCAAAATCAATAATGATGCTTTTGAACATGTAAAAAAACAGCTAAACCCATAAAATGATTCGATATAGTTTTTTTCTGTTTTTTTTAATGGTTTGTTCCTGTAATTATTTCAAACCGGAAAAAAAAGCGCAGTCAATTGCTAGAGTAGGTAAGAGTTATTTGTACAAAAGTGATATTGCTACATTAGTTCCTGCCGGAACTACAAAAGAAGATAGTTTGCTTTTGGTTCGAGATTTTATTGATCGTTGGGCTAGTCAAAAATTATTGATTGAAGCGGCCGAGAGAAATCTTAGCGATGCAAAAAAGAGAGAATACAACACATTAATTAAGCAGTATAAAATCGATTTATATACCAAAGCTTACATCGAAGAAGTTGTTAAAAGGGCTGTTGATACGTTTGTAAGTCAGGAAGAATTAAAAAAATATTACGAAGAGAATAAAGAGAATTTTAGGACTAACGGAACATTAGTTCGATTACGATATATCAATGTTTCAAAAAACAATCCGCGTTTTGGAACTATAAGAAGTAAGTTCTTTGATTATTCTAAAAAGGATAAAAAGTTTTGGGAAACCTATGCTTTACAATGCAATAGTTTTGCTATGAATGACAGTGTTTGGGTTGATATGAGTCAGGTCTATACAAAGCTCCCTTTTATTACGCCGGATAACAGAGATGAATTAGTGATTGCAGGAAAAAGAATAGAAAAAACAGCTAAAAATAATGTGTATCTTGTAAAAATCACTAACGTGATTGACAAAAATCAAATCTCACCATTTGAATTCAGTAAGCCCACGTTGAAAGAAGTACTGTTGAATAAAAGAAAATTAGAATTGATAAAGAAATTTGAAAAAGACATCACCAATGATGCCATTAAAAACAATGATTATGAAATATACAAATAGCAAATTTACTGCTGTAATTACAGCCATATTTTGCACAGTAGGTTTTGCCAATGCTCAAGAAATAATTAAAGATACAGTTAAAACTAAACCTGTAGTAAGTTCTTTTAAAAAGCAAAAAGTTGATGGTGTTATTGCAACAGTAGGCGATTATATTATACTTGATTCAGATATTGATAAAACCTACTTAGAGTTGTCAAGTCAGGGAAATTCCATAAAAGATATTACTCGTTGTCAGATGTTAGGTAAATTGTTGGAAGACAAATTATATGCTCACCAAGCCGTTCAAGATAGCATCATTGTTAAAGATGAAGAAATCAAAGAAAAACTGAATGAGCAAGTAAATTATATGGTTGAGCAATTGGGTTCGATGGATAAAGTGGTGCAATATTTCAAAAAGAGTAACGAAGATGAATTCAGAAATGAATTATTTGACATAATTAAAACGAATAAATTGGGAGCCGAAATGCAGAAGAAAATTATTGATGGTGTCGAGATCACTCCAGAAGAAACACGTAACTTCTTTAAATCTATTCCAACAAGTGATTTGCCTGTTTTTGGTGCCGAAATGGAAGTAGCGCAAATTGTAGTAGCTCCCAAAATTTCGGAAGAAGAAAAACAAAGAGTTATAAACAGATTAAAAGAAATAAAAGCAGAAGTGTTGGCAGGAGCAAGTTTCAAGACAAGAGCTGTTATTTATTCTGATGATAGAGGTTCAGCTTCTAGCGGTGGATTCTATAAAATCAACAGAAAAACCCAATTTGTTAAAGAATTTAAAGATGTTGCATTTTCATTGGGCGAAGGAGAAATTTCTGATCCGTTTGAAACAGAATATGGTTATCACATCATTATGGTTGAAAAAATAAAAGGTCAAGAGGTAGAATTAAGGCATATCTTAATGATGCCAAAGGTTTCGGATCAAGCTTTGAAAGACGCTAAAGAAAAAATACTGACCATAAAAAGAAAAATTGAAAACGATGAAATTACTTTTGCTGAGGCAGCAAGAACAATGTCTGATGAAAAGGAAACTCGAGCTAATGGTGGCGTTTTGATTAATCCTAAAACACAGGATACTCACTTTGAATTAACCAAAATGGATCCAAGTTTGTATAGCGAAGTTTCTAATTTGAAAGATAAAGCGGTAACACCTCCGATTTTAGATGATGACCCAAGAAGTGGTAAAAAATATAAAATCATTACTGTAACCGACAGAATAGATCAACATACTGCTGATTATGCCAGAGATTATGTAAAAATAAAAGATTTGGCTCTGAAAGAAAAACAAATCAAAGCTATTGGCAAATGGACAGACGAAAAAATTAAAGAAACCTATATTAAAATTAATGGTGAGTATAAAGATTGTACTTTCACCAATAATTGGTTAAAAAAATAATAAATATTGATTATTGAATTCTTAATTCCTCAATCCTAATTCCTTAATAAAGATGTCAGACGTAGCCGCCATTCAAAATTTAGTTCTGAAAAGAACTGAACTTAAAAAAGAAATCGCTAAAATAATTGTAGGTCAAGACGATGTTGTAGAGCAAATTTTGCTCAGTATATTTTCGGGTGGACACGCGCTGTTAGTTGGTGTTCCCGGCTTGGCAAAAACATTGATGGTGAATACAATATCACAAGCATTAGGATTAGATTTTAAAAGAATACAATTCACACCCGATCTGATGCCATCCGATATTTTAGGAAGTGAAATTCTAGACGAAAGTCGTAATTTTAAATTCATAAAAGGTCCCATATTTGCCAACATTATTTTGGCCGATGAGATCAACAGAACGCCACCAAAAACTCAAGCTGCTTTGTTAGAAGCCATGCAAGAGCGTTCAGTTACTATTGCAGGTCAGAATTATAAATTAGATTTACCTTATTTTGTTTTAGCAACGCAAAACCCAATTGAGCAAGAAGGAACCTATCCTTTGCCAGAAGCACAATTAGACCGTTTTATGTTTGCTATCAAATTGGATTATCCGTCATTTGCAGAAGAAGTTGATGTGGTTAAATCGACAACATCAGATAATAAACCGATAATTAAACCACTATTTGTGGCGCAAGAAATTATAGATTTTCAGCATTTAATTCGTAGAATCCCGGTAGCAGATAATGTGATAGAATATGCGGTTACTTTGGTAAGCAAAACGCGTCCTAACAATCCGTTATCTAATGACTATATTAAGAATTATTTAGATTGGGGTGCCGGACCAAGAGCTTCGCAGAATTTGATTTTAGCAGCCAAAGCCAACGCAGCATTTAACGGAAAATTTTCACCAGATATTGAAGATGTAAAAGCGGTAGCCATCGGAATTCTGCGTCACAGAATTATAAAAAACTACAAAGCAGACGCTGAAGGAATCACAGAACAAATGATTATTGATAAATTACTTTAATCCTTTCTGAAGTAATTCATCCAATTCCTTATCGTAAAAGAACAAAAACATGCTTCCCATCATGTCTTGGCTTATTTGACTTGTGTTGTCAACATCCAATACAATTTCATACTCATGATTTCTGAAGAGCCATATGCCTTCTGCAGAAGAAAAAGGTTCGATGCTATTTAATCCGATTTTTCCTTTATGATTTGCAATTTTGCTTATAAAAATAGGCTTGTTTGTTGTTTTGTCAAACAATGAAATTTTGGTTGCAAATGGATGAACGTGAATTGCTGCAGCATGTAAACGCAAACTATCTTGTAGCTGTAATTGCTCATTTATAGTACTCCTATAGGTGTTTTTTCCAACTGGAATTACCCAATGACCGGAGAGTTTATTACCTTTTCCGTCATCATACGTATGGTTTTTGGTTTCAACAGGAATACACTGATTAGTTCCTGGGTCTAAGGGCGATTTAAAGGGGTTAGATTGATTAAACGGAAGCATAATAAAAGCCGTACGGCTCATCAATGGTTTCAAGTTTTTTTCTATTGAATAATTAATATCCACTTCATGACGCAACCAAAAATTAGCATTAATAAGATTGTGATTTAATGATTGAGTAGTAACATACAAGAATTCATTTCCTTTCATCGGAACGCCATAACCGTTGGGAAAACTAAAATTTTCCATTCCATGTGAAAGCGATGTCAATCGCGGATATTGTTTGCCAATTCGTTTGTTTAAATGTAAAGAACTATAATAGTTTACATCGTTAAAATCAACATTGGTATGGCAAATAAAATCATTGGATAACACTTTTAATGTTTTTGAATCTAATGCTTTAACATGAAATCCTGTCAGCCAAAGCAAAGTAGAATCTTGAGAAAGTTGCACATAATTTGAGGCTTTCGGACCTTCCATCGATTTGTAAATGCCATCAATATAAAACTCAGGCGAAATCATTCTATAGGTTTCAGATTTGTTTTCAACCTTCCAATTTGGATTTACAACACCTAATTTTTCAAACAAAAAAGATTTTAAAATTGCTTTATGGCGAGTGGGCAATTGCCAATACCAAATTCCGCCACCAATAAAAGAGAGCAAAATTAGAACTCCTAAAAATTTATATATCTTTGATTTTCTCATCGAAGTCAAATTTACAGTTTTATATGAACGATAGTAAACAAATAAGTGCAAAAAGATTTTTTGGGTTAGATTTTTTAAGAGCACTTTCTATAAGTTTATTATTATTTTCGCATTCGTCATGGATTTATAATTCGAGTGGAATTTTAGGAAAAATGCAAGACGCGAGTGGTTTTTTGGGTGTTGAATTGTTCATTGTCC
>NZ_JBMOGQ010000034.1:0-19576 GCF_049318325.1 Flavobacterium sp. | reverse complement strand
CAAAGTAAATGGCGCCACTGGTTCGCGTTTGCTTTCAGGAAATCATGAATTATATCAAGAAACGGAACAATTTATAGCTGAATTTCATCGTGCAGAATCTGCCTTGATTTTCAATTCGGGTTACGATGCCAATATTGGTTTTTTTAGCGCTGTACCACAACGAAACGACATCATTCTTTATGACGAATTATGCCACGCTTCCATCCGTGACGGTATCCAAATGAGTAATGCCAAAGCCTATAAATTTCAGCATAATGATCTAGAAGAATTAGAAAAACTAATCACGAAATTCCAACCGACAACAGTTTACATCGTCACCGAAAGCGTTTTCTCTATGGATGGCGATTCTCCAAATCTGGAAGAACTAACAAAGGTTTCCGAAAAATATAACGCTTATTTAGTCATTGACGAGGCGCATGCACTCGGAGTTTTTGGCGAACAAGGCGAAGGATTATTACAAAGCTTGGGATTGCAGGATAAAGTGTTTGCCCGAATCGTGACTTTCGGTAAAGGATTAGGTTGTCACGGAGCAGCAGTATTAGGAAGCCATAAACTGAAAAGTTATTTGGTCAATTTTGCGCGAAGTTTTGTTTATACCACAGGACTTTCTCCTCACTCTGTCGCCACTATTTTGCAATCGTACAAACAGTTGAAAAAAGAAAAGGAAGCTCTTGAAAAACTAAAATCAAATATCATTTTTTTCAATCAGGAAAAAATGCGTTTGGGTTTAAAACCAATTTTTGTCTATAGCAAGTCAGCTATTCAATGTGCTATCATTCCAGGGAATGAGAAAGTAAAAAATATCGCATCCCAAATCCAGCAAAAAGATTTTGATGTTCGCCCAATTTTGTCACCAACCGTTCCAGAAGGCCAGGAACGTTTGCGTTTTTGTTTACACAGTTATAATTCGGAAAAAGAAATCTCGGAAGTCTTGCACTTGTTGAGTACATTTGTATTTTAGCCACGGAGAAAACAGATTTTAACGGATATACGCAGAAACAATGTCAAGTTTATTACATAAATCAATTACAGATATTATTTTAAAAGTTTATTATGAAGTTTATAATGAACTTGGTTATGGATTTCTTGAAAAAGTGTATCAAAATGCGATGTATTTCGAGTTAAAATCTTTAGGATATAAAGTTGAAGCTCAAAAACAAATTAAGGTTTATTTCAAACAACAGCTTGTTGGAGAATATTATTCAGATTTACTTGTTGAAGATAAAGTTATTGTGGAGCTGAAAGCTTGTGATTTATTAATGAATATTCATGTTGCTCAAATAATGAATTATCTGAAAGCTACTCAAATAGAGGTTGGACTTTTGTTAAATTTTGGCGAAGAACCGGAATTCAAACGATTAATATATACAAACGACAGGAAAAAGAATTTAAACAATCAGCGATAATCCGTCAAATCTTTATCATCCGTGGCCTAGATTATTATTTTTTGAGTGTTTTTAAGTTATGGAAGAAGAAAAATTCAAATTACTCCGCCGTTTTCAATACTCGAGTGAAGCTGTAATTTATCAAGGTAAATTAGAAAGCGAGGGAATTGAAGTTTTTTTGCGAGACCAAAATCTTATTGATTCGACTATGTACAGTAATCTTTTTGGAGGCATCAAAATGTATGTAAAAACGGAGGATTTTCAAAGAGCCAACGAAATTTTAAATGATGTAAATTTGTTTTCAGTAGATGATGAACAATAAATTATAATTAAATGAAACTATTCATCACAGGAATCGGTACCGATGTGGGCAAAACGGTTGCATCTGCTATTGTAGTCGAAGCATTGCAAGCCGATTATTGGAAACCTATTCAAGCCGGAGATATAGACTTTAGTGATACACACAAAGTTAAATCCCAAATTTCAAATACTAAAACCCAATTCCATCTTAATGCATATGCATTGAACACACCAGCAAGTCCACATTATGCTGCGCAGCTCGATGGAATTGTTGTTGATTTAAACAAAGTAACAGAACCAAAAACAGACAATCACCTCGTAATTGAAGGTGCAGGAGGAATACAGGTTCCGCTAAACGAAAGTGATTGTATTATTGATTTAATACAAAAAGATTATAAAGTGATAGTGGTTTCACGACATTATTTGGGAAGCATCAATCATACGTTGCTCACTATAGAAGCTTTAAAAAATAGAAAAATCAGCGTTGCCGGTATCATTTTTTCTGGCGATGAAAACAAAGCCACAGAGGAAATTATTCTGAAGAAAACCGGAGTAAAGTTCATTGGACGAATCGATAACGAACCTTATTTTGACGCCAATGTGATTGGTTATTATGCTGATAAATTCCGTGACAATCTTATAAATTTATAGAGATGAGAGATGATAGACGGATAGTTAATAGACATATTATCTGTAGTTATCTATCATCTTTTAGTCTATCAACTATTATATAAAAAATGAACCTTTCCGAAAGAGACAAACTATACAACTGGCATCCCTATACGCAACACAAAACTGCCCCTGATTTTCCGGCTATTGTCAAAGGCGAAGGCGCTATTCTTTGGGACGAAAACGGCAAGGAATATATAGATGCGATTGCTTCTTGGTGGGTAAATCCGTTTGGCCATTCTAACAAAGTGATTGCCGATGCTATTTATAAGCAGCTGACGACTCTGGAGCATGTGTTGTTTGGCGGTTTTACACATGACCAAGCTGTTTTATTGGCCGAAAAGCTGATGACCATTTTGCCCAATAACCAAAAGAAACTATTCTATTCTGATAACGGCTCGACTGCTGTGGAAGTGGCACTGAAATGTGCGCTGCAATTCAATTACAACAAAGGAATCAAAAAGACAAAAATCATAGCTTTTGAAGATGCCTTTCATGGCGATACTTTTGGAGCGATGGCGAGTAGCGGTATTACTTTTTTTACCGAGGCTTTCAAAGGTTCTTTACTGGAGGTTGTTCGCATTCCTGTGCCAACAAAAGGTAACGAAGAACAAAGTTTACAAGCATTACAAAATTTGGTTGCAACCAATGAATTTGCAGCTTTTATTTTTGAACCACTTTGTCAAGGCGCAGCAGGAATGGTAATGTATTCGGCTGAGATTTTAGACAAGATGATTTTTATGTGTAAAGTCAATAATGTATTCACGATTGCCGACGAAGTCATGACGGGTTTTGGCAAAACAGGAAGAACCTTTGCCTCTGATTATTTGGACAATAAACCAGATATGATTTGTTTGTCAAAGGCGTTAACAGGTGGAACTATTCCGATGGCAATAACAACATTTACTGAGGAAATCTTCGATGGATTTTATGGAGATGATACTAATAAAGCTTTCTTTCACGGTCATACTTTTACCGCTAACCCAACAGGTTGTGCGGCAGCTTTGGCAAGTATCAATTTATTGCAGACAGCCGAAACACAAAACAATATTACCTGGATAAATCAATCGCATTTAGACTTTGAACAAAAAATAAAATCACATCCAAAAGTAAAAACTACCAGAGTTCTCGGTGTTATCTTTGCTTTAGAAATTAAAACCGAAACTCAGGAAAGTTATTATGGTACGATGCGTAACAAACTCTATAATTTTTTTATTGAAAACGGAATCATTCTAAGGCCTGTTGGAAATATCGTTTACATTTTGCCACCTTATATCATAACCGATGAACAATTGGAAAAAGTATATATCGCAATAGAAAAAGCAATCGAAATGATTTAGCCGCACAATTACAAAGATTTTTTGGCGTTAATTTAAAACATCCGAGATAATCCGTCAATCCGTTTTATCTGTGTGCCAATTTTTGAAAATATTAAATTCATTGCGACCTTTGCGTAAAACTTTGCGACCTTTGCGTTTAAATAAAATAAAACTTTGAAAAGACCAGTTGCCATAACTTCCATCGCTTCTTTTTCTCCATTAGGAAAGACTTCTGATGACATTTGGAAGGAATATCTAAATCCAAGATCACTAATTATTGAAAAGAAACTAGGGAGTACTTCGGCTTTGGTTGCGCCATTGTCTGAAACTTTAGCTAATGAAGTTCAAACATTGCGAGACTCAGATGTAAAGTATAAATCACTTGACAATTCCGTCCTTTATGCTATTTTGGCTTCCAGAGAAGCGGTGAAAAAAGCAGGTTGGGATAACTCAAAATTTGGTGTTAACATTGGGTCTTCTCGTGGGGCAACCCAACTTTTTGAGAAGCATCATCAGGAATTTTTAGAAACCGGAAGAACACCAACATTGACTTCACCAACAACTACTTTAGGAAATATTTCAACTTGGGTGGCCCATGATTTGAAATCTAAAGGCCCGGAGTTATCCCATTCCATAACCTGCTCCACAGCACTTCATGCTTTGTTAAACGGAATCGCCTGGTTACAAGCCGGCATGGCCGATACATTTTTGGTTGGCGGAAGTGAAGCTCCCTTGACAGCGTTTACGATTGCTCAAATGCAGGCGTTAAAAATATATGCTAATCCAAAAAATTGGCACCCTGAGCTTGGCGAATGGGCTTGCAGAGCTTTTGATTTAACCAAAACCAAAAACTCATTGGTGTTGGGAGAAGGCGCCGCTATGGCTTGTTTGGAAAGTGGCGAACATAAAAATGCATTAGGCTATATTACCGGATTTGGGTATGCAACCGACATTTTGCAACACAGTATTTCAATTACCGATGAAGCGGAATGTTTTCAGAAATCAATGAAAATGGCGTTACAAAATATTGCGTTGGATGAAGTTGATGTAATCGTGATGCATGCACCTGGAACGCTAAAAGGGGACAAATCAGAATACAAAGCAATTCAAAAAGTCTTCAGCAAAAACCTTCCAATGCTGACGACCAACAAATGGAAAGTGGGACATACTTTTGGCGCTTCGGGGATGCTCAATCTAGAAATGGCAATACTAATGATGCAACACCAACAGTTTATAGGCGTCCCTTTTGTTAGGGAACAAAATCCGCGCAAAGCCATTCGAAACGTACTGATAAATGCTGTTGGTTTTGGTGGGAATGCGGTGAGTGTTATAGTTTCTAAAGTATTCGATGAATAAATAATTAGTTATTTTAACAATATCTTGGGCACCCTCTTCATTGTTACAAAAAAATGCCTTTGAAATAAAATAACAAAATAAAAGATATTTTTATCATAATATGCTATACCTACTTCTAGTTAAATAATTATAAATGAAGGCTTTTTTTGGAATAAATAATTTTCAGAGATTCTTTTAATAAGGAAATTATTAAAATTAAAGTGATTTGTTAATAATTTCTTAAACTAAAATCTTTAATGGTAATAAATTTAAGATTAATTTTATAAGCCCATTTCTACTTCTATAGTTTTATTTTTATTTTAATCAATAAGGGAACTACTAATTATGAAATTATATAAGATTCATTTTATGAAATTTAAAGTATTACATGTTGCTTTTTTTATTTTATGTTTTGTAACAATTAGTTCTTATGGACAATATTATAGAAGTGCTGTGGGGGGTAGTTGGTCAGTAGCAAGTAATTGGGAATCATCAACGGATAATATAACTTGGATAACTTCTACAACTGTCCCTGATAATAACGCAACGGCTATTATTATGTCACATGATATAATAAGTAGTGGTTCATTAGTAGTAGATGATATAACGGTAGAAGCAGGAGCCACTTTGACCGTTTCAGGAGGAACATTTACTCTGAATAATGGATCAGCAATCACTGATATGCAAGTTAACGGAACATTTACATTTAGTGGAGGAACGTTTACTCAAAATGCATCAGCAGGCCTGGCTTTTGGAGCCGGTGCAACTTATAATCACAGTATTACATCAACTACGCTAACATTACCGATTGCTACTTGGAATCCAACTTCCAACTGTAATGTTACTGGAATGACAAATTCTATATCCATTGTTGGAGTTAATATGGGTCAAGCTTTTGGAAACTTTACTTGGAATAATCCTGGACAAGTTTCCGCAACAGCATATGTAAATATTCAAAATAGTGGCTTTTCTGTTGTTGGAACTATGACGGTAGGTCCTTCTATGAATAACTGTTTATCATTTGGTGATACTGGTATTTTCACCAATACTGTTAATAGATTAGTTGTGTCAGGTGGAAATTTAAGTGTTTCTGGTAATGCTAATGTTACTCTAAATGTAATTAATGATGTTGTAGTTACGGGAACTGATTCATCCAATTTTGGAAGTTTTGTAATTTCTAGGGGTACAGGAATGGCAAATTTAAATATTGGTACTGATTTAACCATTTCTGTATCAGGATACATGAAGGTTTTGAGTGTTGCTAATAGTCCGAATCAAACCGTTACTATTGGTAGAGATTTGCTAATTAGCGGTGCTTTAGGATCTCAACTCAATTTAGAATTAGTATCTACTCCAGGTGTAGCAACTGTTACTATAAATAGAGATTTTATTTGTACAACTTCAAATTTTAATATTCCAGCAATTGATTTTGGTGATGGTAATGTTTCAAATAATGTAATCAACATAGGAAGGAATTTTAATAAATCAGGAGATGGATTTTTCTCTACATTGTCGAATACTAATTTTGCAACAGGATTTTCTTTTAATGGAATCGGAAATCAAATGTTTAGTTATTCAGGTAATAATTCTTCATACACTTCCTATGTAATTCAAAACGCCTCTACGTTGATAATGAACTCAAATTTAACACTTGGAATTAACACTAATCCTGTATCAAGATTCACACTAGCTACTGGAGCGACTTTAAATTTTGGAACATATAGCATTATTGCAGGGAACACTACTGATCCAACATTTACGGCTAACACAGGATCAACGCTCATTACTGCAAACACTAATGGAATTGGAGGCGCATCAGCTACAGGATCAGTACAGGGTTTTGGTTCAGTTGGAATAAATACTTTACCAGGAAGAGCTGCTTTTGCTAATCGATGTAATTATACCTTCAATGCTGATACCATAACACCATTCCCGAATGGACTATTTATTCCCGGAATTAATATACTGAATGTGAATGCTCATGTTACTGCTAATATGGGTGGTAATAACTTAATAATTTCAGGAATAGTAGCGGGTTCAGGCGCATTAAATGTTAATAACGGGGGCACTTTTATTTTGAGCCGTCCAACTAACAATTTATTGTTAAATGATAACTCTGTACTAAATATAGCTTCAGGCGGAACTTTTGATGTAAGAGATGAAAAGCAAGTAATCTTTCAAACTGGTATTCCTTCAATAAATATCACAGGAAGATTTATTACCTCAGATACTCAAGGTTTTGTTGGGCCGGGTTCTAGTATTCCTATCGCTACTAGTATCCCAGTATTAAATCCGGGAAGCACTGTGGAGTTCAGTAAAAATGGTAATCAAGTTGTTCAAGGGGCTACAGCTCCAACGTATCAAAATGTAATTTTTTCGGGTAGCGGAACCAAAACATTGACAGGTGATAATATAGTAGCGGGAACTATTACAGTAAGTGATTCAGCTATTTTTGATGCGAGTAATTATGTCTTTGGAGGAGCAGGAACTAATATTACTATGACAGGAACTTCTGTATATAGATTATCAGGATCTGGATTAAAACCAGATGCTACAGGTATATATTCTTTAACACCAGGTACAACTTTTGAATTTTATGAAGCCTTTGGGACTACTATTAGGACTGGAGTTTCAAGCCCAGTTATAGCTTATTCTAATGTAATTGTTAGTGGAACAAATGTATCCAATCCTAATACTACAGATGGAATTCAATTTCAGTCTGGGGGAAAATTTACTGTCAAAAGTGGAGCAGCTTTTAAACTTTTTAATACTTCTGGATTTAATGGCAATGCTACAGCAGCTGTAAGCAGTAACAACAATCCAACTATAGTTTTAGAACCAGGAAGTTTAATTGAATACGGGGGTGCAAGTCAAACAGTTACTTTGTTTAATTCTCCCTATTACTCTAATGTTACTATTTCTGGAACAGGAATTAAATCACTTCAAAATGCAACTCAAACATTTATAAATGAAGATTTGAATATTAATGGGGGTGTATTACTGGTTAACACAAATGAAGTGCTAACGGTGAGAAAGGCAGTAAAAATTGCAACAGTTGTGACCACCGATATTCCAGATTTTCAAATAAAAAATAATGCGCAATTAATTCAAATAGATGAAACAGATGCCAATAGTGGAATAAATGCAAAAGTGGAAAGAATAGCTACTGTAAATAAAAATGATTATGTGTATTGGTCATCACCGACAGATGGTTTTGACATGGCTACAATACCATCCTCTGGGTCAAGAAGATATATTTGGAATACAACTTTTGTCAACCTTAATGGTACTCAAGGAAATTGGAATGGAGCTTCAGGAGCAATGTTAAAAGGGAAAGGATATGCCATAGCAGTTCCAAATACATTTCCAACTAGGCCAGATTTACCAACAGGATTAACTACCACTTTTACAGGTAAACTTAATAATGGGCAGTTTACTTTCCCAATATTTAGGGGAAACTACAATGGAGGTGATTATGATGCAGATCCTACAAATCCAACAAATTCATTAACAACAAAATTTGATGATAACTGGAATTTAGTTGGTAATCCTTATCCTTCAGCCATAGATGCTGAAAAGTTTTTAATTTTAAATTCGACTAGCATTGAAGGAACAGTTTGGATTTGGAAACATGGGATAGCGCCAACTTCAACAACTAGTCCTTTTTATTCCAATTTTGTATATAATTATTCTTCAACAGATTATTTAAAATACAATTTATTAGGATCAACGGATACCACTTTTGGGGGCAAAATTGCTTCTGGACAAGGATTTATGGTGTGTATGAAAGCGGGTATAGGTTCCCTAGTCTCTGCGGGAACAACTGCTAATCTTAACGTTTATACAAGAAATATTAATTTTAATAATAATTTGAGAAGTGTAAATACTACATTCGCGTCATACAATAATACTGATTTTTATAGAACAACATCCAATCAAACGGAAAATTCAGGCGAAAAGCATAGAATTTGGTTAGATATTATAAACAATACTTCAAATCAAATAGACACTACTTTATTGGGTTATGCTACAAATTCAACTTTGGGAAAAGATAATTTTTATGATGGTATTTTTGTGCCTCGAGGAGAAGTAAATTTATATTCTTTAATAAATGATGAATCTTTTATTATTCAAGGTCGTCCATTACCATTTGATGAAAATGATGTAGTTCCTATGGGTGTAAATATTGTTTCTGCAGGCAGCCATACAATAGCTATTAAGAAAACAGATGGTATTTTTGTGGATGAAGTTTCAATTTATTTAGAAGACACACAATTAAACTGTATACATGATTTAAAGCAATCGCCTTATGTCTTTGTTTCTCAAACAGGTATTTTTAATAATCGCTTTTTATTACGATATACAAATACCACGTTAGGAAATCCTAATTTTGAAACGTTAGATAATAGTGTAGTTGTAACAACCAATCGTGGTGAATTAACAATCAAATCCAATATAGAAAATATTCAAGATATATCGGTTTATGATATATTGGGAAGACAACTTTTTGATGCCAAAAGAATAAACAATACAAGTTTCATTGCTTCTAATATCTCTACTAGTCAACAAGCATTAATTGTAAAAATTAAACTTGAAAATGGTACAGTTATATCCAAAAAGGTGCTTTTGTAGTTCGTTAGTTTTATTTGATTACCATTTAATAACTAACCTTAATTTGATTGACTAATTTTTTTGGTTTAGAATAATCCTTTTTAAAAAGACAACTCCTTCAACTTATCATACACCAAATTACTTTCCCAGCCTTTGCGCAATAAGTAATCACAAAACTTTTTCTTCTTTTTATGCACATTGGTTTCTTTGATGGTTTCCCAATGCCTTTGGGCTAGTTTTTCAAAAGTATCATGGTATTCTTCGTCTGAGATTTCGGTTAAGCCACATTTTATATTGGGTGCCGAAATTTGCCGTTGTTTGAGTTCATTTACGATGCGGTTTTTGCCCCAATGCTTTATACGGAATTTCCCTCGGGCAAAACTTCGCGCAAAGCGTTCTTCCTTTAGAAAATTGTTTTGTAACAAATGCACCACTATAGCATCAACCTCGTTGGATTCCATCCCCAAATCATATAATTTTTGCACTACTTCCTGATGGCATCGTTCCTGATACGAACAATAATATTCTAGTTTAAGTTGGGCTTCGTTAACTGTTAGCTTTTCGTTCATGTTGTTATGTTGTGACCAATACTAACAAAAGTAACTAATAAAATAGCGCTAAAAAATTTAAGATTTAATTTATAAAATTTCTGCTTCTTTTTTATTAAAATCAAAACTACAACCTTATAGTTGCATTATTCGTATTAAATAATAATCAAATCTAAGATTTATAACATTTTATTAATCAAAACCCATTGTAATTTAGTTAATTAAACATAAATTTGTAATCCCCATTCTACCGATTATATGTCTTTGCCTTTTAGTGCTTGTTTTGTTATACAATGAAAAGATATTTAATTATATGAAAATTAGAAAATTACTACTCACTTTTACACTTCTTTTTTCTGCTTCTATATTTGCTCAAAGCCCTGCTAATGGAGGTTTTGAGAATGGTGTTATTAATGCTGTTAACGACTGGGCTGGTCATGCAGGCACAGGTACATCTACTATTACTACTACTAATGCAAGGACTGGTGTATATTCATTGAATCACACTACTACCTCTAATGCTCCGGCACCAGCTCAAGATAATATTAGCGCTACTCTTATTAGTGTTCCTGATACTTGGTATCTTCATGCTATTGGTTGGGTAAGAGGCGTTGATGCAAGTTCTAGAGCACAAATGCGTTCAACTATAGGTACATTAACCACTTCTGGAACACAATCTGCTATAGGCGCTTTAAATGGTGCTTTATTGCGTTTAACGGCTTCTAGACAAAACACAACTGGCGGTGCCCTAGACGGTTATTGTAGAACAAGTTCAAGATCTAATACTAATGGAACAACAACGACCGTTTATTGGGATGATGTTATTGCATATACATCTCCTTTAGCTGCTGTCGATATAGCAAAACCTACTGCCGCAATAGCTTTTACTACGGGAGCTGTATTGGCAAATTCCGTTACTTTTACTTGGACCAATGGGTCAGATTCCGCTACTGGAATACAGAATACAATTATTCTGAGAACAGCAGTTGGCACACCAACGACCCCAGTAATGAATGACCAAGGAATATATTCCACGACTGGAGGAGCTAATGGACCAAATATTGTTTCAACCGATTGGACCGTTATTTCCACATCAGTAAGTGCTGCAGCTACTTCTTTTACTGATAACTCAGTTTTACCAGGAACCACTTATCGATATGCCGTTATTCATACAGATTTAGCATATAATTATTCCGCCGCGCTAGTTAGTGGTGCAATAGTTTGTCCTCCTTCATTAATAACATCAGCACAAACAGGCAATTGGTCAGCCACTACTACTTGGGTTGGGGGAGTTGTACCTGCTTCAAATACAAATGTATTAATAGAATCGGGACATATAGTAACAATTGATAGCGCATCTTATAATACAAGAAATGCAGGGACTAGTACTACTGTAAATTCTGGTGGTACTCTAGCTACAGGAGCTTTTGCTTATAATAACAATGGCACAACCACCATTAACGGAACATTCCAGATAGATACAGGAGGTTCGGTCACGGGTAATAGTCTTTCTTATGGAGGTTCACCTAGTACTTTGAATTATAATATCAGCAGTGGTTACACTGTTAACGATACTGACCCATCATGGGTTACTTCTTCCAATCCATTTAATGTAAATGTTCTACAAGGCGGATTGACGATAAGTTCTGTTTCTGCAGCCAGTAGAACTGTTGCCGGAACTTTTGCCACAGCAGCCGGAGTTACATTAACGACTACTACTTTAACCTTGAGCGGTACTTGCCAAATTAATACAGGAGGTTCATTTGCCAATGCACCAATTTATGGAAGTAGTTCAACATTGATTTATAATCAAGGCGGTTCGGCCAGTGTTGGTAATGAATGGACGGGAACAAGTGCAACACCTACAGCAGGTCTTGGTACTCCTCAAAACGTTACAATACAAAATTCGACAACGCTTACTATGCCTGCAACAAACAGAAGTATGGCTGGTGATTTAAATATTAATATTGGAAACTTTACATTAAATGCCGCAGCTGATTTATATATAGCAGGCAATTGGACAAGGGTTTCTACAGCTACTTTTACTCCTAGCGGAAGAACCGTCTATTTTAGTTCGAGTATTGCCAATACTACACATACTGTGACGGTTTCGGCTACTGGAACAGAAACTTTTTTTGCATTAACTATTCAGGGAACGGGAAATTTAAAAATTGCTACAGGAACTAACATCTCAATTACAGGTTCTTTAGGACCAAATGTTGGATTAGGATTGTCTTCATCAAATGCAACAACTACCATAGATTTAAACGGACAAACACTAACCCTCTCCGGAGGTGGTATTTTAGGTTGGAGTAGTGGTGCCAGAAAAATTACAAGCACAATTCCGGGTGGTAGTTTTACCATCACAACAAATCCGGTAACCATTTCTGCAGGAGGTGTTAGCCCTACTTTATCTACTGATATAAATACCATTGTAAAATTAAGTCAACCCTTTAACCCAGGAAGTTCGATAACGACTATTAATGGTACCTTGCAAATAAATTCAGGAGGTGCAATTTTCGCCAATTCCCCTATATATGGTGCTAGTTCTCTGTTGCAGTATAACTCGACGGGCATTTACAATCGTAGCTTAGAGTGGACTTCGGATATAGCTACGATAGGGACAACCCCAGGTTATCCTAACAATGTTCAAATAAGTAATAACACTACTTTGAATTATTACAGAGCTTCTAATACTGGACCTAAAGGAATCAATGGGAATTTGATTATTGATGCTGGTTCATCTCTCAGTTATGGGGCGATTACTACAGGCGGAGCATTAAGTGTTAAAGGCAATGTGACTAATGCAGGTAACATTAGTTTAGGTACAGCGGCTGTTGGAGATGACTTAAAAGTAGGTGGAAACTATACCAATACTGGAGCAGGAACCTTTACAGGAAACAACAGAGCAATTTGGTTTGTTAATTTTACTTCACCTATAGTTCCAATAACCCAAATTGTAACCTCTGCTACGGCATTAACAATTCCGTTTGTAGTGACATCGGGAGGAACTGCAGGAACCACTGTTCAGTTGGCAAGTGATATCGTAATATCCTCTTCTACTACAGGAGTAAATGTTATTAGTTTTGGAGCTAGTGGTGCTGATGTTATTGATATCAATGGGAGAAATTTAACAATAGGAGCTCCAACAAGTACAGGAGCTATTGCAGGTACCGGAACATTCAAAGGAAGTGCGACTTCTAACTTAACAATATTAGGTTCAACTGCAAGTACTATTGGAACGCTTAGTTTTACCAGCGGGTTTCAAAATTTGGGAACATTTACCATGAACAGGCAACCATCTATTGTTGGTTGTGTATTGGGAACGCCTTTAACCGTAAATACCAGTTTAGCTTTAACAAATGGACATGTAGATTTAGGCGCAAACAATTTAACTTTAGCTTCAGGAGCAAGTATTGTTGGAACCCCGGGATCGACTAGTTTTGTTATAGCAGATGATACAGGCGGACAGTTGACAAGAACATTAAGCGCATCGGGCACATATACTTATCCTATAGGGGATAATTCCGGAACTACCGAATATACACCAGCAACTATCACTTTCACAGGAGGAACCTATGCGGGAACTGTTGGAGTTAGAGTAATAGATGCCGTTCATCCTAGTAATGTAGGCGCAACAGATTACTTAACTAGATATTGGCAAGTTTCAGCATCAGGCGTTATGCCCACTAATTATACTTTTGGAGGAACCTATGCTTCTTCTGGGGATATTACAGGAACAGAAGCAAATTGTTTTCCAGCTCGACATGATGGCACAAACTGGATAGATATTGGGGGAATCAGCATTGGTTCTAATACCTGCACAGTTTCAGGAACAACTTTTCCTTCTGCTGCTAATGATTTCTCAGCAAGTTCAGCTTATCCAGAAATAAATATTAAAGGTGTTGTAGGATCTAACCCCAGTATTTTATCAGGAGATAGTACACCTTCAAGTCTAGACAATACATTGTTTGCGGCTACAAATGTAGGATCAATTCAAACTAAAACATTTAGAATTGAAAATTTAAGTGCTCTACCACTTTCCATAACTAGTATTACTTTATCTAATAGTACTGATTTTACAGTTACAGCAAGTGCTTCTTATACTATAAACGGAGCTAGTTTTATTGATTTTACAATTTCATTTAATCCAACCAGTATTGGTACATTAACATCTACGGTTTTTATCGTTAGCAATGACTTCACAGGCGGAGAAAATCCATATACCTTTACAATACAGGGAGATGGAACTTGCGCACCTACATCTAATATCATAACCCCTACTTCAGGACCAGTTGGTACTGTAGTGACTGTCACATCAGTTTCTCCTTATAATTTAACTTTAGCTTCAGCAGCTTTTAATGGAGTTTCAGCGGCTGTTACTTCAATATCTTCATCTCAAATAAGCGTTGTTGTTCCTTCAGGGGCTGTGACAGGAACTTTAGTTACAACCAATGCTCTGGGTTGTCAAGCATCAAATGTATTTACTGTTATCAATAATCTTACTACTTCATGTCAGGGAGGGTCAACAGTTTCGGATTTATTTATAAGTGAGGTTACAGATGCAACTTATGGGGGGTTATCTTATATTGAAATTTATAATGGAACAGGTGCGCCTATTAATTTATCAAATTATAGTTTACAATTTTTTGCTAATGGTAGTGCTACCCCATATAGTACACAGACGCTCCCCGCCTTAACCTTGGCAAATTTATCAACTTATGTTGTTAGCAGTTCTTTAAGTGGTTTTTCTTGTTCAATACCGGGCGGAGATGGAACATTAGCTAATTTACAGACAGGTATTTCTGGTATAAATTTTACTACGGGAGGAAATGATTATATAGGATTATATAAAATTAGCACTTCAAATATGATAGATTCTTTTGGTGTGTTTAATAATGCAACATGGGCAAGTAGTTTAGGAATAGGAGATAGAGGAGTCGATTTTAAGAGAAAAAACACAGTCACTGTTCCAAAATTTGCCTTTGATAGTGCTGATTGGAATATTACAGATTGGTTAGGAACAGGTTCAGGTTCATGCTCAACAAATGACTACTCTGATATAGGAGTTTATAATTTCCTGGCAGGAACTCCACCAACCGTAACGATTAATCCTAGTTTTACACCAAGTTGTTTAGCAACTTCGATGACAGTTACTGGGACTGAAGGATCCGCAGGGGGTAATTCGCTGGCTTATCAATGGTATGTTGTTGCTCCGAATTCAGCTTCTTGGACTGCCATAACAGACACAAGTGTTTACACTGGATCAACAAGTGCTACTTTGAATATTTCAGATGTCTCTAGTTTATTTGGCTACCAATATTATTGTCAAATAAGAGAAAATAGCGCAACATGTTATTCGGCCACAAATGCTGTAATGATTACTGCAGTGCCAAGTACAACTTGGCAAGTTGGAAATACGTGGTCAAATGGTACACCTAGCACAAGTAGAGTTGCAATTATAAACAATAATTATGATACTTCAGTCAGTGGAAGTTTCGAAGCCTGCAGTGTGACGGTGAATAATGGATTTACTCTTGATATAAAATCGGGAACATATGTCTCAATAATAAACGATTTAACTGTTAATTCTGGAGGAAATTTATTGGTTCAAAACAATGGGTCATTGGTTATGGTGAATGACAGTGGAGTTGTAACAAATAATGGAAATACACAAGTTTATAGAACAGCTTCCGGCATACGTGGTTTTGATTATGTTTATTGGTCATCGCCAGTATTTGGACAGTCAATTGACAATTTATATTCATCTCCCTCTCCAGGATATAAATACAGATGGAATCCATTGGCAACCAATATAAATAGCCCTACGAGCTCCGGAAACTGGCAAACAGCTTCAGGAGCAATGCTTCCAGCTACAGGATATATTGTTAGAGGTTCTAGTTCTTTTGGTATGGCTGCTACTAACATCACGAGTGTCTTTACGGGTAAAGTCAATAGTGGTATTGTATCGCCTTCGATTACGAGAGGTTCTTATGAAGGAATGAATTATCCTGGAACTAATTCTGTTACTGTTACTAAATTTGATGATAATTGGAATCTTGTAGGTAATCCATATCCATCATCTATAAAAGCATTAGATTTTTTAACTTACAATACAAATATTCAAGGATTTGTTAACTTATGGACACATGGAACCGCACCAGTTTCTAATACTAATCCTTTTTATGATTCCTTCATTTATAATTATTCAGCAACTGATTACATTACTTACAATGGCACCGCCACAACAAGCGGACCATCAGGATTTAATGGCTATATAGCCTCGGGTCAAGGCTTTTTTGTGTCAATGAATGATGGTATTACAGGAACTCAAACTGTAACTTTTAAGAACAGTATGAGAAATAAAACATATAATAATAGTCAGTTTTACCGAACAATGCAGTCTGAAACAGCAGATAAGAACCGAATATGGTTGGACTTAATTGACTCAAATAATGTTCCTGTTCGAACTGTTGTGGGATATGTGGCTGAAGCAACTACTGGTTTAGACAGAATGTATGATGCTATTAAAAACATTGCTAAAGAGAAAAATATTTACTCTCTTTCAGAAGATGAAACTTTAATAATACAAGGAAGACCAACACCTTTTGACCAGAACGACCAGATTCCAATTGGAGTTAATATTTTATCAGCGGGAGATTATAAAATTGCTATTGCCGCAGTTGATGGCTTATTTGAGCAAGGACAAGCTATATTTTTAGAAGATAAAGTTTTGAATATTATTCACGATATAAGAGCAGCCCCATACAGTTTTTCGACGACTGCAGGGAAATTTGATGATCGATTTGTATTGCGATATACAAACACCGCTCTAGGAAATCCTGATTTTGGCAATATCGAAAATAGTGTTATTGTTGCGGGTAATCAAGCTGAATTAACGATTAAGTCTTCTATTGAAAACATACAAGAAGTAACTATATATGATGTATTAGGCAGACAATTGTTTTTTGCAAAAGAAATAAACAATACTAACTATGTAACATCTAATATTTCGATGAGTCAACAAACATTAATTGTAAAAATTAAGTTGGAAAATGGAATGACTATTTCAAGGAAAATTATTCTGTAATAGAACATAGAATAAAGAGAAAAGAACAAAGAATAAAACCGGTCTCGTTACTTAATAATGAGACCGGTTTTTTTATTTCTAATCCTAAAAAAGAATTGGTAATATTACTTTCCTTTTGTAGATGCTTCTATGTTTCTTTCAATAGTATGCCCGGGGCGAGACCATTTTGGTTTTTCTCCTAAAGCTTGATATTGTGAGTCTGCAGCTTCAACTGTGGTAGGCTGCATAACTTTGATAAATGGTTTTTGCGCCACCAATCCTAGTGTTTCAAACATTTTCATGTCTTCATTCACATCCGGATTAGGTGTAGTTAATAATTTATCACCGGCAAAAATGGAGTTCGCGCCAGCAAAGAAACACATAGCTTGTCCTTCGCGTGACATTTCTGTTCTACCTGCAGAAAGGCGTACTTGAGTTTCTGGCATTACAATTCGGGTAGTTGCCACCATTCGTATCATTTCCCATATCTCGACTGGTTTTTCGTTTTCCATTGGAGTTCCCTCAACAGCCACTAAAGCATTGATGGGCACAGATTCAGGTTGTGGATTTAAAGTGGAAAGCGCTACCAGCATTCCAGCTCTGTCTTCAATACTTTCTCCCATACCAATAATCCCACCGCTACAAACAGTAACATTTGTTTTACGGACATTTTCGATAGTTTCTAAACGGTCCTCAAAACCTCGAGTAGAAATTACTTCTTTATAATAATCTTCAGAGGTATCTAAATTGTGATTATAAGCGTATAAACCTGCTTCGGCAAGTCGCTGTACTTGATTTTCAGTTATCATTCCCAAAGTACAACAAACTTCCATATCAAGTTTGTTAATAGTTCTTACCATTTCTAAAACCTGGTCAAATTCTTCGCCATCTTTTACATTACGCCATGCAGCACCCATACAAACACGAGAAGAACCGTTCGATTTGGCACGCAAAGCTTGTGCTTTTACCTGGCTTACCGACATTAAATCGTTGCCTTCTATATCAGTATGATAACGAGCCGCTTGAGGACAATAACCACAATCTTCAGGACAGCCGCCGGTTTTAATAGATAATAAAGTGGAAACCTGAACAACATTTGGATCGTGATGTTCTCTGTGAATTGTAGCTGCATCGTACAGCAAATCCATCAAAGGTTTGTTATAAATAGCAATAATTTCTTCGGTAGTCCAATTGTGTTTTGTGATGCTCATAAGTGCAATTTTATAGTGTACCAAAAGTAGTTAAATTGTATGGAAGTTACAATTTTGAGGTAGATTTATAGGATGTTCTTACTAAGAAATGTTGTGGATATAGATTATAAACCAAACTAAAGAATGTTAGTTATAAATTTTCTATAAAAGAAAGTGCAGTTTTTTTGTCTTTCCCTAACTGGTTTTTTAACGCGTCTAATGATTCAAATTTTTGTTCTGAGCGCATTCGGTGTAAAAGAGAGATTGTAATTTTTTGTCCATATAAATCTTGTTTGAAATCAAAAAAATTAATCTCAATAGTTTCTTTTGTTCCATCTACTGTTGGTCGGTTTCCAATATTCATCATGCCAAAAACAGTTTTACCGTTCAACACACTTTTGGCAATGTAAACACCGTTGTTTGGAATGAGTTTATAATCTTCTTCTATTGTAATATTTGCAGTAGGATAACCAATTGTTCTGCCAAGTTGCTTGCCTTTAATTATTATTCCAGTTAATGAATAATCATATCCTAAATAGTTGGTCGCCAATTCAATATTTCCTTCTAAAAGAGCATTTCTTATTTTGGTTGAACTAATAGCAACTTCATTGATTTCTTTTGCCGAAATTTGTTCAACTTCAAAACCATAGGTTTCCCCAAAATTTATTAAATCATCAATAGTAGCAGTTCTGTTTCTGCCGAAACGATGATCGTGACCAATAATTATCTTTTTGATTTTAAATACATCAACCAAAACTTTTTTGACAAATTCTTCAGCGGTTAGCCTTGAAAATTCTTTGTCAAAAGGATGCACAACCAGATTGTCAATTCCTAAATTATCTAAAAGTGCTATTTTTTCATTTAAGGTATTGAGTTGTTTCATCTCGGTGCCTTCCTGAAGTACCATTCTAGGATGCGGAAAAAAAGTAAGTACCAAGCTTTCACAATTCAAAGCGTGAGCATTTTTGGTAATTTGCTCTAAAATTTTACAATGCCCAAGATGTACGCCATCAAAAGTACCAATGGTTACAATTGTTGGTTTATTGGCATTAAATGATTTTATGGAATTGAATATTTTCAAGGAAATTTAAAAGTATTGCGCAAAAATATGTTTTAGAAATTTAATATTATAATTTTTACCAAAGAAACG
>NZ_JBMOGQ010000033.1:0-19707 GCF_049318325.1 Flavobacterium sp. | reverse complement strand
AAAAATCAACTTTTATATACTTTATTAAATAGTTAAGGTAGAAATTATTCAACAAAATCGTTTTTTCCAGATTGCATTTCATAGATTTCTAAATCAAAATAACGTATAGATGCAAAAACGTGATCAAAAATATCGGCCATAATGTATTCGTAATTTTCGAAACGTTTGTCATTTGAAAAAGTATAAATTTCTAACGGAACGCCCTGTGGGGTAGGCTGTAACTGGCGACAGAGCAAAATCATGTCTTTATTTAAACCGGGATATTGACTTAAATATTGTGTTATATACTTTCGAAATACCCCAAAATTTGTCATGTTTCTTCCGTTGATCAACACCGATTTATCTACTTGATGTGTTTTGTTAAACTTATCAATTTCGGTTTGGCGAAGATTTATGTAATTCCTAATTAGCTGAATTTTCGTTAAATCTTGTAGTTCATTCACATCTAAAAATCGAATACTGCTTGCTTTAATTAAAATATGTCGTTTAATTCGGCGCCCATCTGAATTTAACATACCACGCCAGTTTCTAAAAGAATCTGAAATCATACTGTAAGTTGGGATAGTGGTAGTTGTATTATCAAAATTACGAACTTTTACGGTTGCCAAATTAATTTCAATTACATCTCCATCAGCACCAAATTTGTCAAATGTTATCCAATCGCCAATGCGAACCATATCATTCAATGAAACTTGAACGCTTGCTATAAATCCAAGTATAGTATCTCTAAATATTAAAATTATTATAGCAGAAACAGCTCCAAAGGTGCCAAGCATTGTCCCTGTTTTAACGTCAAAAATTTTGGAAACAACAAAAATAAAAGCATAAAGCCACAAGACTATCATTATTACCTGAATATAACTATCGATTGGTTTATCGCTATATCTTGGGTTTTGTTTTAAATGATCTCGAAGTGCATTAAAAATGGTTTTAATAATCCATAAACTTAAAAGTACAATGTAGATTTCGACGAGTTTTCCGAAAATTGATTCCCAATACACAAAGTTCTCAAGAATTATTGGAACACTTTTATATATAAATAACAACGGAATTAAATGAGCAGTGTATTTAGCTGTTTTATTGGAAACCAATAAATCGTCAAATTTTGTTTTTGTTTTTCGAGCCACTATGATTATGGTTCTCACCAATATATAACTAAAAATCAAATAGATTAAATAGGCTAAAACAGAAAGAATAAAAATGTTAATCGCTAAACTTAAATAAGAAGAAATGGTTTCGCCCAAATCCAATTTCTTTAAAAGCGGATAACACCAATAAAATAATTTCTCAACGAGTTTATGCATTTCTCAAGTATTTTTTCTCAACATAAAAAGTTCCAAAAGGAATAAGTGATCCCAACTGAACGATTAAAAACTCTTTAATTGTCCACTTCTGATTTTTCCAGATTATTAATGCTATAGTAGCATATGAAATAAATAGTAGTCCATGAGCCATACCTATAGGATAAAGTAACAATTTATACAATTCGAGGTTCAAACGTTTGATAACTAACATATTAAAAAAAAGCACTAAATATGAAATACCTTCAGCAATAGCAATGAATTTGAAAAGCTTGGTCATTATTTTTTTAATTTTTGCAACAAAAATACGATTATCATCGATTATAGAGACCAATAACTATAAAGTAATTTACTTTTGTAATGATAATAAAATTGGATAATGAGTAAACGCGATTTAAAAAAATACCTAAACGATCTTAACAAAGAACAATTAGAAATACAAATTATAGAATTGTATGATAAGTTTAGTAATGTAAAAGTCTATTACGATTTTGTTTTCAATCCCAATGAGGAAAATTAGTTAGAGAAGCCAAGAGTAAAATAGTTAATGAATATTTTCCAATCAAAGGAAAAAAGTACAAAATGCGGCGTTCTGTAGCTCAAAAAATCATTAAACACTTTGTATCTATAGGCGTTGATGTGTTTATAATAGCTGATTTAATGCTTTATAATATTGAGATTGCCCAAACATTTTCTGCTGAAAAAATTATAAAACAAGAATTATTTTTTAAAAGTATGCTGACTTCTTTCCAACAAGCCGTTAGTTTTTTAATAGCACATGGTATTTTTAATGAATTTCAAAGTAGAGTAGTGGCCATTAAGGATGTAACTAACCATCAAAATTGGTTTAATCAACATCAATTCAATGCTATAGTGGAACGCTTTGAATAGTATTTTATGTAAATAACTATTTTTATTTTGGTGATAACTCTTTTTTAGATGTACTTTTGCAAAATCGTACAAATCGCCATGTCTAAAAAGAATTTTATTTCTGAAATTGAAGAAAAAAAGGAGCTTTACGGTTACCAACAGGCCGATATCAACAAAATTTTTGACCGATTAGATAATGCATCTAGTGATCATCATTTGTTATATCAATTGCCAACTGGAGGTGGAAAAACGGTAATTTTTTCAGAAATTGTCAGGCGATACTTATCGCAATACGACAAAAAAGTGGTGGTATTAACACATCGAATTGAGCTTTGCAAGCAAACTTCAAAAATGCTCAAAGGGTTTGATGTAAAAAATAAAATCATCAACAGTAATATAAAAGAATTGCCTGATCAGGATGAATATTCATGTTTTGTGGCAATGGTAGAAACGCTTAAAAATCGTTTGAATGATGAAAAACTATTAATTGACAATGTTGGATTGGTTATTATTGATGAAGCTCATTATAATTCGTTTCGTAAATTGTTGAGTTCTTTTAAAAAATCATTCATTTTAGGAGTTACAGCAACACCTTTGAGTTCAAATATAAAGTTACCGATGCACCATAACTATAATGAACTCATTGTTGGTGATACGATTCAATCATTAATAGACAAAGGATTTTTGGCTAAAGCAACAACTTACAGTTATGATGTTGGGTTAACCTCTTTAAAAGTGGGAATTAATGGTGATTATACAGTCAAATCGTCTGATGATTTGTATATGAATATGGTAATGCAGGAGAAATTATTGCATTCATATACTGAAAAATCATTAGGAAAAAAGACATTAATATTCAATAACGGAATCAACACTTCTTTATATGTTTATGAAACTTTTAGAGAAGCCGGATATCCAATAAAACATTTAGACAATACTACATCTGTAGAAGACAGAAAAGATATTTTACAGTGGTTTAAAAAAACACCGGATGCTATTTTAACTTCTGTTGGAATTTTGACTACAGGTTTTGATGAGCCAACAGTTGAATGCATTATTTTGAATCGTGCTACAAAATCATTGACATTATATTTTCAAATGATTGGTCGAGGTTCCAGAAAATTACCAAATAAAGATAGTTTTACAGTTATCGATTTAGGAAATAATGCCTTGCGATTTGGTTTATGGAATGACCCTGTTGATTGGCAACATATTTTTAGATCACCTGAATATTATTTGGAAAATCTAAGAGATGATGCCGAAATTGAAAAGAACTTCAAATATAGTATGCCAGAAAGCATAAGAAAAATGTTTTCCAAAACATCTGATATAACTATTAATATCGAAGAAGAGTTTAAAAAAGCCGTTTCTGAAAATTTGCGTTCTAAAGAAGTGCTTGAAAAATCTATACAACAACATGCTTTAATGTGTGTCGATAATTCATCTGAATTGGTTCAGGCAAGAATGCTTTCAAAATTATTGACTGATGATATTGAAAGTCGCGTTAGAAGATTTTTAAATTGTTTAGGTAAAACAAGTAAAAATTATCGTGAATGGCTAATTGAAGATTATAAAACAAAATTAAGTCTTGCTATTGGGAAAAAGTTTAGAGAGCTAAATTTTTGAATTATAACTTTATTAAAGGATGTTTATTAACTTTAAATACAATATTTTAGAATACAAAATATAAAATAAAAATCTAATTGTTATTACTGAACTATAATTTATATTATGTAAAATAGAATATTTTAAAGTTGATCTGTTTTGATAACAATATAGTTTTCAAATGTTTTTAACAATAGACTTCTTCTAACCCAAAGCTTTATTATTTTTGTTAAATAAATATTTTACAATTTATTCAATAAATAACCATGAGTAATTCTGTAGCCAGGAATATTGCCAACTTTTTAAATGAGTTTTCGCCTTTTAGTTATCTGAGTCATGAAGAACTAATTCAGGTTACTACTAGTATTGGTGTTATAAATTTGGATAAACACAAAACCCTGTTTCAAATCAATGACAAACTTCATGACAGCTTTTATGTTGTTGCTAATGGGGTAATTAATCTTTTTGTTATTGCAGATGCCGAAGAAACACTTTTAAACAAATGTTATCCTGGAGATGTTTTTGGTCTACGTCCTTTTTTTGCAAAAAACAATTACATGATGACAGCTAAAGCTCGTGAAGATTGCATTGTATATGCCATTCCGATAGCTGTTTTCAAACCATTTGTAGCTCAAAATCCACAGGTTTTAGATTTTTTATTGGAAAGTTTTGCAACAAACACTAGAAACCCTTTTGATAAAGAAAATCGAGGAAAACTAATTACTGATAATGTTTATAACGATGTTCAACAAAATGAAATACAATATTTTCAATCTTTAGCTTACAACAAAACACCTTTAAAAGTCATTAATACAGCCATAGTTAAGGATGCGGCGCAATTAATGACTGAAAACCTCACTGATAATGTTGTGATTACAGAACAAAACTATCCTATCGGAATTGTTACTGATAGTGATTTCAGATCTAAAATTGCCAATGGTAGGTTTCCACTTATTTCAACTATCGATAAGATAATGTCTTCACCGGTTATCACTGTTCCTGAAAATGTTTCTGTAGCCGAGGCTCAACTTTTAATGTTAAAAAATAATGTAAGTCACCTTTGTGTAACAATAGATGGTTCAGACAAATCAGACGTTAAAGGAGTAATTTCTGAGCACGATTTAATTGTAGCACAGGCAAACAATCCAGGTGTTTTAATTAAGGAAATAAAACGTTCTCTTTCACCAAAAGAACTTAAACTTGTAAGAGAAAAATTAACTGATTTAATTCAATCTTCTATAGCCAAAAACATTCCTTTACCTCATATTTACAATATTTCAGGTGAAATTATTACTGCCATTATAAAACGTTCAATCGAATTAGCAATTCTTGACTTGGGCTCTCCTCCAGCCCGATTTGCGTGGTTCAGCATTGGAAGTCAAGGAAGAAAAGAGCAATTTTTATTAACTGATCAGGACAGTATTTTAATTTTTGAAGATGTCGCAACAGAAAAATATATAGATATCAAAGATTACTTTCTAAAATTAGCTAAAAGAGCTACTTCTATTTTAGAAAAAGTAGGTTATAATTTTTGTACAAATGGTCATATGGCCAGCAATATGCTTTGGTGTAAATCAATTTCAGATTGGATAAAACAATATAACAATTGGATGAAAACACCAGGTGAAAAGTCAAATGATATCAGCAGTATATTTTTTGATTATGAACTTGTTTTTGGTGAAGGTAAGATTGAAGATACGCTTGATGATTTAATTTTAAAGAACACTAAAAACAATGCTTTATTCTTTGATTACCTTGGAAATGATACCCTAAGAAAAAATCCGCCAATCAATTTTTTTAAGAAATTTAATTTAGAAGAAGATGGCGAACACAAAGGAAAATTCGACATTAAAAACAGAGCAATCATGCCTTTAGTCGACGGTGCCAGACTTTTTGCAATAAGTTTGAATTTGAAAGGAATAAACAATACTTATACACGATTTAAACAGTTAGCTATTGCTGACCCAAAATTTTCTGAAATTTATTTAAATTGCGCCGATGCCTTTTTAATTTTATCGAAATTCAGAACACTTGAAGGCTTAAAAAATGATAGCACTGGAGATTATATTAACATTGATGAGCTTTCAAAAGTTGATAAAGAAAAATTGAAAAATGCTTTAATTCCAATGAAAGAATTGGAAGAATTAATTAAAGATAAGTTTCAACTAACGCAATTTTCATAATATGATAGATTGGATAAAAAAAATAAATAAAGAATATCCTGATTTTTGGAAATCATATTTAGCAAAGTTTGAAAGTAAATCTAACAGATATGTAGTTTTAAGTACAGAAACTACTGGTTTAAATCCGAAAAGAGATGTCATCTTATCCTTTGGAGCCGTGGCAGTTGTGAATGATATTATTCGTATTGGAGATAATTTCGAAGTGGTAATTCTGCAATATAAATACCTTCACGACAACGGATTGTCAAATGAATTTCTAATTGAAAGCAAATTATCTAAGCTTGCTGAACCACAAGCAATTCAAGCTTTTGTAGAATATATAGGGAATACAGTATTAGTAGGACATCGAATTCATTTTGACGTCGAAATGATAAATGATGTATTAGAAAAAATGGAATGCGGAAAATTAAAAAATGAGGCATTAGATATAGAAATAATGCATCAAAAATTAATGGATATCACAAGCAAATCATTCTCATTAGAAGATTTAATAAAGCATTATAAACTTCCTTTAAATGAAAAAAAATGTGCATCAGATGATGCTTATTCAATCGCATTATTGTTCCTGAAATTAAAATCTAGATTAGGTTTTAAATAAAAACCCACTCTTACGAATGGGTTTTAAAGCACATTAAAATTATAAACTAAACAAATTATTATTTTTTTATAAACATATTGGTGTAATATTTTTTTCCGGTTGCTTCATCAGCAGTAATTGAAATTCCAAAATGAGTAAAATCTCCTTCAATGTTAGCTTTGTGTCCAGGACTGTTTAGCCAGGCACTCATAGCACTTTCAGCTGTTTGGTAATTGAAAGCAATATTTTCAGATACTCTTTTTGCTCCTAAATACTTCAACTAAATTGTTAGCTCTTTGTTGAAAATAATCATGGTTAATCATATTATTATCAATCATATAAATATTGTGTTCTTGTGATTTATAAGAAATATGGTTTATTACTTCAAGGGTATTTAATCCAATGCTTTGACGATAATTATTAACAAGTGTAATAACTTTTAACTCAGATTCATTGTAATTATAAGTAGTTACAAGTTTATTATCTGTCGAAGTTCCTTCTGATGAATCTGAAGAACAAGAAATCATTGTGAACACGATTGCTATCGGCAACAATGCTCTAAACATTTTTGCTTTCATAGTTAGTAGGTTAAGTTTTTAAATAAAGTAGATGTGGGGCAAACACTTTATCTCGATTAATATTGACAGTTTATTTATAAAGTAGATTTGGGGCAAACACTGTATATTATTTATTTTGAAAGAACGTATTATTTTATTTTGTTAAACAATATTACATTTTTTATCGACTAAATAACAAATAAAATCGATGAAATACATTTATTTGTGAATAAATAAGATAATAATCTTACTTATTAACATTTATTTTCGATGTTATTAACTTTAAAAGTTAATATATAGGATTATAAAATATATTTGTGTTATAATAAAAAACTATTTTGACAACAACTATTTTTAATTCAGAACTTTCTGCAACAATTAATCATAAAGGAGCTGAGTTGATTTCTTTAAAAAAAATTAATTCAAGCAAAGAATACATTTGGGAAGGAAACCCAATTTTTTGGGGAAAGCACTCTCCTATTCTATTTCCAATAGTTGGTACTTTAAAAAACGATTCTTATACTTATAAAAATAATCCATATTCATTATCCCGTCATGGATTTGCTAGAGATATGGATTTTAATTTGATTTACTCTACTGAAAATAATGTAATTCTATCATTATCATCTAATGCAGTAACCAAAGAAAGATTTCCATTTGATTTTGAATTGCGGATAATTTACACTTTACACTTTTCAATATTAAACGTAAATTATCAGGTCATTAATAAAGGTTTTGATATAATGCCTTTCTCAATTGGCGGGCATCCTGCATTTGCTTTACGCCAAAAATTTGAAACCTATAGTTTGCAATTTGAAACAGATGAAAATTTAACTTGCCATCAATTGGAGAATGATTTGCTTTCAGAAAAAACAAAACAAATAGAATTAGTAAATAACAGATTACCCCTGACCTATTCTCTTTTTGAAAATGATGCTTTGATTTTAAAAAAATTAAAGTCAAAACAAATCCAAATTGTCGAAAATGGGATTCCAATTTTGAATTTTACCTTTAAAGATTTTCCGAATTTTGGAATTTGGACAAAAATCAATGCACCATTTATATGCTTAGAACCATGGGTTGGTTATTCCGATGTTTTGAATACTAATGGAAATATTTTAGAGAAAGAAGGGATTCAATTACTTGAAAGTAATTTTTCAAAAGAATTTAAATACAGCATTGAAATTCTATAAATTACAAAAAATAGTGTTTTGTAAACGAAACTTACTTAAAAAATTAATATGGTATACTATTATCTAATTTTTATTAAAAAGAAATTTAAATAATAGTTAGTTACTGAGTTTAGGCAAAGTTCTAACGTACAATTCTTCAACTTTTTTTCTGGCCCAATCGGTCTTTCTCAGAAAAGTCAAGCTAGATTTAATACTAGGATTATCATTAAAACAGTTAATTTTTATTAATTCACCTAATGTATCAAATCCATAAAAATCTACAAGAATTTCAAGTATTCTTTGTAGTGTAATGCCGTGAAGTGGATCTTTTGATGTATTGTTTTGCATGTTGTAAAATTAGAGAAATATAAGTCATAAAAAAACCATCTCAGTAATAATTGAGATGGTTTTTAAATATGTATTTTATAAACTATTGAAGCGCTAAATAAGCATTCACATTACCGAAACCATATTCTGAACTTCTATTTGGAAATAAATTGGCCGATTGTCTCATTTTTGTCAACACCTGATCTCTTGTCCATGTAGGGTTTTTAGCCCAAACTAAAGCCGCAATACCAGCTGTTGTTGCTGTAGCTACAGAAGATCCGCCAACATAATCTGTTTGATTTTCATAATAACTACTGATTGGAACTGTATTTCCAGAAGCAGTTCTTTGCATTGCTACCGTAAACTCAACTTTACTACCTGTATGGCAATCGCTACATGCATGCAAAGTAGTTCCCTCTTTTACTCCAGTAACAGCAACTGTTTCTGGCATCCAAGCAGGGAAAATGACGCCAACAAAAGTAGTAAAGCTGGTTGAAGTTCCTGCAGCACAAAAGATTAGTTTTCCTTTGCCATAAGCAAATTTAATGGCATCTTCTATTTTACCAACAGAGAAAATGTGACCCATTGACATCGAAATTATTTTGACTTTGTCATTATTACCTAAAGCTGTAAAAGCTTTCTTAACAGCTTCTTGCTCTTGAAAACCATCAATTACAACATTTTCTGCAGCACGATAGGTAACTAAGTTTGAATTATAAGCAACTCCAACAGGCAAACCTCTATCATTTCTAGGAGATGCAGCAACAGAAGCCATACTCGTTCCATGTCCACATAAATCATTTACACCATCAGTGGTAGTACTCCAAGGCCAAATAGAGTTTATATAAACTCCATTTTTTTGTATTGTTCTTCCTGTAGAAAGTCCGTTATTAAAATTAGTTCCTAACAATGATTGGTTTGGCGAAACTCCAGTATCAATTATACCTATAGTTATTCCTCTTCCTGTGCTAATACTCCAAGCATTCGGAATGTTGTGTTGAGTAAAGTTCCATGGAACTTTTGCATTTGGTGTTGTAGTAGTAAAATCTGCAGCTGCTAATGTTTGAGATTCATAACCACAACCTGAACTTGAAGATGAATTTGTTGAATTTAAAGATGAACCAGAACGACTTTCAGCATTACGAACATTCAAATAACTATAATCAGCAGGCTCTAGATAGCGAATGTATTTAGATTTTCTTAGTGCAATTATAGTTTCTTGCTTTTCAATAATAACATCCATCAAATTCAAATCAGTATCGGCGGTAATTAGTATTTCATCTAAAGTAGTACCTTCGTACTTCATAATTATTGCCAATAAATTATTTTGAATTTTAGCATTATTAGCTGTTTTTGCACGTTCAAAATTTGTCTTCGAATTTCCAAAGCCAATGGTAACTATATTATTTCCGTTTACAACGGCGCTCCAAAGTAAATGAGATGACGCTTCACTCCAATTGAATTTGCCTTTCGTATTAAGACTTTCATCAATCTTTGCATTAATTTGCAAAGGTGTTAGTGGTGTTTTTTGAGAAGCATCAATTATAATGGCGTTCTCAATTTGATTTTCATCTCTTGAACAAGAAGAAAGAATCAATAATAACAGGAAAGAAACTCTCAGTATTTTTTTTATCTTAATTTGGTTTTGTTGATTTGACAATGGCAATTTAATAATTTTTTAATTAACTATATCATTTTCAATAAACTTCATTTTGTATTACATTTACCGTACAATGTTAAAGACAATAAACATATTAAACAAGCGCGCTAAATTTGATTATGAGATAATCGAAACCTATACTGCTGGCATTGTTTTAACTGGAACCGAAATCAAATCCATACGTTTAGGAAAAGCCAACATAACCGAAGGTTTTTGTGAATTTCATAATGGCGAATTGTTTGCTATCAACACACAAATTGAGGAATATCTTTATGGAAATCAATTTAACCATAAAGCCAAAAGTGAGCGTAAACTTTTGCTCAATAAAAGAGAACTTAAAAAACTTGAAAAAGCTATCGATACAAAAGGATTCACTATTATTCCTTTAAAACTTTTTACCAATGAAAAAGGAATAGCCAAGTTAGATATTGGGTTGTGTCGCGGAAAGAAAACCTATGATAAGCGTGAGTCGCTTAAAGAACAAGATACAAAACGTGATTTAGATCGAATTAAAAAATCATTTTAGTTCTTATTCTCTAACAACGGTACAAATTTAAAATCACCAAATTCGTGCTTCTCAAATTGAGTTTCGTTTTTTCGTATTAGCATCGTCATTATTTGCTCATTTTTACCGAGAGGAATAAGAAGCTTTCCCCCTATTTTTAACTGAGCCATCAATGGTTTTGGAATGATAGGTGCTCCAGCAGTAACAATAATACTGTCAAAAGGCGCGTGATTAGGTAAACCTTTATAGCCATCACCAAATGACAAATGTTTTGGACGAATACCTAATTTTGGCAATAAAGCTGATGTAATTTTAAACAACTCATTTTGTCTTTCTACCGAATATACTTTGGCCCCAAGCAAACAAAGCACTGCTGTTTGATAACCCGAACCCGTTCCTATTTCAAGAATTTTATCATCTTTTTTAACTTGCAATAATTGTGTTTGATAAGCTACAGTATAAGGTTGTGAAATAGTTTGTCCGGCAGCAATTGGAAATGCTTTGTCTTGATAAGCAAAATCTTCAAAACTGGAATCTAAAAACAAATGTCTTGGAATAATTTTAATTGCTTCCAACACTTTTTTATCTGTAATTCCTTTATCTTCCAAAAGTTTCGCAAGCTGATTACGAAGCCCTTCATGTTTACTGGTATTTTTCAATTTGGGTTAAAGATTTATTTGGTAAAAATAGAAAACAAATTAGCAAATATCAATTCCCATTAATCAATTATTTCTATTTTTGTTTAAAATACTTTTTTATGCTTAAAGTTGGCGTTTTAGGTGCTGGTCACCTTGGAAAAATACACTTACGTTTATTACAACAATCTGATAAATACGAACTTGTTGGTTTTTATGATGAAAACCACGAAAACGGGGCTAAAATTGAAGCCGAATTTGGATACAAACAATTTGATACTATTGCCAAATTAATTCATGCGGTTGATGTTATAGATATTGTAACCCCTACTCTTTCGCATTACAAATGTGCTAAGGTTTCAATTAAATCAGGAAAACACGTATTTATAGAAAAACCAATTTCTACAACTGTAGAAGAAGCCATAGAAATTATCGCTTTAGCAAAAGAATACAATGTTAAAGGGCAAGTTGGCCATGTAGAAAGATTCAATCCGGCATTCACTGCTGTAAAAGATATGATTGAGAATCCAATGTTTATAGAAACACACCGTCTGGCCGAATTCAACCCTCGTGGTACCGATGTTCCTGTTGTTTTAGATTTAATGATACATGATATCGATGCGATTTTAAGCGTTGTAAAATCTAAAGTGAAATTGGTTCACGCAAGCGGAGTTTCCGTTTTGAGTCAATCTCCGGATATTGCCAATGCTCGCATCGAATTTGATAATGGTTGTGTAGCAAATATTACGTCAAGCAGAATTTCAATGAAGAATATGCGCAAGTCTCGATTCTTTCAAAAAGACGCTTATATCTCTGTTGATTATTTAGACAAAACCTGTGAAGTGGTTAAAATGAAAGAAGCTCCTGAAATCCCCGGAGATTTTGATATGATATTGCAAAATGCCGAAGGTGATCGCAAACAAATATATTTTAACAATCCTGAAGTAAGCAATAATAATGCTATTTTGGATGAATTAGAAACTTTTGCCGACGCAATTAATAATAACACAACGCCAATTGTGACGCTTGAAGACGGAACTGAAGCGTTGAGAGTAGCTTATATGATTATCGACTCCATGAATAATAAAACTAAATAAATAACTAAAATAATGAAAACAATTGCTGTAATAGGTGCTGGGACTATGGGCAACGGAATTGCTCACACTTTCGCTCAAAGCGGTTTTACCGTAAAGTTAATTGATGTTTCCGAAAAGTCTTTAGAAAAAGGAATGGCAACAATTGCTTTAAACCTAGACCGAATGGTAACAAAAGGAACCATTACCGATGAAGACAAACACAAAACTATTGGAAATATAATTACCTATACCGATATCAAAGATGGAGTAGTTGGAACAGATTTGGTAGTAGAAGCAGCAACAGAGAATGTCGGACTAAAACTTCAAATCTTCAAGCAATTAAGCGATGTTTGTGATCATAATGTAATTTTGGCAACCAATACTTCCTCTATTTCAATTACACAAATTGCAGCACAAGTAGTTCATCCTGAACGTGTAATCGGAATGCATTTTATGAATCCGGTGCCGATTATGAAATTGGTAGAAATAATACGAGGCTATTCTACTTCAGATGAAGTGACCAAAATTATTATGGATTTATCTTTGAAATTAGGAAAAATCCCAACTGAAGTAAACGATTATCCAGGTTTTGTAGCCAATCGTATTTTGATGCCAATGATTAATGAAGCTATTGAAACCTTGTACAATGGCGTTGCAGGAGTATATGAAATTGATACTGTAATGAAATTAGGAATGGCGCATCCAATGGGACCATTACAATTGGCAGATTTCATCGGATTAGACGTTTGCCTTTCAATTTTAAATGTAATGTATGACGGATTTAAAAACTCAAAGTACGCACCATGCCCACTCTTAGTGAATATGGTAATGGCCGGAAAAAAAGGGGTAAAATCAGGTGAAGGTTTTTATGATTATTCAGAATCAAAAAAGGCGGAGAAAGTTTCGAAACAATTTAATAAGTAAAAAGCCAATAGCCATTAGCCAATAGTTTTAAAACTAATGTCTTTTGCCTATTGCCTAATCACTCAAATGGCAAAAATAATCCCTTTCAAAGCGGTACGACCCACACCAGATAAAGTAGCACTAGTGACTTGTAGAAATTATGACGATTATAGTTCAGCTGAGCTTGGCGCATGGTTGAGTTTTAATCCCTATTCGTTTTTACATGTAATCAATCCTGCTTACATGCATTCTCAAAAGATTACATTGGACAAACGTTTTAAAGGTGTAGCTCATAAATATCAGGATTTTAAAGATGAAGGGATTTTTATGGAAGAAGAAAAAGCAGTTTTCTTTCTGTATGAAATTCAAAATAAAGTGCAGTCTTTCACAGGTTTTGTAGCCGGAACTTCGATTGAAGATTATAAAAATAATGTCATCAAAAAACACGAAGATACCTTGCAATATCGTGTGGAATATTTCAAGGATTATTTGCATCAAACCGGTTTTAATACCGAGCCTGTTTTGATAACTTATCCAGATAATGAAAAATTGAAATCCTGGATTGAAGAAAAGAAAAAAAGTAAACCGATTTATAATTACTCCACAACCAACAAAGAAAAACATCAGGTATGGAAAATTGAAACCGCAGCCGATATTGAATGGTTGCAAAAACAGTTTGAACAAATACCTGAACTATATATAGCTGATGGACATCACAGATCGGCTTCAGCAGAATTATTGTATAATGAAGGTAAGCATTTAGGCAATGAAAACCTAAACTATTTTATGAGTTTCTTGATTGCCGAGAGCAATGTCAAAATTTATGAATACAATAGAATTATTAGAGATTTAAATGGTTTTACTAAAAATGATTTTCTCGAAAAATTAGCTGAAAATTTCATTATTAAAGATAAAGAACTGGAATTGTGGAAACCTCAAAGCAAGTATGAATTTGGAATGTATCTTGACGGACATTTTTATGCTTTGTTTTATAAGAAAGATAACAAGCAACCTTCCATTTTAGAGAATCTTGACGCACAGATTTTATATGATAAAGTTTTACTACCATTATTGGAAATAGATGACTTGCGTAACGACGAACGTATTGAATACATTCCCGGAAAGCAATCTGTTTCAACCATAAAAGAATTGGTTGATGAAGGTGAATTTGAAGTTGGTTTTATGTTATTTCCTTCTGATATTTCGGAGATAAAAGCCTTGGCAGATAACAATTTGATTATGCCACCAAAAAGTACGTATATCGAACCAAAATTCAGAAGTGGATTGATGGTTTATGAATTGTAATTAGAAAACGAAAATGTCCATTAAAGACAATTTACTCAAAATAAAATCGCAACTTCCTGAAAACGTAACTCTTGTAGCTGTTTCCAAAACAAAACCTGTTGCCGATTTGATGGAAGCATACGAAGCTGGGCAACGCGTTTTTGGTGAAAATAAAATCCAGGAAATGACCGAAAAATGGGGGCAAATGCCAAAAGATATTCAATGGCATATGATTGGACATGTGCAAACCAATAAGGTCAAATACATGGCCGAATATGTGAGTTTGATTCATGGGGTTGATAGCTTAAAACTATTGCTAGAAATCAACAAACAAGCAGCAAAACATAATCGAGTAATTGATTGTTTACTACAAATGTATATTGCTGAAGAAGAGACAAAATTTGGTTTGGATGAAAAAGAATTGGAGGAAATTCTTCAATTCGTTAAGAATAACAAATTACAAAACATAAAAGTTGTTGGTTTAATGGGAATGGCAACATTCACTGATAATCAATCTCAAATAAAAAAAGAATTCCTTAATTTGAAATCTACTTTTGATAAAATAAATTCATTATCAATTGTCAATTATCAATTATCAATTATCTCAATGGGTATGTCCGGTGACTATAAGCAAGCCATTGAATGTGGCAGCACAATGGTTCGAATTGGAAGTAGTATATTTGGAAATAGAAAATAGAAAAAGATGAAAGAAAAGAACTATTTACTAATCACTAATTACTATTCACTTATTTGTACGCAATACTAGACATAGAAACCACTGGTGGCCAATTTAACGAAGAAGGCATTACTGAAATAGCCATCTATAAATTTGATGGTCACGAAATTATTGACCAATTCATTAGCTTGATAAATCCGGAAAAAACGATTCAGCCATTTGTTGTAAAACTTACTGGTATTAATAATGCTATGCTTCGTTCTGCACCTAAGTTTTATGAAGTTGCTAAACGTATAATCGAAATTACGGAAGACTGCATCGTAGTAGCTCACAACGCTTCATTTGACTACAGAATCTTGAGAACAGAATTCAAGCGATTGGGTTATGATTATATAAAACCCACGCTTTGCACGGTTGAGTTGGCACAGAAATTAATTCCGGGACAACTTTCTTATAGTTTGGGAAAATTAGTCCGTGCACTTGGAATTCCGGTAACCGATAGACATCGCGCTAGTGGTGACGCTATGGCAACCGTCAAATTGTTCAAAATGATTTGGCAAAAGATACCGAAAAAGAAATTTTAATCAGTTTTATTAAGGCCGAAATCAAATCGGGTTTGACTCCAAAATTATTAGATATTTTAGAGGGTTTACCAACAAAAACTGGGATATACTATATTCATAATGAGAAAGGCGAAATTATATACATTGGTAAAAGCCGAAATATCAAGAAGCGAGTTAATCAACATTTCACCGGAACATTGGGTAAAAGCAAAAAGATTCAGCTTGAAGTTTTTGCAGTGACTTATGAAGTGACCGGAAGTGAATTGATTGCACTTTTGAAAGAAAGTGAAGAGATAAAAATCAATAAACCGATATATAATCGTGCTCAACGCAAGACTATTTTTCAATGGGCATTATATGCTGAAAAAGATGAAAATGGTTATTTGGCTTTAAAATTGCTAAAAGCAGATGGCAGAAAAAAAGAAATTACCTCTTTTACTTCTGTACAAGAAGGCAAAAATTCACTGTTAAAAATTACTGAAAAGTATAATTTATGTCAAAAAATAAATGGCTTATACGAAACTAAAAATGGGTGCTTTCAATATAAAATAAAAGAGTGCAACGGTGGGTGTTTAGGTAAAGAAGAACCGGAATTATACAATGAACGTGTTGAAGAATTTATCAAGGAAATGAAGTTCGAAAACGACAATATGGTTATCGTTGACAGAGGAAGAACGGTAGATGAACGTTGTGCAGTAGTAATCGAAAACGGAATTTACAAAGGCTATTGTTTTTATGATTTGAATTATCAGATTAACAATATTGAAATCCTAAAAAATATTATTATTCCGATGCAGAATAATCGCGATACCAGAACAATAATTCAAGGTTATTTAAGAAAGAATAAGGTAATAAAGATTGTCAAATTTTAATGAACTATCTAATCACAATCATTGGACCAACGGCGATAGGAAAAACATCCTTGAGCATTGCATTGGCGAAACATTTTGAGTGTGATATTATTTCGTGTGACAGTAGGCAGTTTTTTAAGGAAATGCGTATTGGAACTGCCGTGCCATGTGAAGAAGAATTAGCTTCTGCTCCACATCATTTTATTCAAAACAAATCGATTTTTGAAAATTATACTGTTGGCGATTTTGAAAAAGAAGGAATTACAAAACTGAATGAATTATTTTTAAAAAATAATATCCAAATAATGGTTGGCGGTTCGGGTTTGTATGTGGACGCTATCCTAAAAGGGTTTGATAATTTTCCAAATATTGATAATTCAATTAGAGAAGTTATAAGTACTGATTTTGAAGAATTTGGAATTGATTACCTGCAAGATAAGTTGAAAGAATTAGATTCCGAGTATTATCAACAACTAAAGCTTGAAAATCCACAAACTTTGCAAAATCCACAGCGAATGAAACGATTTGTAGAAGTTTGTCTTGGCACCGGAAAACCCTACTCTTCTTTTTTAAACCAAAAGAAAAACCAACGTAGCTTCACTCCTATTATCATTGGCTTAGAAGCTAAAAGAGAAATCATGTACGACCGGATTAATCTGCGTGTAGATAATATGATTAAGGAAGGTTTGGTAAAAGAAGCTGAAGGTTTGTTCTTGAATAAGGAATTGAATGCGTTGCAAACCGTTGGCTATCGTGAATTGTTTGATTATTTTGAGGGGAAGATTTCCTTAGAATTTGCAGTTGAAGAAATTAAGAAAAATACCCGTCGGTTTTCAAAACGCCAATTGACTTGGTTTAAGCGAGCTGAAAATGTAAAATGGTTTGATTTTAAAGCAGACAAAAATGATATTGTAAATTATATAAAATATCAAATCCTAATTCCTAATGCCAATATCTAAAGATTTCAACTCTATACTAACCAAAGATTGGGAAATTAATTTTCTGCAATGTTATCCTAACGGTTATTTAAAATATACCGATTTGTGTAATATTTTACAGTTAACTGCTGGTGTTCATGCAGAAATGGGTGGTATTAGTTTCAGCGATATGCAAGAGCATCATCAGGCTTGGGTTTTGAGTAGAATGCGTGTTGAAATAATACGATTGCCTAAATGGAGAGATGTTATTACCGTTAAAACGTGGATTAATTCACTAGAAAATTCACGTTCGATTCGTTGTTTGGAATTATATGCTGGTGATGAAAAAATTGTTGGTTGTGAAACCTTTTGGGCTGTTTTTAATACACTAACGCGTCGACCAGAAAACTTGTCTTTGCCACACGTGCATTTTGATAAATACCCAAATGATAGAGCAACTGAAATTCAATTCTCTAAAATAGATATTAATATAGATAAAACATTTGTAACAGAAAAAGCGATACTTCTATCTGATTTAGACATTGTAAATCATGCTAACAGTGTGAAATATTTAGAATGGTGCTTGGATAATGTAGAACCAAATTTGTTGTTAAATCAAAAGGTAGAAAGTTTTGAAATGAATTATCTAAAAGAAGTTTCATTGGAAGATACAATTACTATTGAAAAGAGCCATCCAGAAAAGGCAACGGTATTTATTATTAACGCCAACAATAAAACTTCTTTTGCTTTACAACTGAATCTCAAATAAAAGCCACAACCCTAGCCCGGATGGCTGCGGAATCCTTTTGTTTTGTAATACTGAGCTTGAAGAAGTACAAAACAAAGGATATAGCGGACAGCCGGATTAGCTTCTAAAATAAATTTAGAATATATTTTAAATAGTAATGGCTCCAATTTCTTGAAGCCATTTTACTTTATTTTTTTACGACTAATCTAAAACCTTCTCCATGTATGTTGAGAATTTCAACATTTGGTTCGTCTTTGAGATATTTTCTAAGTTTTGCAATGTAGACATCCATACTTCTTGAAGTGAAATAATTGTCTTCTCTCCAGATTTTTGTTAAAGCTAATTCTCTTGGCATTAAATCATTTTCATAGATAGCCATCATTTTAAGTAATTCAGACTCTTTAGGCGATAATTTAATTGGTTCCTGATCTTCAAATTTTAAGAACCGAAGTTTTGAATTTAAAAGAAATCTTCCAATTTGAAACTCAAATTTGGCAGGTTCGTTTTTATTCTCTGATGCTTTTCTCTGAATTATTGCTTTTACTTTCATTAGTAAAACATCAGAATCAAAAGGTTTATTAAGATAGTCATCTGCGCCAACTTTATATCCTTTTAACACATCTTCCTTCATTGACTTAGCAGTCAAGAAAATCAATGGCACATCTTTATTTTTTTCTCTGATTTCTTTTGCTAAAGTATATCCATCTTTATAAGGCATCATCACATCCAAAATACACAAATCGAAATTGTCTTTTTTGAATTTTTCGAAACCTTCCATGCCATTTTTGGCTAGTGTTACATCAAAATCATTTAATGTCAAGAATTCTCTCAAAACGATTCCGAAGTTTTGATCATCTTCAACTAGAAGTATTTTTTTATTGTTTTCCATAGTAGTATTTTATTTTAATTTATGAGTGGGACTTTAATTATAAACGTGCTTCCTTTTCCTTTTTCGCTTTCTACAAAAATTTGACTGTTGTGGTCTTCAATAATTCTTTTAACATAAGCCAAACCTAAACCATGACCTTTAACATTGTGCAAATCTCCTGTGTGTTCACGATAGAATTTTTCAAATATTCTTTTTTGTGCTGCTTTTGACATACCAGAACCTTGATCTTTTATTTTGATAATTACAAAATCCTTTACATTTTCAGTATAAATATCTATAACTGGTTCTTCAGGTGAATACTTTATAGCGTTATCCAAAATATTAACAATTACATTGGTAAAATGAACATCATTTAATAAAACTGAAGTTCTATTAGCATCAAAATGTGTTGTTATAGTTCCGTTTCTA
>NZ_JBMOGQ010000032.1:0-20409 GCF_049318325.1 Flavobacterium sp. | reverse complement strand
TACAACTTTCGGATGAAATGATTGTAATGAAAGAGAGTATGGTCGAACAAAACCAACCTTGTAATTTAATTACAAAAGGTATTTTCAATTCACTCTTTATAGATTCGTCCATCACTTTTGATGGTGAAAAAGGGAAGTTTATTATTAATTGATAATTGACAATGAATAATGGATAATTGTTAATTATCCATTTTTAATTGCTATCTGTCTTTTCGCCTCTCCAACTACAAACGCGACCGAATTGGCAATATTATAACTTCGTATTAAATTCGACATTGGAATGGTTAAATGATTATCAAATTGGGCTAAAACCTCTTGACTCAAACCTACGCTTTCTTTACCAAAAACTAACCAATCACCATCCTGGAACTCGGCTACATAAATAGATTTTGTAGCATGAGAACTGGTTAAAAAAACTCTCGATTTATCGGGAATTATTGCCATCCATTCCTCCACATTTTTATATTCTGTTACATCCAAATGCACCCAATAATCCAAACCGGAACGCTTTAGGTTTTTGTCATTAATTACGAATCCAAACGGATGAATTAAGTGTAACCGACTTTCTGTTCCAACAGACAAACGACCAATATTTCCTGTGTTGTTTGGGATTTCGGGTTCTACTAAAACGATGTTGAGCATGATGATTTGGGATTTAGGAATTTGGAATTAGGATTTAAAAAAAACTTTCAATTTCAACTACTTCTCCAGCTTTTAGATTTTGCAAATGTAATTCTCCTACTCGAATTCTGATCAATCTCAAAGTTGGAAATCCAACTGCGGCTGTCATTTTTCGCACTTGGCGGAATTTGCCCTCGGTCAATGTTATCGAAAGCCAACTAGTTGGTCCATGACGCAAATCTCGAATTCTTCTTCCTTCACCAACGCAATCTGGAAGTTGGTTAATGATTTTGGCTTCACATTTTTTGGTTGTGTATCTGATTCCTTTAAAACCAATTTCGACACCATTTTTAATTTGGGAAATAGCTTCTTCATTGATAATTCCATCAACTTGTGCGTAATATTCTTTTTCTATGGTTTTGCTTCTAACTATTTCGCTCATCATTCCGTCAGTGGTAAGTAAAAGCAATCCTTCGGAATCTTCATCCAATCGCCCAATTGCCATAGTGCCTTCTGGAAAATGATACAATTCACCAAGCAACTTTTTGTGTCGCTTTTTTTCATAAATAAATTGACTTAAATAGCCATGAGGTTTATGAATTAGGAAATGATGGTGATTTTGCATGAATTAAATATAATAAAAAAGACTATCAACAAAATTACTGATAGTCTTTTAAATATTAGCACTTTTTTATTTATTGTCTACTCTGAACGTAATCTGACAATTCATCTACGTTGCTACTAAATGTAAAAATACCATTTAGCTTGAAATAATTTCTTGGTTCACTACAAAAATCGTAGGCATATTTGGCAAAGTCCAATTTATTGTCTTCAAAACTAAAAGTATTAGCAATTTGAATAATTTGATCCACATTCAAACAGTTGGCCGTAATCACCTGCTTTGCTGTTTTTAACCTAGTATCTTCAAAGCTCTGATTTTTAATTGTTGACAAAGCTGCATTAAAATTACCTGGTGTCATACAACTTCTACCTCCACAACCTCTGATAGGCCCGTCGTGATCAACGATAACTGCATTTGAATTGTTGGTAGTAGTTGTAGTGGTTGTTTGTGTCACAGTTCCGCCACCAATATTGTCGTTAATAGAAACTCCCAAACCTAAATTAACGCCGTCTACATTTACTCCTACTCCTAGATTTACTCCGCCAGAGTTTACTCCATTTGTTTGGGTTGTAGTTGTGGTAGTCGTTTGAGTTACTCCTCCAACCGGTTGTGAAACAATGGCTGGCCTTGGTTGTCCGTAATGAATCACATGAACATTTGATGCAGGAATAAAATTAGGTTGAACAGGAATCGATGAAAAATAATTCATCTTCATTTTGGTTTTATTGTTTTTATCTCTCTTGATTTTATAGGTAACATCAGAGAATATTCCGTCAACATCGGTTAACATTAAGTTATTTTTGCTAACATCGGTTAACGTTTTATCTTCAAATCTAATTTTAGCATTATAGTAAGGTTGATTCAAATCTTCAACTCGCAAATTAGTTTGTGGTGTGTCATTTATTATTTCACCGTTCAAAATAAGGGTAAATTTATCGCCATCTTCAGAGAAGATAGTCAAGTGACCAACTGGTCCTCCTGGTTGTGCAAATGATAAAGATGAAACTAACCAAATTGCCAATAGAGTAATCTTTCTTGTCATAATAATAATTATTTTTTTAGTGTTACAAATATAATTTTTTTCTTTTATTTTTAAAATCGTTGTCAAATACAATACAAAAGTTTGAAAGTAATTTTATTTGAAATTTTAATTTAAAGAATCTCTGTAAATTAAACTGTTTTAATTTTTGTATCTATAAATGATTCGAAGCGAAAATCTATTCAATCGTGTTAAAAACCTAAAGATAATGGGGCTAAAGCCAAGAAAGCATTACCAGAAAACATTATATAGAGCTTATAAAAACAACGAGTTATAGAAATCAAACTACATCTTTTTTATCAAATTATGAATAATAATATTTCTTTTTTTAGAATTTCTCTTAATTTTTATAAGGTTATTAAATAATTACTATATTTGGTCTGCATTTTAAAAAACCTATGAAGAAATATTACATTTTATCTATTACATTACTTTTAACGTCTATCATTTTTATTTCTTGTTCAGACAAAGATGATGAATACATTCCGGTTTCTCCAGTTACAGTTGACTTAACACAAGTTCCATATCCAAGACTTTCAGATTATCATTTTTTTGAGGGTGATATGAAGGACCAAATTCCATCGTTGAATGTTATTGCATACAAACCTGCGAGTTCACTTTTTACTGATTACGCTTCCAAAAAGAGATTTATTTGGATGCCAGCTGGTGTTTCAGGAACTTATGTTGCCGATAACAAAATTATTGATTTTCCTGTTGGAACCGTTTTGATAAAAACTTTTTATTACACCACAATACAACCAGGAAACGTAACAAAAATTATCGAAACCCGATTAATGATTAGAAAAGATGATGGCTGGAAGTTTTATGAATATTTGTGGAATGATGAACAAACGGAAGCCAATTTAGTTTCGGGTACAGACTTTACAAATGGAAGCATTAAAAACATTACTTTTACAAAACCTAGTGGAGAAATTATAACAACAGATTATAGAATACCTTCAGATAGTGAGTGTTTTGCTTGTCATAAAATAAATGAAATTGCAACGCCAATTGGTGTTAAACCACAAAATTTAAATCATAACCATACTTATGGCAATTCGAGTAAAAAGATTTTACAAAAATTAGTTGATCAGGGCTATTTAGACAATTATCCGTCTTCTATTGTTTCTACAGTTGATTATCATGACACGACGCAGCCATTAGATTTAAGACTACGTTCTTATTTAGACATAAACTGTGCACATTGTCATCAAGACCAAGCTCGTTGTTATTACAGACCCATTCGATTCCCTTTTAGCTTAACGAATATTGACTCAAATATTGGTATTTGTTTAGTAGCGGACGAAGAGATTAGTCCAACCTTGCAAAAAGTAATTACTCCAGGAAACTATACTAAATCTATTATGCATTATCGAATGAGTTCAAACGAAGAGAGTGAAAGAATGCCTTTATTAGGCAGAACTATTGTTCACGATGAAGGCGTTGCTCTTTTGGAACAATACATTTCATCTTTAACCCAAAATTGCAATTAATATTTTACGAATAACTAATCAATAAAATATAATGAAAAAAAATACTTTATTTCTTGTAATGTTACTTAGTATATCATTTGCTAATGCACAATCAAGTTGTGCTACTGCGCTTACCGTTGCACTTAATTCTACCACTACTGCACCTGCTTTTACTGCAGAAAATGGTACTGCTCCAATACAATTATGTGGATTAACAGGAACTGCGGGAGCTAAAGGCAAATGGTACAAGTATACTGCAACCCAAAACATCAATATAACTGTTTCTACTTTATTAGCTCAAAACAATAATAGTGACACACGTTTAATTGTGTATTCAGGGGATTGTAATGCGTTGGTTTGTGTTGGTTCTAATGACGATTATAACGGAACTAATTCTTCTCAAGTAACTTTTGCGGCAATTTCAGGAACAACTTATACATTTGCTTTCGACAACCGTTACAGTTCAACTGGTTTTGATTTTACAGTTATGGAATCTGCCGTTGCAGGACCTGATAGATTATCGTTTACTTCTCGAGCTGTTGCAGGTATAACTGGAGGTTACAATAACTGCATTGTAGACATGAATGGAGACTATCTTGATGATATTGTTTCCCCTATTTCTAATACTCAACTAGCTATAACTTATCAACAAGCAGGAGGAACTTTCTTAACAACAACTTATACTGTTCCTAATACTGCTGTATTACCATCTTGGAGTATTGCAGCTGGAGATTATGACAACAATGGATTTAATGATTTGGTTTATGGTTCTGGTAGTGGTGTTGTTTTTTTAAAAGCAAATAACAATGGAACTGGATTTACAACTGATCGAAAAACACAATCCTATTTAGTACAAAGAACAAACTTTGTCGACATCAACAATGACGGAAAACTTGATGTTTTTGCCTGTGATGATAATGCTCCGAACAGATATTACTTGAACGATGGAACTAATTTAAATCATATTCAGGGAGGAATTGGTGATTTTGCATCAGGTGGAAATTATGCTTCTAATTGGTTTGATTTTGATAATGATGGTGATATTGATATGTATCTTGCAAAATGTGGCCAAGGAGGTTCTGGTGTTGGAGGAAATATTGATCAATTGCATAGAAATAACGGAGACGGGACATATACAAATGTTGCAGCAGAAGCAAATATGGCAAATCCTGAACAAACATGGTCTGGTGCTTGTGGTGATTTTAATAATGATGGTTGGATGGATGTCATTGTTGGGGTTAATTCAGCATCTAATGGATATTCCAATGTTAAAAGAAATAATGGTAACGGAACATTCACAAGTGTAACAGCAGGTTCTGGTTATGACACAAATACATCACTAGGCAGAGAATATGTGGCCCAAGATTTTGATAACGATGGTTTTTTAGATGTATTAGGATCAGGAAACAATATCATGTTCGGGGATGGGAATTTCCATTTCACTCCTAATCCAAATATGTACAATATGTCTGCCTATGATAGACCAATAGGGGATTTAAATAATGATGGATTTTTAGACATTCAAAATGGAACAACTGTTTTATTTAACAATGGAAATACAAACAAATGGCTAAACGTTAATCTGCAAGGTATTCAAAGTAACAAAAATGGTATTGGAGCTAGAGTTGAAATACATGGTTCATGGGGTCAACAAATTAGATATGTACAAAGCGGAACCGGATTTCAAAATATGAGTACCATAAGTGCTCACTTTGGATTAGGTCAAGCTACAACTATAGACCGAGTTGTAATTAAATGGCCATCTGGAATTATTGATACAATAAGTGGTGTTAATTCAAATCAAAATCTATTGGTTGTTGAAGGTTCAACATTAGCATTAAATTCGTTTAACAACGGTGTATTCTCAATTTATCCAAATCCTGCAAAAAATGTGGTTAATATTCAATTGCAAAACAATTTAAATGTTACACTTAAATCAGCCTTAATCTATGATCTAAATGGTAAAGTAGTTCATAAAACTAATGATTTAAATCAACCTATTAATGTTGAAAAATTAGCTAAAGGAACTTATATTTTATCAGTTTCAGATACAACTGGTAAAAGTTATCCTCAAAAGTTCAATAAAGAATAACACTTTCAATTATAGTTTTTAAAGTGTTCTTATACTTAAATAGAATAAGAACACTTTTTTATAATTATCATTTAATTTCATTATAATAAACCTCACTAAAAACTATTAGTTTAAAATAAATTATAAAATAATTAATATATTTGGTTTGCATTAAAAAATTCATGAAAAAATATTACCTACTATCGTTTACGATATTTTTACTGTTTACTGTATTTAATTCTTGTTCTGATCAAGAAAATGCATACATAGCAGTTTCGCCAGTAGTAGTGGATTTAACAAAAGTGCCTTATCCAAAATTATCGGATTATAAGTTTTTTGAAGGTGATATAAAAAATCAAACTCCTTCTTCAAATGTAATTCCCTATGAGCCGGCCAGCTCCCTTTTTTCAGATTATGCACATAAAAAAAGATTTGTTTGGATGCCTCAAGGCACAAAAGCAAGTTTTATTGCAGATGATCAAATATTAGAATTGCCAATTGGTGCTGCTTTAATCAAAACTTTTTATTACAACAATGTTCAACCCAATAATACAATGCGTATCATTGAAACACGGGTTATGATTAGAAAAGAAACAGGATGGATTTTTGCTGATTATGTTTGGAATACTGAACAGACAGAAGCTTATTTAGATTTAAATGGAAGTAATGTTGCATTGAGCTGGAAAGATGAAAATAATATCATAAAAAATGTTAATTATAGAATACCGAATGAAGTCCAATGTAATGTTTGTCATAAATACAAAGAAACAATTAATAATGTTTATTTTGAAAAACATGAACCAATTGGAATTAAAACTCAAAATTTAAATTTCAATTATAATTATGGTACTGAAACTAAAAATCAATTATCAAAGTGGATTGAAATTGGTTATTTAGAAAATAATTTTAATTTACCATCTACAAGTAATACAGTTATTGATTATAATGATACTTCAAAACCCTTAGAGCAAAGAGTGCGTTCTTATCTAGATATAAATTGCTCTCATTGCCATTACACAAATGGACATTGTGATTATAGACCAATGCGATTTACATATACTGAAACTGGATTGCCTAATGGTTTAGGGTTAACCAATATGGGAGTTTGTGTTGATACTCAGGATATTCAAGATTTTCCTGCTGCGTTAAGTAAAATTATAACACCCGGAAATCCAGATCGATCAATGCTTTTTTATAGATTAAACACTGAAAATGAAAACTACAGAATGCCGCTACATGGAAGAACAATTATACATCAAGAAGGTGTACAACTAATTAGTGATTGGATTTCTACTTTACAAACTTGTCCTTAAAAATAAGAATTTAACAAATAACCATATTATGAAAAAAATTATATTACTCATTACGCTGCTCGTTTTTGGGCAAATTACAAAAGCTCAAGATACTTGTGCCACTGCTATAAATATTTCGGCTGGCATATATACTATTGGGGTTATTAATGGCCAAGTGCCTACACCTGTTTGTGCTTCAAATGGTGCTATTCCAACAGCAAATATTCCTTCTGGAGAATGGTATGTATATACACCAACACAAAATTATACTGTTACTGTAACTTCAGATATTGCTGCCAATACTACAAGAAAAGATACACGATTTCATGTTTATACAGGAAATTGTTCTTCTTTGACGTGTTATGCAGGCGATGATGACAGTGGGACAAGTCTTTCATCTGTTAGTGTTTTCAATGTTATTGCAGGAACGACTTATTACATTGCTTGGGACAACAGATGGTTAAATACAACTTCTAATACTGGATTTTCGTTTCAATTAATAGAAGGACAATATGTAGTTCCTCCACCTACTCCTGTTGTTTTTACTACCCAAACCATACCAACTATTAATAGCACTTACAATCTTTGTGTTGTTGACATGAATGGTGACAAAAAGGATGATATCGTCGGAGTTAGCTCAAACAACTTAAGAATTCATTATCAAGGTGTAACTTCGGGATCATTTACTACAACTGATTTCCCAATAACTGGAGCTACTTACATGCCTGGTTGGAGTATGGCGGCTGGAGATTACAATAAAGATGGATTTAATGATTTAGTACTTGGAAGTGGAAATGGCCTTTCAATTTTAAAATCAAATAATACGGGTAGTGCTTACACAGGAATAACTCCCGGCGAATACATATTCTGTCAAAGAACAAATTTTGCTGATTTAAATAAAGATGGAAACTTAGATATTTTTTCTTGTCATGATGTTGCTCCAAATGTTTACTACTTGAATGATGGAAACGCTAATTTAACCTACTACCAATCAAACACAACAGCAGGCGCAATGAATTTAAGTACCGGTGGTGGAAATTATGCAACATTATTCACAGATTTTGATAATGACGGTGATACAGATGTATTTATCTCTAAGTGTTCAGGGCCGCCATGTCAACTTTTTAGATATGATGGAGGAAATACCTATACAAATGTGTCTACATTAGCCGGAATAGATATTACTCCTATTCAAACCTGGTCTTCTGCAATTGCTGATTTTGATAACGATGGCGATATGGATATTATAATTACAGCAAGTTCTGGAACTCATAAATATTTTAGAAACAATTTTGAAACAACAAATACCCTAAGTGCTTTTACAAATATTACTTTAGGTTCTGGTTGGGATTCAAATACTTCTACAAACATTGACAACATAGCTTATGATTTTGATAATGATGGATTTGTTGATGTACTCGGTGGTGGTGGAAAAATAATGTTTAATCAAAGAAATGGAACATTTGCTCCAGTTACTTACTCAGGCATAACTGTTGGAGCTGTTGGAGATTTAAACAATGATGGTTTTCTTGATATCCAAAGTGGAAGCACTATTCGTTATGCTGTGCCAAATGGAAATAATTGGCTAAAAGTTGCGTTAAACGGAATACAAAGTAACAGCAACGGAATTGGTGCTCGAATAGAAATATATGGTGCTTGGGGAAAACAAATTAGAGACATCAGAAGTGGTGAAGGATTTAAATATATGAGTTCTTTGAATGCACATTTCGGAATAGGCATTGCAACAACTATTAATCAAGTAATAATAAGATGGCCTTCTGGAATTATTGACACATACAACAATGTTTCTCCAAATCAAAGACTATCTGTTGTTGAAGGTGCTACTTTAGGTACCAACGTATTTGAAAACTTTGTGTTCACAATGTATCCTAATCCAGTTAAAAACACAATCAATATTTCAATAAACACTGCTAATACGGTTGAATTCATTAGTGCTGAAATTTATGACTTAACAGGAAGAAGAGTTCATGCTACTTCGGTTCAAAATCATAGTGTAAATGTAGATTTATTATCTACAGGTACTTATATACTAAAACTTACAGACAGTAACAATGAAAACTACAGTCAAAAATTCATTAAAGAGTAATTAACTTTTTTAACAAAAAATGCCTCAATAGTTTTTTTACTTTTGAGGCATTTTTTTTAAACACATCGAATTAATTAAATTGTCTTTTCCATCACAAAATCATCCATTACAAAACCATTACCAATATCTATAACTTCTTCATTGCTTATGGTAAAACCAATACTTTCATAAAAGCGAATGGCTTTATTTCTTTTATTAACATTCAAAATCAATCCTTTTTGATGACGCTCTTTTGCTTCATTAACAATAAAGTTAACAAACGCTTTACCAATGCCTTTGCCTTGATGATTGGTTAAAATATAAATTTTATGAATTTTTGTTTTGGGTTTTTTACTGTAATTAAATTCATAGGAAGCAAAACCCAAAACCGTTTCCTCTTCTATTGCCAAAATAAAACGGTGTTTTTTTTCACTAGCCTGTAACTGCAATGACTTAATGCTATACATCATTTCCATCATATAATAGAGCTGCTCCTGACTCAAAGTTTCACTATAAGCTATTGGCCAAACTGCTGCTGCAATGGCTCTAATGCTAGTAAAATTTTCGTCTGTATTTCTTTGAATTACAATCATCTTATTTCTTAAATGCTTTTTCGTAATTAGAAATCCAATCTTCAACAGTCACTTTAGCCGCCAATTCTCCGATAAAATCAAATGGAATGTCATCCATTTTTTTAAATCTAATACAGCTTTTACCCATATCAAGTTTGGTTTTGACGTGTTTTGGATATTCGGAAACAAACCAAGATTCCAAATTTTTATTGGCATAAATTCCCATGTGATACAAGGCAATAAAATTCTTTTGGGAAGCTAAATTAATAAAAGGCAATGGTAATTTTGGATTACAATGATAACCAGACGGATAAATAGAATGTGGCACAACATAACCCAACATTCCATAACTAATTACTTCTTCAAAGCCTTGAGGTAAATTTTCTTTTATAGCATTACGAAGTTTTAACATGGCTTCTTTTCTATCTTCCGGTAATTCAGATAAATATTGTTCTGGAGTTGTAGCTTTTGATTGCATGGTTTAAAGATTTGTCAATCAAAAATAGAAATAATTTTAATAGATTTACATTTTGATTTTATAACATATTTTATATGTCTTAAAGTCCATTGAGAAAAGACAAGACTTGCTTGAATTGTAATTATGTTGTAGTAAATAGATTTTGTTCAAATTGTTTATAAGAAAACACCTTTTTCAAAGCTATATTGTAACCTATATTTTTGATGTTCTACTATTTCTTCCCCGCGCATCATCGCTTTTATGGTGAAACCCGCATCATTTCATTCCTAAAAAGTATAACTATTTTTTGCATCAATTTTGTTTTAATGTGCATCTTACTTTTAGCATTTATCGTATATACGTTTATCAATATCCATTAACAATATCATGATTAGAAAAACAATTGCATTATTACTATTCTCGTTTGTATTTTTAAACTGTTATAGCCAGAAAACTGTTGTAGCGGGAAAACCTGTTGATCATTCAAAAAATAATTATATTGATGTTATATCTAGAGAAAGTCTAGAACAAAACCTTGAAATTATTGCTTCTGATGGAATGGAAGGGCGAGATACTGGAAGTAAAGGTCAGAAAAAAGCAGGACGCTATATTATTGATTGGTATATAAGCCATGGTGTCAGTTTTCCAAAAGGAGCAACCAATTATTACCAACATATTCCAGCTGCTTTTTTAAATGCAAAATACAATGAAAATCTTCCCGATTCTGAAAATATTTGGGCATTTATAGAAGGTTCTGAAAAACCAGATGAGATCGTGATAATTTCAGCTCATTATGATCACGTAGGTATTAGGAAAGGAGAAATCTACCATGGCGCAGATGATGATGGCTCAGGAACAGTTGCTATTATGGAAATTGCCGCAGCATTTCAAAAAGCAAAGGATGAAGGTCATGGTCCTAAACGTTCCGTCTTAATTCTGCATATGACAGGCGAAGAACATGGTTTACATGGTTCACGTTTTTACACAGAAAATCCTTTATTTCCTTTGAAAAATACCATTTCCGATGTAAATATTGATATGATTGGAAGACGTGATCCTTTTCACGAAAATTCTAATAGCTATATATATTTGATTGGCTCTGATTATTTATCAACCGATTTATTCAATGTCTGTGAAGAAGTAAATAAGAAATATAACTTACTCACATTAGATTATAAATACAACGATAAAAAAGATCCCAATCGTTTTTACTATCGTTCCGATCATTATAATTTTGCCAAAAACGGTATTCCATCAGTATTTCTTTTCAACGGAACACATGAAGATTATCACAAAGCTACTGATGAAGTAACTAAAATTGAGTTTGATGCCTTAACCAAAAGAACACAATATGCCTTTGCCATTGCGTGGGAAATTGCTAATAGAAAACACAAATTAATAGTAGATAAAACGGATGGTCAATAAATGATACAAACAAAAAAAGTCCTGAAATTTCAGGACTTTTTAATTAAGGGTGGCTGACCGGGTTCGAACCGGCGACCCTCGGCACCACAAACCAATACTCTAACCAGCTGAGCTACAACCACCATTTAACGAGTGCAAATATAGTATAAATTCTATTCTACCTCCAAGAAAAAAATTAAAAAGTTACTTTAAATCACTTAAGCTATTGACGGCCAAATACCTTTCTACAGTGAATCCTTCAGCATATTCTACGCCTACTAATCGTCCGAAATCCTGTGAACGATAATGAATACTTTCCAAGAAATTTTTAGTGGCAATTGGTGTTTCAGTTTCATTAGAATTTTCAGAATAAAACTGTGAGGAATAAGCCAAAATGCTATCTGTTTTTTTATCTATAAATCCAGTAACATCGACTACAAAATCGGGTTCAATATTCTCCCATTGAATATAATGATAGACCCTTTTGGGACGCCAAACTTCTTGCTTTTCACCATCAAGAGTTGTTTCTATTTTTCTCAAACCCGAAAGAAAACAGGAATCAGAAACAAGTTTGCTTCCTTTAGCATGATCTATATGTCGGTCGCGAATGGCATTGCAAAGCACAATTTCAGGCTGGTATTTCCGAATCATTTTTATAATTTCCAATTGATGTGCTTCATCATTCACAAAAAAACCATCTCGCATATTTAGATTTTCACGAACTGCAATTCCCAAAATCTCAGCAGCAAGGGCAGATTCAGAATCACGAATTTCCACAGACCCACGCGTTCCCAATTCGCCGCGAGTTAAATCGATAATACCAACCTTTTTTCCCAATGAAATTTCTTTGGCAATGGTACCACTACATCCTAATTCAACGTCATCCGGATGCGCTCCAAACGCCAGTATATCTAGTTTCATATTTTTTAGTATAAGTTATTAAACTTCAAAATTATCAATTATCAATTATCAATTATCAATTATCAATTATCAATTATCAATTATCAATTTATAATCTTTTTCATAGTCATTGATTTATTGACCGTTTCCATATATTCATCGACCGGATTACTGTCTTTTGTAATACCACAACCAACAAACAGTTGCGCCTTATTTTTGATGACTTTCATACATCTTAAATTGACAAACAAATCGGTTTGCAACGTTCTGAAAGTAACAAAATCAATATTAAGTTCACCTAAAAACCCAGAGTAGTATTCTCGATTATAGCCTTCGTTTTGATTTATGAATTCCTTTGCTTCCTCTTTAGGCAATCCGCAAACCGCCGAAGTGGGATGCAAAGCCAAAATAATTTTTTTTATTGATTTCTTAGATTTCAATTGTGCTAAAATATCAGTTTTTATATGCCACAAATTTCCAGCTTTGACTGAATAAGGACTTGAAATTGTTATTTCTTTTGCCAAATCTTCCAAACTATCTACAATAAAATCAGTTACTAATTGCTGTTCTATTTTCTCTTTATCATTCCAAATAATAGCTGCAGAGTTGGTTGCTAACTGAGTTCCAGCAAGCGCAACTGTTTTTAAAGAATTACCATTCGTTTTCAAAAACTGTTCTGGTGTCGCACCAAGCCAAGTGCCAATTTTTGGATGAAAAAAACAATACTTGAAAGCATTTGAATAAAGACTAATCATTTTATTCATGGTTATTTCAATATCAAAATCAGGAATAGCGATTTCTTCCTTTCGGGATAAAACTACTTTAGAAAACTTATTTTCTTTGATAGCTTTTACAGCCTTGGCAACTAAATCTTCGAAAAAATCATTGCTAATTGCACTATTTATTGTTGAATCCTTCTTTTTTAATAAATAATCGGACGAATTCACACTATCAACATACACATCGGAATGTTCCAAAGGAATAAAAGGAATTTCCTCAGCATCAAATGGCGCAAAAACAAACCCTTTTTCTTCAAAATTTTCCAGAAAATACAGATGATCATTCTTTTGAAACACACCAACAATCCTATCTGAATCGGGCTTACAAAACAACACAAAGGGCAATTGTTGTTCTTGATGTGTTTTGACTTTGATGAATAAATCAGTCATTATCTTCTTGGTAAAATCATATTGGTTAATTTACAAAGCGAAATTAATTTCCCTTCTTCATCGGTAATTTTTATTTCCCAAAGATGAATACTTCTTCCCTGATGTAAAATTTTTGCGGTGCAAAAAACTGTTCCTTCTCGTTTGCTTCTTAAATGATTTGCCGAAATTTCAATACCACGAGCTTCCTGTTTTTCAGCATTAATAAACAGTAACGAAGCAGCGCTTCCAACACTTTCTGCCAAAGCAACTGTTGCACCCCCATGAAGTAATCCCATCGGTTGATGCACTCTAGAATTTACAGGCATTTTTGCAGTTAAAAAATCTTCTCCAGCATCAATATACTCTATTTCTAGTGTATTCATCAAGGTGTTTTTACACCAATCGTTGCAAAGTTGGAGGATTTTATTTTTATCGAATAACATAGTATTTTTATTTCTAATGGTTCAGCTTATCTTTATGACGAGGCTCGAGTGTAAAAATACTACTTATTTACAAGAATTTAAAACCGAAAAATTAATGAAATCCATACTTTTGACAATAAATACTATTTTGTAACGTTTTAATTTAAGATTTCTAAATTTTCAAATCTTCATATTTTCAAATTAAACTTTAATACTTACATTTACCAAAATTCAACTACATATGCGTAAACTTATTTTTCTTTTTTTTGTTGGTTTAGCTATTACCGTTAGTTCTTGTCGTCAAGACTTTGTTTTTGAACCTAGTACAGGTGATTTAGTTTTTTCTAAAGACACCATTTATTTAGATACTGTTTTTGCTAATATTGGTTCAAGTACCTACACGTTGAAAGTTTATAACAGAAGTAGTAAAGACATCAAAATACCAACAATCCAACTAGGAAAAGGATTAACTTCAAAATACAGAATGACAGTCGATGGAATGACTGGTGAGAATAATAGAATTTTTCACGATGTAGAATTGTTGGCAAAAGACAGCATGTATATTTTTATTGAAACCACAGCAGGAATTGTAGATGCCAATCCTTCGGATTTCCTTTATACCGATCAGATAGAATTTGATAGTGGCGCTAACTTACAAAAAGTAGAATTAGTAACATTGATTCAGGATGCGTATTTTATTTTTCCAAATAAACAAAACGGAATTACAGAATCCATTCCTATTGGATTTAACGAAGATGGAACTGTTCTGGAAACTAATGGAAGGAACCTAAGTCACAATCATCCAGATAATGGAAATGAATATTTATTTAATACAGACAAACCCTATGTCGTCTATGGTTATGCAAGTGTTCCCAACGGAGAAACATTAACTATTCCCGCGGGTGCCAGAGTTCATTTTCATGCCGAATCCGGTTTGGTTGTGCAACAAGGTGGAACGCTACATGTTGATGGTTCAACATCTAATACTGAAGCGCTAGAAAACGAAGTTATTTTTGAAGGCGATCGTTTAGAGCCGGAATACTCTAATGTTCCGGGACAATGGGGAACCGTTTATCTCAGACAGGGAAGTACCAATCATAAAATTAAAAATTTAACCATTAAAAATGCCATAATTGGTTTATTGGTAGAAAATAATTTCGGCACACCAATGACTATTGAAAATACACAAATCTATGATTGTTCAAATGTTGGTTTACTTGGAAGAGCAGCAACTATAGAAGGGAAAAACATGGTTATAAATACCGCTGGGGTAGCTTCTTTGGCCTGTACGTTGGGTGGAAGTTATGAATTCAAACACTGTACATTCAACAACAATTGGGTGAGTTCAAAACAAGTTGCTGTAACGATTGATAATTATTATACCGACAGAACCAACAACCAACAGATAGCATTTGATTTGATAAAAGCTAATTTCAAAAACTGTATTATTTTTGGTTCTAATCAAATAGAATTACTAGTCAATAAAAGTACTGATACCAGTAAGCAATTCAATAAATTGTTTAGCAAATGCCAGATAAAATTTAACAACAACAATAATCAATTTACTAATAATCCGGATTATGCCTTTATCAATGATGCTTCTGAAATTATTAAAAACGGAATCGTAGACTTTCAGAATATCAGAAAAAACAAACTGTTTATCGGTGCTGATTCAGCATCTAAAAACTTCGGAGTAGATGTTGGAGTTCCTTTTGATATTTTAGGAAATCCAAGAAATGGGATTTTTGATTTGGGTGCTTATAATTCAATTGTATTTCCAGCAGATTAATTTAAAAAGCAATTTTAGGATTCATTTTTTTAACCTAAATTTGCAACTGAATTTCTGTCGACAGACAGGCAACAACACACACTAAAACTACAACACAATGATTCATTTCTTCGGAAACGATAGTACTACCGTTTTTGCCGTACAAACGAAAAAAAAATCGAATGCAGACGATATGTCGGCAGAAACCATCTCAAAACTTAATTGGCTATTTGCAAACGCACATAAAATAGAAAAATCCGTACTGACGGATTTTTTTATTGGACCACGTGCCGCTATGATTACACCTTGGAGTACCAATGCTGTAGAAATTACACAAAACATGGGAATTGAAGGCATCATCAGAATTGAAGAATTCCATAAAGTAGCTGCCGATTTTAAAGATTTTGATCCAATGCTTTCACAAAAGTATAGCGAACTAAATCAAGATGTCTTCACTATCAACATCAATCCAGAACCTATTCTATATATTGATAATATTGGTGAATACAACAAACAAGAAGGTTTGGCTCTAAGTGATGAAGAAGTTATTTATTTAGAAAATCTATCTGAAAAACTCAATAGAAAACTAACCGATTCCGAAGTGTTTGGTTTCTCACAAGTAAATTCAGAACATTGTCGTCATAAAATTTTTAACGGAACTTTTGTTATTGATGGAATTGAAAAAGAACTGTCTTTATTCAAAATGATAAAGAAAACTTCTGAACTAAATCCCAATGATATCGTTTCGGCTTATAAAGACAATGTGGCTTTTATCAAAGGTCCGAAAGTGACCCAATTTGCCCCAAAAACTGGAGATAAAGCCGATTTCTATCAGGAGTCTGTATTCAATTCGGTAATTTCCATAAAAGCAGAAACTCATAATTTCCCAACTACTGTTGAACCTTTTAACGGAGCTGCTACAGGTTCAGGTGGAGAAATTCGTGACCGTTTAGCTGGTGGACAAGGTTCATTGCCATTGGCAGGAACAGCGGTTTACATGACCGCTTATTCAAGATTAACAGAAAATCGCCCTTGGGAAAATGGAATGAACGAAAGAAAATGGTTGTACCAAACACCTATGGATATTTTGATAAAAGCCTCCAATGGAGCTTCCGATTTTGGAAATAAATTTGGACAGCCATTGATTACTGGTTCTGTTTTGACATTTGAGCATGAGGAAAACAATAGAAAACTAGGTTTTGATAAAGTTATTATGCTGGCTGGTGGAATTGGTTACGGAAAAGAAGAACAAGCCAAAAAACACAAACCAAAGAAAGGTGACAAAATCGTTGTTCTTGGTGGAGAAAATTATAGAATTGGAATGGGTGGCGCGGCCGTTTCGTCTGCTGATACAGGAGCTTTTGGATCCGGAATAGAACTTAACGCCATTCAGCGTTCGAATCCCGAAATGCAAAAACGTGCTGCCAATGCTATTCGAGCAATGGTAGAAAGCGATGTCAATTCAATTGTTTCCATTCACGATCACGGTGCGGGCGGACATTTAAATTGTCTTTCCGAATTAGTAGAAGAAACTGGTGGTTTGATTGATTTGGATAAATTGCCTATAGGAGATCCTACGCTATCTGCCAAAGAAATTATCGGAAACGAATCTCAGGAACGAATGGGATTGGTTATTGGAAAAGATGATATTGAATTGTTGCGAAAAATTGCAGAAAGAGAACGTGCCCCGATGTATGAAGTCGGTGAAGTAACCGACAATCTTCGCTTTACATTTGAAAGCAATACTACTGGCGCTAAACCTATGGACTTTGCTTTAGAAGACATGTTCGGGAGTTCTCCTAAAGTAATCATGACCGACACTAATTCACAAATAAAATATACTGAACTTAACTATAGTCAAGATAAAATTAAGGAATATCTTGAACATGTTTTGCAACTCGAAGCGGTAGCTTGCAAAGATTGGCTAACCAACAAAGTAGACCGTTGTGTGGGTGGAAAAGTAGCAAAACAACAATGCGTTGGACCATTGCAATTGCCTTTGAACAATGTTGGTGTAATGGCTTTAGATTTTAACGGAAAGGAAGGAATTGCAACGTCAATTGGTCATTCGCCTATTTCAGCTTTGATTAATCCTGCGGCTGGTTCAAGAAATTCTATTGGTGAAGCCTTGTCGAATATTGTTTTTGCTCCACTGAAAGATGGTTTAAAAAGCGTTTCTCTTTCTGCCAACTGGATGTGGGCGTGTAAAAATGAAGGCGAAGATGCCCGTTTATTCGAAGCCGTAAAAGCCTGTTCCGATTTTGCTATTGAACTTGGAATTAATATCCCAACAGGTAAAGATTCGCTTTCGATGAAGCAGAAATATCCTAATGATGAAGTTATTGCACCGGGGACGGTTATCATTTCAGCGGCCGGAAATTGTTCTAATATAACTAAAGTTGTTGAACCTGTTTTACAAAGAAACGGTGAATCTATATATTATATCAATTTGTCACAAGACGAATTTAAATTGGGTGGAAGTTCATTTGCACAAATTCAGAACAAAGTGGGTAACGATGCTCCATCCATTAAAAATACTGATTTCTTCAAAAGAGCATTTAACACGATTCAGAATTTAATCAAAGAAAGACAAATTGTTGCAGGACATGATATTGGTTCAGGTGGATTGATTACCACTTTATTGGAAATGTGCTTTGCAGATATAAATTTAGGAGCCAAAATAGATTTCTCTTCATTTACAGAAAAAGATTTAGTAAAGATATTATTTGCTGAAAATATCGGTTTAGTGCTTCAAGCAAAAGATGACACAACATTTGAAAAAGTATTAAATTCTAACAACGTTGAATTCTTCAAACTTGGTACTATTCAAAATAAATCTACATTAGATTTTGGAATTTGGAATTTTGATATTGGAATTTATAGAGACCTTTGGTTCAAAACCTCATTCCTGCTAGACCAGAAACAAACCAAAAACAACAAAGCTAAAGAACGTTTTGATAATTATTCAAATCAAAAACTAGAATATAAATTCCCGATTCATTTCTCTGGAAAAATACCGGAAATATACAATTCAGCCAAACCACGTCCAAAGGCAGCTATCATTCGTGAAAAAGGAAGCAATTCAGAACGTGAGATGGCAAATGCATTATACTTAGCAGGTTTTGATGTAAAAGACATTCATATGACCGATTTAATTTCGGGAAGTGAAAATCTGGAAGATGTTCAGTTTATTGGCGCGGTTGGTGGATTCTCAAATTCGGATGTTTTGGGTTCTGCGAAAGGTTGGGCCGGAGCGTTTAAATACAACGAGAAAGCTAATAGTGCATTGAAAAACTTCTTCAAGCGAGAAGACACGCTTTCTGTCGGAATTTGTAATGGCTGTCAACTGTTCATGGAATTAGAATTAATAAATCCAGAAAACAAAGTACATGGCAAAATGATCCATAATGACAGCCAAAAGCACGAAAGTATATTTACCTCTGTAAAAGTTCAAGAAAATAATTCGGTAATGTTAAAAACATTGGCTGGAGCAACCCTAGGAGTTTGGGTTTCACACGGAGAAGGAAAATTCAATTTGCCTGAAGCAGAAAGTCACTATACTATTGTGGCAAAATATGCTTATGAAGGTTATCCTGCCAATCCGAATGGTTCCGATTACAATACAGCAATGATGTGTGACAAAACAGGAAGGCATTTGGTTATGATGCCACATATTGAACGATCTACATTCCCATGGAATTGGGCCTATTATCCAATGGAAAAAAAAGATGAAGTTTCGCCATGGATAGAAGCCTTTGTGAATGCAAGAAAATGGTTTACTAATGAATAAAATATAGACTTATCAAATCAATAAAAATTCTAATTGTTGTTCTATTTTTTATTTTAAAAAACTTTGATCAATCAACTAAGATTGAAACTAATCACGGAATTCATTACATCACTAATAATATTGAATATTCAATAAATGAAGCTTATATGTTTAAGTGAAAAAAGCTTATTGTCGAATTGAATTCTAACGGTGGAGGTCTTATCAGTCAGATAATCAGTCAAAATGAGCGATAAATTTGGGGAATGGAATGTGACGAAACTAGGAAACCATTATTTATAAAAGGCTTTGATTATGCAGCTTATACTCTTTTGGTATAAATACAACAAAATTAGATTCTGATGATGAAATGAATTGAACTGCTGTAGAATTTACTATTGATTTCAATACATTAAAAATGTATATAAAATAAAAGTGAAGTAAAAACCACATCGAGCCAACTGAAAAATAACTGTTTTAGCTATTTAGTCTTTTGCATTCTCGATAGCGGATTTGCAAACGAGCGCAGCGAACTGACTAAGTAATCCGCGCCCATAACCACAATGAAAATCAAAAATAATCTAACAAAGCAACCTCTAAATTATTATCTATTAGTGTAATAATAAGTGTGTAAAATAAAAAATCCCCATCAAATAAATGATTTGGACTTTCTAAAAAAGGTAGTGAACCGATGGCTATAGCCCGAACACACTGTTCGTATAAAAAAATAATCCCGACCATAGGGTCGGGATTACTAAAAAAAGGCAGC
>NZ_JBMOGQ010000031.1:0-20588 GCF_049318325.1 Flavobacterium sp. | reverse complement strand
TTAATAAATCTTCTGTTTCTTCAGCATTTTTGTGCATTTTCCAATTGCCTGCAACAATTTTTTGTCTCATTACTCAAGTTTTTTTAATTGCTTATTGATTTTTTCAAAATCAGTTTCAATAGCACGATATATTACAATTTCACCTTTTTTATTAATAATAATATATCTCGGAATCCAATCTAAATCTATAGATTTTCCAAATTCTCCTTTCATGCCATCGGTTGCCCAATAATGGTCACCTTTTAATTCATGTTTTTCAATTCCGGCCTGCCATTTGTCATAAGCTTTATCCATTGAGATAAATACATAATCTACATTTGGATTATTGGTTTGCATTTCTTTTACTTTTGGCATAGCTTTTACACAATCGCTGCACCAAGATGCCCAAACTTCAATTACTGTAACTTTACCATTATGTTTTTTTAATATTTCGCTAAAAGAAATTTCTTTATTATCGACAGAAATTATTTTTTTTGATAAACTCTCTTCGGAAAATTCTTTGTTTTGTGCATTGCTACAAGATAAAGCAGTCATAGTTGTAAGTAAATAGAGAGCAATTTTTTTCATATTTTTTTTGAATTTGGGGTATAATGTATTAGTCAAGATCTTACTGTTTATTTTGATCTTTTAAATAAAAGATTTTATGTTTTTTTCTTCGTCGCTCGCGTCTTTCTTTTTTCTTCTTACTGTCATAAATATATTTTATAATTAAAAGTATGCCTAATCCAGAAGAAAATATCAAAGCACTTCCAATTAGTATATAAATGGTGTTTCCTAGAGGTGGATCTTCCATTGTAGAAATATGTTCTAAAATATAATAGCCTAAAATAAATATTACAATACAAGCACCAATTCCTATTGATGCTCGCTCATGAAGTCTTTTCGACATTATGTATTCAATCATAATCTAAAGTATAATTTATAAAAATAGTAAAAAGAAATAGGACTAATTTATTTTTTCAGTTCAGAAAATGGTTTATTAATAAATTTTTGGTAGTCAACAGGGTCAAATTTATTTTCAGTAATACCATAATAATATTTGTATTCATTTCCGTTCCACAAATATTTCACCCCCGGAGTATCTTTTCCTGAACCTAATACTTTCCAAAAAGGGATGACTTCAATTATTTTGTATGGATATTCGGCTCCAGCATATTTGAAAAAGTCAGGAATTAAATCAGCTTCTTCATTCATAAAAATAATCGAAATTTCAGGAAAATTTTTATTTTTTTGTTTCAATTCGGTCAACTCTTTTGCTGCTTCTCGACAATGGTCGCAACCAGGCACAAAAAAGCAAAGCGTTTTTCTTCCGGTGTCAATTTTAGAAAAATAGGAAGCATAACCTGATTTGTGTTTTTCAGGCTCAGTAATTTCTTTTTTCACTTCGGTTTTTTTAGCTTCAATTTTCTTTAAAGTATCTTTTGAAACTAAAATAGCTGTAGTGTCTATAGTTTCTTGTTGAATAGTATCCGTTGTTGTTTCTTCCGGAACTGAAACTTCAAAGTTACTTGCCGGTGGCTGTATTGGAGCCAACATAAAAATAGCTAAAATTGTTGCAAAAAGTACAGTCGTCAAAATCCAAAAGTTTCCGGTTTTAGTGTCTTTTGGCAACAAAACAAACAGATAAGCTAACATTCCTACAGCTACTATGTTTTTAATGATAGCTTCTATCGGAGTCATAGGAATAAGTTCTCCGAAACAACCACAGTTTCCGGTATTTCCACCACTTAAAAAAGTCACATAGCTCAAATGGCCTATAAATACAGACAATAATAAAATGGTAATCGGAATAATGAATTTACGCAAATAGTTTTTCTGTAACAATAATAATCCTAATGCTAATTCAATTCCGATAAGTATTCGAGAGAAGAATGGAGCAAAACCTTCAGAAAACCCCATTGGATATAATTGTTTCACTTCAAACGTTGAAATTGCAAAATAAGGGGAATCTAACAATTGTGCTTTTGATAGTTTTGCTAAAGCAGAAACTATAAAAAGAACCGCTACAATTATTCTTAGTGTCCACGCGATGTATTTTTTTGGGGTTTCAGTTGCCATAGGTTGGAATTATTTTATTGTTGTCCAAATTTCATTAAAATTAGCGCAAAAACGGAGTAATTAATCATGTCTTGATAATTGGCATCAATGCCTTCTGAAACCAGAGTTTTTCCTTTATTATCTTCAATTTGCTTTACGCGAAGTAACTTTTGGAGAATCAAATCGGTTAACGAACTAACACGCATTTCGCGCCAAGCTTCCCCATAATCATGATTCTTGTCTTCCATAAGTGACTTTGTAGCGGCAATTTTCTCATCATACAAATTAATGGCTTTAGCCGAATCTAAATCGGGTTGGTCTACAACACCTAAATTCAATTGAATTAAAGCCATAATACAATAGTTAATAATCCCAATAAATTCGCCAGTTTCGTCTTCGTCAACTTTTCGAATTTCGTTTTGTTGTAAACTTCTAATACGTTGTGCTTTGATGAATATTTGGTCGGTTAATGATGGCAATCTCAAGATTCTCCAGGCACTTCCATAATCTTGCATTTTGTTAGTGAAAAGTTGTCGGCAAATTGCGATAACCTTATCATATTCTTGAGAAGTTTTACTCATTTCAGTGTATCTTTGTGTCAAATTTCACCAAAAGTAAAGAATTAAGATTGAAGTACAAAGTACAAAATTTTATTACTCAATTAAGATTACCTATGACTATTAATTGCCTCGGAAAGCTAATTGACTTAACAGCTCCCAAAGTAATGGGAATATTGAATGTCACTCCAAATTCGTTCTACGATGGCGGCAAACATTCTGATGATAAAAGTGTGCTTTTCCAAGTTGAAAAAATGCTTTCTGAGGGTGCTACTTTTATTGATATTGGAGCTTATTCTAGTAAACCAAGTGCAGAGTTTGTTTCCGAAGGAGAAGAGATTAGCCGATTAATTCCAGTTATTGAATTAGTTTTAAAGCATTTTCCTGACACATCGATTTCTGTTGATACTTTTCGTGCTAAAGTGGCGAAAGCAGCGATTGAAAACGGTGCATGCATTATCAATGATATTTCTGCAGGAAGTTTGGACGCAGCAATGATGGAAACAGTTTCCAAACTTCATGTTCCTTATATAATGATGCACATGAAAGGTAATCCGAAAACAATGCAAAGTATGGCGAATTATGAAAAAATTATCAAAGAAATGCTGTTTTACTTTTCAGAGAAAGTAGCGCAAGCAAGAAGTTTGGGAATCTGTGATTTGCTAATCGATCCCGGATTTGGATTTGCCAAGACAAAAGACCAAAATTTTGATGTTATGAATAATTTAGAGTTATTTAAAATGCTCGAATTACCTGTATTAGTTGGCGTTTCAAGAAAATCAATGATATACAAAACGCTCGAAACTTCACCCGAATTTGCACTAAATGGGACAACAGTTTTAAATACCATAGCGTTGCAAAAAGGCGCCAACATCCTTCGGGTTCATGATGTAAAAGAGGCTATGGAAACCATAAAGTTAGTTAGTCAATTATGAAAGGAATAGTTGTTTTAGTTCTTTTATTCTTTTTGTCTTCGTGTCAAAATAAAGAAGTTGTCTTGCCTCAAGCCAATGAAACTGTCGTAGACGATGTAAAAGATTATTCTCCGATTTATTTCTTTTTCAAAACAGAAGAAAAAGACACTTTAATTGAAGTTAACAGCAACAAATCAATTAGTTCGAACAATTTGTTTTTTAATATAGATAAGCGTTTGCCATTGCGAAAAGTGATATTGGAAATTAAAAAACTACAAGACAAAAAAACTTCAACCATAAATAAAAGTCTAAAGTCTGAAAATTATTTTATTTATACAGATACGATTAAAAAAACTATGGCTTTCTTTCCTTTTACCAAAGTGAAATATAAGTTAGAGAAACCCGATTTTAATGTAATCTATTTTTATTTAGACCGAAATGATTTGGTTCATTTTGAGGATGAAGTTTTTTCTAAAAATGAGTTACAGACATTTTTGGATTCAAAACCGATTCCGGCTTCAAGAGTTGTTTTTGCATATGATAAGGGAATGTCGTTTGGAAAGTATTTACAGTATCAATTTTTTGTAAAGCATTTGATTGCTCCTAAAGGAATTAGTATCAATACAAAAAAGGAATACATATACTGAACTTCGTAAATCATATTTCGTAAATTTTACTTTTACTGATGATGATACGGTTCGTTTCTGAGAATAGTAAATCCACGATATAATTGTTCGATAAAAAATAAGCGTACCATTTGATGCGAAAATGTCATTAGAGAAAGTGAAATTTTGCCTTGTGCTTTTTGATAGACTTCATCGCTAAAGCCATATGGACCGCCAATTACAAAAACTAAAGTTTTCGCTCCTGAATTCATTTTTTTTTGCAGATAATCTGAAAAAGCAACACTTGAAAAAGTAATCCCTTTTTCATCTAATAAAATCAATTGGTCTGTTGGTACGAGTTTAGCCAAAATCAGTTCTCCTTCTTTTTCTTTTTGCTGACTTTCTGAAAGGTTTTTGACGTTTTTAATATCGGGAATAATTTCTAAATCAAACTTAATGTAAAAAGACAAACGCTTTGTGTAATCATCAATTAGCGATTGCAACGCTTTGTTGTCGGTTTTCCCTATGGTTAAAATTTTGATGTTCATATATTTTTTTGAACCATATAAGTCATATAAGTTTGTTTAAGTCTTTAAAAACTTATAAGGCTTATTTGGTAGTTAATTTTATTAATTCCAAATCTTCCAGGCTTTTTCTGCTTGTAAGACTAACATTTCGTAACCATTTTTGGTAATAGCACCTTTCCTTTTGGTTTTTTTCAAAAACTGGGTTTCTTCTGGATTGTATATTAAATCAAATGCGATGTGTTTTTCAGTGAAAAAATTATATGGAATTGGAGGAAATTCTTTCGTGTTTGGACTTGTGCCAATGGGTGTACAATTGATCACAATCTGATAATTATCAAAAGTAGTAGCATTGATTCGATTGTAATCAATCATGCCCTCTTTTTCTTCACGAGTCACAAAAGTGTATAGAATTCCAAGTTTGTCTAAAGCAAACGAAACTGCTTTGGCTGCGCCACCGGTTCCGAGAATTAATGCTTTTTTATGATGCGGTTTAAGTAATGGTTTTAAAGATTTCATAAAACCATAATAATCGGAATTGTATCCTTTTAAGTTGCCTTTTTTGGAAATTCGTATCACATTTACGGCGCCAATTTGAGTAGCGTTTTTAGAGAGTTTATGCAGAAAGGGAATGATACTTTCTTTATAGGGAATGGTAACATTTAATCCTATCAAATCGGGATTATTGGCAATGATTTTCGGGAATTCTTCAATGTTTTGAATGTCAAAATTCTCGTAAGAGCAATCGGCTATGTTTCCCAAAGCAAATTTATCGTTAAAGTATTTCTTTGAAAAGGAATAGCTAATGTTTTTGCCGAGTAAACCAAATTGTCTTTGCGACATTTATTCTGGTTTTTTGTGTTTTGCAATATATTCCTGAACAGTAGTTCTATCCCAAATAGTCGGAAATAATTCTTTTATAATGGCGCGGTGTTTAAAGTTAAGTCTCAAACCATTACTTAAGTGAAAATTTCCTTTTTCTTCCTCGTTCAAAAGCATATGAAAACCGGCCATACGATATTCTATTTCGTAATCATCTGGGAAGTATTCCGCTGCTTGAATTAAAGTTAAAATAGCGTTATTGTATTCTCCCATTATTTGCATAATGTCTACCCAAAATAACCAAGTATCTAGCTGATAGTCACCAAATTCAATAGCTTTTCTATAACCAAATTCAGCTTCTTCAAATTGGTCCATCGCTTTGTTAATGGTTGCAAAACGTTTCCAATACAAGCGATTTTGGTCATCAATAGCTAAGGCTTTATTGACGAAATACAACGCTTTTTGATAATTTTTTTGACGAACATAAAAATCAGTAATTGCAATCCATCCTTTGTCTAACAATGGATCTTCGTGTACTGTTTTGTTGAAAAATTTCAGGGCTTGTACTTTATTGCCGAGTTTTTCATAACATTTACCAATACGCAACAAGGCATAAGAGGTTGGGTCATCTAATTCAATAGTTTTCTTATAACTTTCAATAGCTTCTTCATAGCGTTTTAATCGCTCTAAAGCTTTGCCTTTTTCCATAAAAGCGCCAACAAATTCCTCGTCTATATAGGTTGCAAATTCAAAAGAACGGACTGCGTTTTCATAATCTTTAACACCATAATATAATCTTCCGGATTGGTGCCAGGCTATTTCGCTATATGGATTTCTTTCGATATATGTTTTAAGGTATTCAATGGCTTCCAAATTTTGATCTAAAAATTCAAAACAATATACTACATTGTATAGTGCGGATTGATCTTCAAAATCTTCTTCTAAACATTTTATGAAGTTTTCTTTTGCCAATTCCAGATTATCCATAAAAAGATATTCCATTCCAATAAGGTTGTATACATCTGGAAAATCTTCGGTATATTTCAAAGCTGTTTGTAAAAATTCCACAGCTTTTTCGTGATTATCTCTTTTAGAATAAATATTGGCTTTTTGAATAAAAATTTCTTCGTTAGTAGGTTCGATTGCGTAAAGTTCGTTAAGTAACTTTTCAGCTTGATCTAGTTTATCATCATACACCAACATTTCTACTTGAACAAGTTTTAATCCGCTTGATTTTGGGTGTTGTTCCAAACCTAACTTTAAAGCCTTCTTAGCTAAAGTGGCCTTTCCCATATCAAGATAATGGAGAATGATTTTCTCGAATTCCTCTGAGTCGAAAAAGAGTACTTTGTTAGTTTTCAACATCGATTCAAATTTCGATAAGGATAAGTTGTAGTCTTCTTCTTCGTGATCTAGGTGCATACCAATAGGTGTTAAAATTAACCTTAATAAAATTAAGGAAAGACAGTGCTTATTTAGTGAGCAGCGATTATTATTGTAAACAATTTAATTAACAATTTTTTAATTCGCTCAAAATCTCGTCCATAGCCTCAATGAATATGGAGCATCCTTCCCTGATTTCATTTTCAGATATTGTTAACGGTGGAGTAATTCGGATAGCGCAACTTTCAAAAAGTAGCCAAAATAAAATCAAACCTTTTTCTTGACATTTTAAAATTACTTTATTGGTAATTTCACTATTTTTTGTCATTGCAGCTAGCATCAATCCTTTTCCGCGGATTTGCTCAATCAAAGGATGTACCAAAAGCTCCCGGAACAGTTTTTCTTTTGCCAGAGATTGATTGCTGTAGTCTTTTTCTAAAATTTCTTCCAATGTAGCTAAACAAGCTGCCGCAATGACAGGATGACCGCCAAAAGTGGTAATATGTCCTAATTTAGGATCATGGCTTAATAAATCCATGTATTTTTCGTTGGCTACAAAACCGCCGACAGGCATTCCACCGGCCATTCCTTTTCCTATTATTATTACGTCGGGAATAACATTGTAGTTTTCAAAACCGAACAGTTTTCCTGTGCGCCCAAAGCCGGGTTGGATTTCATCCAAAATCAGTAAGGCACCCACTTCTTCGCAACGTTTTTTGATTTTGACTAAGTAATCATTCTGGGGTTCAATAAAACCGGCGCCGCCTTGGATACTTTCTAGGATTATTCCGGCTGTTTTGGTTGTTATTTTTTGAATATCTTCTTCGTTATTGAAAGTAATAAAATCGACATCGGGAATTAACGGGCGGAAAATTTGTTTGCGTTCTTCAAAACCCATTACGCTCATTGACCCCATAGTATTACCATGATAAGCATTATGACAAGATATTAATTGACTTCTTCCGGTTACTCTACGAACCAATTTTAAAGCACCTTCGCAGGCTTCGGTACCGGAATTCACCAAATAAACTTTGTTTAAATTTGGTGGTAAATTTTCAACTAACAATTTGCAATAAGCTACGGATGGATGTTGTGCATATTCGCCATACACCATAACATGAGAATATTTATCCAATTGGTCTTTGATGGCCTGATTGACTTTTGGATGCTGATGTCCTAAACTTACAGCCGAAACTCCGGCCACAAAATCAAGATATTTTTTGTTATTCGTATCGTATATATAAGAACCAACTGCATGTGAAATTTCCATACCCAGAGGATAAGGTGAAGTCTGTGCTTGGTATTTTAGGAAATCTTGTTTCATTTTTTTTAACCACAAATGCGCATAGTTTTACGCAATGTTCACAAAGTTATAGTATACGAACTGAATGCTGTGACTGAAAACTATTTTACCATTGGTTTTGGATTGTTTTTATCATAATCCAATGTTTCTTTACTCGGCTCCAACGGAACATTCTCTTTAGCCATTTCAACTTTCTTTTCTGCCTGTATTTTGGCATCCATTTCATTTTCTTCCGGAGGAAAAATATCGTCTTTGGATTTTATCCGTTCATCGCCACGCCAAACAAAACCGCGCAGTTTCCTTGCGTTTTCGGGCAAATCTTTCTCTGGATATACGTCGCCATCAGGATTGTTAAATACAGTTATAGTTTCAATGGTGTTTTTTTCTAATATCAAATTAATCTTACTACCCACGCTTTTGTTGATGCCTATGAGTTCTTGTTTGTCATTTCGAAGGTAATAAATGACTTCAGTATTCTTAATAATATCAACTTCGGTTAGTTTATTATCTTTGAATTTTCCATAAAGATTTTGCCCTTTCACCTGATTATAACCATTCCCAATTGTATCTTTGGATATAATAAAGGCATTGTTCAGCACTTTAAGCGAATCAAGTTTTTGAGTATTGTTATTTCCAATAAGATGCATGATATCGCCAGTCATTTGGTTGTCATAATTCCAAAGTATAGGTCTGCCAATTAGTTTTGTTAAAGCAATTTTTTGATTGGAATGAATAGAATCGCATTTCCCGCTCATATCCGTTTTATAAAATCGGACGTTATTAAAAGCACGAATGATTCGGTCGCCCGTTTTTCCGGTAATCAACATTTTCTTCCCGTGGATATACATTGAATCGTTTTCTACTAATGATATGGCTACAGCCCTTTTAGTAATCATCATCGAATCTTTCTCCGTTTTTAGATTGCGATAAATTTCGGCATAATGCCCTTTGATAATTCCTTTATTGATTGAATCGGTAATTTTTACATTATTAGTTGCTGAAGCATATTCCCGGTTTCGATCGTAGTACAAACTATCGCCTTCAATTCGACGGTCTTTGTATTTGATGTAGGACTTCCGTTTGAAATAGGCGAAGTTCTTTTTGGTATCGTAAAATCCTTTTTCAGTGTATATGAAATTCTCTTTACTGGTGATGGTTGATGGACCAAATAAATATGAGTGACCTGAGTTGGTATAGTAATCCAAATGATTTGACTTGATAGTATATTTTGGATTGGTAATCGTAACTGTGGTTAGAAATTTAAATTTCTTTTCGTTGGCAAAATACCTTCCAGATTTACTTTTTAATGTATTTTCTTTATTCGTAATTTTCCCGTAAGAGTTATAAAATGCTTCCTGTGTATTTCGATCAAAATTGATAGTATCAGTAACCAAAGTCGATTCAGGAGAACGCATTATTACATTGCCGGTTGCATAGGCTTTTTTTACTTCACCATTGTATTCGGCGTATTTACTATTTAGAAAAAGGGTGTCGCCTTGAATCATTTGAACTTCGCCAAAAGCTTTGATATAATTTTCTTTTTGAAAAAAATAGGCTTTGTTACAAGTAAAAACAACGCCTTCGTGACTTACACGAACATGACCTGTAAGCAATAAAGCGTCTGGAATTTCAGTTTGGTTTATATCCGCAAAATCGGAATACTCTACATTTATTTTGGAAGATTTCTGCGCATTTCCACTGGTCAATGTAAAGAACAAAAAACATATGTAAAAAAGTAACTTTTTCAATGAGTTTATATTTGTGCCAAATTTATGAAATTCGGAACAATGAAAATGGTTATTAAGAATTATTTATGTTACATATATTTCTATATTTGTGTCTATGACTATTTAACCTTTTTTAAGCCATTAGTATAGTATGAAAACAAGTTTAACATTTGCGATAGTAATTAGTTGTGCTATTGCAAACACTACCTTTGCTCAAAAAAAGGCCTCAATGAGTGCCAATCCCAAAGTTTTAACATCGCCTAAAAAAGATGTAGTATATCAGGTTTTTACCCGTTTATTTGGAAACAAAAATACCACTAACAAACCTTGGGGGACTATAGAAGAAAATGGCGTTGGCAAGTTTAACGATTTTACTGACAAAGCTTTACAGGAAATTAAAAAATTAGGCGTGACTTACATTTGGTATACCGGAGTTCCGCATCACGATGTGATTAGAGATTATACTAAATATGGTATTTCTAATGATGATCCCGATGTGGTAAAAGGCCGTGCTGGTTCTCCTTATGCAGTGAAAGATTACTACAATGTAAATCCTGATTTAGCTGTTGATCCGTCAAAGCGATTGGAAGAATTCGAAGCATTAATTGCACGAACACACAAGAATGGACTTAAAGTGATTATCGATATAGTGCCGAATCACATCGCCAGAAATTATCATAGTTTAAGTAATCCGAAAGGTGTTCGCGATTTTGGTGCAGATGATGATACTTCGGTAGAATATGCTAGAGACAATAACTTTTATTACATTCCCGGCAAAGCATTTGAAGTGCCAACATCGACAACTTACCAACCTTTAAATGGTGAAAAAAATCCATTGATTGATGGTAAGTTTAACGAATTTCCAGCAAAATGGACAGGCAACGGTTCGCGCGAGGCCAAACCAGACATTAATGATTGGTATGAAACCGTAAAAGTGAATTATGGAATCAAACCTGATGGTTCAAAAGATTTTCCGGAGTTGCCAGAAGGATTTGACAAAAAAAACTGTAAAGCGCATTATGAGTTTTGGATAGACAAAGATGTTCCAAATTCATGGAAAAAATTCCGTGACGTTGCTTTGTATTGGACAGCAAAAGGTGTAGACGGTTTCCGCTTTGATATGGCAGAAATGGTACCTTATGAGTTTTGGAGTTATATGAATTCAGCCATAAAGATGAAGAATCCAAAAGCATTTTTATTGGCTGAAGTATACAATCCTAAAGAATATAGAAACTATATTAATCTAGGGAAAATGGATTATCTGTATGACAAAGTCGAAACCTATGACCATTTAAAAGCAGTAATACAAGGAAAAACAATGCCCGATGCATTATCAGATATTCAAAACAATATGGTGGATATTGAGCATCATATGTTACATTTTTTAGATAACCATGATGAACAACGATTAGCCAGTCCAGAATTTGCTGGAACTCCCGAAAAAGGAAAACCAATGATGGTGGTTTCTGCAACAATTAGTTCATCACCAACCATGATTTATTTCGGGCAGGAAGTAGGCGAAGATGGAAAAGAAAATGCTGGTTTTGGAACCCATTCTCGTACCTCTATATTTGATTATGTTGGCGTTCCACATCACCAACGCTGGATGAATGGTGGTAAATTTGATGGTGGACAATTATCGAAAAGCCAAAAGGACTTAAGAGATTTTTACAAACGTTTGCTAAACTTTACATTAAATAGCGACGCTTTGATGGGTAAATTCAAAGAAATTCAAACGATTAACAGAAATGAAACCAAAGCTTATGACCCAGGAATGTATTCATATGTTCGTTGGACAGCTAAGGAAAAACTAATAGTAGTAGTTAATTTTTCATGGGTAACAACCAGCCATTTTGAGTTGATAGTACCAGAAGATGTAATAAAATCGTGGAATATCAAAGATGGATTTTATGATGTGAAAGATCAACTATATGGAAGCACAGCGCAGTTAAAAGTAGCCGATGGTAAAGGCACAATAAAGTTGAGTGTAAAGCCGAGCGAGAGTTTTATATTTAAGTTATAATCTAAATTTATATCAATAAGAAACCTTTTCAAGGATGAAAGGGTTTCTTTTTTTATCTCTTTATCGTCTGTTTTCTATCTGGACCTACTGAAACGATTTTTATAGGTACTTCAACTTCTCGTTCAATGAATTCGATGTAGTCTTTGAGTTCTTTAGGTAAGCTCTCAAAAGTGTTTAAACCCGTCAAATCTTGTTTCCATCCTTTAAACTCGGTGTAAATAGGAGTGACGTTTTCTTCTTCAATATTGTATGGTAAATGGTGTATGACTTCTCCTTTGTAGTTATATGCCGTGGCAACTTTCAAAGTCTCAAAACCTGAAAGTACATCGCCTTTCATCATCATCAGCTGGGTTACACCATTAATTTGGATTGCATATTTTAAGGCAACTAAATCCAGCCAACCACAACGTCTTTTTCTTCCGGTTACTGAGCCAAATTCATTACCTACACTTGCCATCACGTCGCCTGCCTCGTCAAAATCTTCGGTAGGAAATGGACCTGAACCAACACGAGTGGTATACGCTTTAAAAATTCCGTACACTTCTTTAATTTTATTCGGAGCAATTCCTAAACCAGTACAAGCACCCGCAGCTGTTGTATTGGATGAGGTTACAAAAGGATAGGTTCCAAAATCAACATCTAGTAACGAGCCTTGTGCGCCTTCGCACAAGATAGATTTTCCTGCTTTTTGGGCTTTTGCCAAATATTCTTCGCTATCAATAAAATCTAATTTTTTTAAGTCTTCAATAGCTTCAAAAAATTCCTTTTCCAATTCAGCTAAATTGTATTGAAGTTCCACGCCATAAAAAGCAATCATGGATTCGTGTTTGTCTGCTAAAGCTCTGTAGCGTTCTTTGAAATCCTCTAGTTCAATATCACCCACACGAATTCCGTTTCTACCGGTTTTGTCCATGTAAGTTGGTCCGATACCTTTTAGCGTCGAACCAATCTTACCTTTGCCTTTAGCAATTTCAGAAGCTGCATCAAGCAAACGATGTGTAGGTAAAATCAAATGAGCTTTTCTCGAAATAAATAATTTAGATTTTAAATCGAGATTAAATTTGGCTAAACCATCTATTTCACTTTTGAAAACAACTGGGTCAATCACGACACCGTTTCCGATAAGGTTGATGTTGTTACTATGAAAAATCCCCGAAGGAATGGTTCTTAAAACATGTTTGATTCCGTCAAATTCTAAAGTATGTCCGGCGTTTGGCCCGCCTTGAAAACGAGCGATAATGTCATATTTTGAAGTTAAGACGTCAACAATTTTTCCTTTTCCTTCGTCTCCCCATTGTAATCCGAGTAGTAAATCTACGGTCATTTGTGTGTGTATTGTTTGTAGTTATTTTTCTTCTTTTGGTTTTCTATCGCCTTTCTTTGTGAAGAAATCTATTTTTGCGAAATAATTTATAACTCCTAAAACTAGTGCCGTTGTGAAGGCAATAAATAGAATTTTAAAAACGTTTAGTAAATTTAAATCGGAGAACTTGTTGAACAGCATTCCAACTGCCTTATAAACTATATAGAATATAAAAACAAAAACAAAAGTTTTTTTAAAATAGTCCAAAGGCTTCATAGATTATTGTTTTTTATTTGCATAGAAATATAACGAATGGTTGTGAATTTCAATCCCAAAAATTTCTTCTATAGTTTGTTTTATGGTTTGAATTCTTGGATCGCAAAACTCAATTACCTCTCCAGTATCTGTCATGATGATGTGGTCGTGTTGCTTATCGAAATAGGACTTTTCATAATGTGCCTGATTTTGTCCAAACTGATGCTTTCTAACCAAACCACAATCTAATAAAAGTTCAATGGTGTTGTATAGGGTGGCACGCGACACACGATAGTTTTTGTTTTTCATTTTGATATACAAATTCTCGATATCAAAATGCTCTTCGCTATCATAAATTTCCTGAAGAATGGAATAGCGTTCAGGTGTTTTGCGGTGTCCTTTGTTTTCAAGATACATCGTAAAAACGTTTTTTACGATTTCTTGATTTTTAGTATTATCGGATGCAATTAGTGTCATGTGACAAAGATAGTTTTTAGTTTAAAAGTTTAAAAGTTTATAGGTTTAAAGTTTTAAACGAATTGTTGATAAACATTAACTCTAATTTGTATAAACTCTTGTGACCTTATCTATTCCATCAATTTTTTTGATGTTTTCGATGAGTTTTTTCAGAATCGCATTATTCTGTACAATTACTGCAACCTGACCATAGAATATTCCGGCTTCACCACTTAGAGAAATGCTTTGAATATTTACATGCATATTGTTTGAAATTACTTTGGTCAATTCATTGGTCAATCCTAAACTATCCATACCTGTAATTTTTAAAATAGCTTTAAACTCTTGTTGTGATGAATCAATCCACTTGGCAGGCATGATTCGGTAGGCATAATTTGATTGAAGAGTAATGGCGTTCGGGCAATCTTTTTTATGCACTTTGATACCTTCATTGATAGTGATAAACCCAAATACTTCATCACCTGGAATTGGATTACAGCACGACGACAATTTATAATCTAACTTATCTTGATCTGCACCAAAAACTAGCATATCATAATTGCTATTGAGAATGGGCTTGTTAATTTCTTCAGGATTTGAGCTTGGTGAACGCTTAATTTTGCTTTTGAAGAAATTCATCAAGGTGTTGCTTTTTTGAGCAGCAAAATCTTTAAGTTGTTGGTTTTCTATTGAGCCAATTCCAGCGCGATAAAATAAATCCAAACTTGTTTTAAGTTTGAAGTAATTTACCAATTCATTGATCACGTTTTCGTTGATTGTGATTTTTAAATGCTTTAATTTTCGGGTCAATAATTCTTTACCGTCCTCTGCAATTTTTTTGGTGTTCTCGTTAAGAACATTTCTGATTTTATTTTTGGCTCTGGAAGTGGTTACATAATCAAGCCAGTTGGCTGTTGGTTTTTGATGTACAGAAGTAATAACTTCTATTTGGTCACCACTTTTTAATTCGTGATTTAGCGGAACTAATTTACCGTTGACACGAGTTCCACGTGTTTTAATTCCAATCTCAGAATGTATACAAAAAGCAAAATCGAGCGAAGTGGCACCTTTAGGCAATGATTTGATTTCGCCCTTTGGAGTAAAGACAAAAATTTCTTTAGCATACAGATTCATTTTAAAATCTTCAACAAAATCAACGGCATTAGTTTCAGAGCTTTCTAAAGCTTCTTTCAACAAGTTAAGCCAAGTATCCAACCCGCTTTCTTCCGTTGAGCCTTGTTTGTATTTGTAGTGAGCGGCATATCCTTTTTCGGCAATTTCATCCATGCGTTCGCTTCGCACTTGAATCTCTACCCAACGACCTTTTGGTCCCATAACGGTGATATGCAAGGCTTCATAACCAGTTGATTTTGGTGATGAAATCCAGTCGCGCAAACGACTCGGACTTGGGCGATAATGATCCGTAACAATGGAATAGATTTTCCAAGCCAGGAATTTCTCATCGTGAAGATTGGATTTATAAATAATCCGCAGAGCAAATTTGTCATATACTTCATCAAAAGTTACGTTTTGCACAGCCATTTTTCTACGAATAGAATAGATAGATTTTGGTCTTCCTTTCATGGTATATTCAACACCTTCTCCGTCTAATGATTTTTTTAAAACACCTGAAATTGTTTTTATATATTCGTCTTGTTCTTCTTTCGTTTCCTTGATTTTACTAACAATATCTTTGTAAATGTCGGGTTCCGTATACTTCAAGCCTAAGTCTTCAAGTTTGGTTTTGATATTGTACAAACCCAAACGATGGGCAAGTGGCGCGTATATATACAAAGTTTCAGAGGCTATCTTTACTTGTTTATAATCGGGCATGGAATCCATAGTCTGCATATTGTGCAAACGGTCGGCAATTTTTATTAGAATAACACGTACATCATCGTTCAAAGTCAATAACATTTTACGGAAATTTTCCGCCTGCATTGAGATGTTCATGTCTTTTTTAACTTGTGAAATTTTGGTCAAACCTTCAACCAAATGAGCAACTTTTGGGTTGAATTTCATTTCGATGTCTTCAATTGTGACGTCGGTATCTTCAACCACATCGTGCATTAAGGCAGCAGCAATACTGGTTGCACCAAGACCAATTTCTGAAGCAACAATTTTGGCTACACCAATAGGATGAAAAATATATGCTTCCCCTGATTTGCGGCGTTGGTCTTTATGAGCTTCAACTGCAACATCAAAGGCCTTTCGAATGAGTTTTTTATCAGAATCGGTTAACGTTTGATAACTTATGCGAAGTAATTCTTTGTATTCTCGGGCAATGGCTTTTTTTTCTTCTTCTAAATCTATTTCAATCATAGCATTTTCAATCAATTCCTAAAATTAGGTATTACAAATGAACTGTGCAAATGGAAAATTTAAAAATAAGGGATAAGCGATGAGTGAAAAGAGATAAGTAAAAGCATCGTAAATCCTATATCTCAACTCCTTAATTCTAAATTAAAACCCACGTTGTCGCTTTGCTTCAAAAATTAATATTGCAGCAGCAACAGAAACATTCATACTGTCAATTTCGCCTTGCATCGGAATTATGATATTCTGAGTAGCTTTTTTGCGCCAAAGTTCAGATAATCCTGAAGCTTCTGTGCCTACAACCAAAGCTGTTGGCAAAGTGTAATTTTGAGTGTGATAGGAAGTCGAATTCTGCAAAGTGGCGCTGTAGAAATTGATTTTGTTTTGGATTAAAAAATTAATCACTTCCTCAGTGCTTCCTGTTGCTATTTGGTTAGTAAATAGACAGCCAACACTAGAACGAACAATATTCGGATTGTATAAATCGGTTTTTGGATTAGCGATAATTACAGCGTCTATTTTAGCCGCATCACAAGTTCTTAAAATCGCACCGATATTTCCTGGTTTTTCAATGGATTCCATAACTAAAATCAAAGGATTTTCTGGAAGTTTTAAATCAGACATTTGATGTGATTTGGTTTTGGCAACAGCTAAAATTCCTTCAGTGGTATCTCGATAGGCAAGCTTTTGATAGACTTCTTTTGAAATCTCTATTGGGTAGTCTGTTAATTTGATTATTTGGTTATTTGAAACCAATTCGGGAAGAAATAAAATGGTATCTATTTCGTAATTTCCTTTAATGGCTAACTCAATTTCGCGCATACCTTCAATCAAAAAAGTGCCTGATTGTTTTCGGGCTTTAGCTTTTTCCTGAAGCTGAATCAAAGATTTTATAAAAGGATTTTGAGCGGAAGTAATTTGTTTCATACTTTACTTAAATTGCGCCTAAGATACTTTGTTTTTTTAATGATTTAAATATAAAAACCCACTTAAAGGTTCCGGATAATCTATATCGTTTAAGAACAGCAAATAAAAATAAGTGCCATCGGGTGCGTTTTTATTGCCAATTCCGTCTTTGACGTAACCATTCCAATCTTCGGTATTTTGATTTCCAGTCCAAATTAACCTTCCCCAACGATTGTAAATTTCCAATTTAAAATCTAGAAAAATATCGCGTAAACCACCAATAGTAAAATTGTCATTATAACTGTCATTATTGGCTGAAACAACATTATAAACCGTTGGCGGACAATTTCTGGTGGTCAGTAAAAATGAAGTAATGCTAAAACAATTTTGATTGAAAACCCTGGTGAAAATTTCTTTTGGGGTTTGCATTGCCTGATAATTGGTCGTATTTAAAATTGGATTAACATCGAGTGTCGCATTTTCAAAAGTTTCATAAAATCGAACGCTATCTTCCGGATTTATTTTGACCAAATCTTCATAAGATGAAAAGTCAAAAGTGCCACGCGTAAAACCTTCGTTACAAACCAATAAATTTTCTAATGGATTAAATGTTGGTGAAACCCAAAGCGAATCGTTTGCAATAGCCGTATTATTATTTTCAACCAATTCTGCTACAATTCCGGTTCCGTCTCTAATATCATCAACCACAAATTTAATTTCAAAATCCAAGGTAACTGTGTCTGGTAAATTAAGAGTAATTTGACTGGTAATAGAACCGCCAATTGGTATTTCGACTGAAGTCGCTATGGTTTGAAATAGTTGACCATCAATGTAAATGGAAATTGGAGTGGCTGTTGGTAATGGGTTGGTGGAATTTAAATTAGAAACGGTATAATTGACAACTATTGTTTTTGAATCACACTGTTTTTCAACGGAGTCAATAGAGACTGTCGCATCCGGTAATTGACTGTTTAATTTAGTAACAACTGTATTAATCATCACAAAATCCTGGAAAGAAGTAAGCGTAATCTCAGCGCTTGTATCGCCAACAGCAATATTGTTCTGAATTTCATAAATATCCAAATCCATGTTGTACAAAGTTGAACTGCCGGTTATCGAATTTGTTCCATTAAAAACATTATTTGGAGGATTTGATGCGCTACTTAATAATGTTCCATTCATTCTGAATTCTTCAGTTGCCAAACCAGAATCGCCTTCCCAGGCAACAAAACCTACTTTGGAATTATTGTCATCAATAACATTTAAACTACTTAAAGTAATGGACAATTCATCTGGAACACCTTGTAAACCATCGTAAACATTGATTTGATTTAGTGGAAGTGTGTTATTTTTATAGATAATTACAATTGCCCAGCCTGCAAAATTAGTTCTTCTTTGAAAATGGAACTCTTCGAATTGAGAAATGTCCAAATTGGAAAGTGTGTAATCACCATTTCCTGTAGTCTGAATAAGAGATGTTACATCTTTAAATGCACTAAAATAGGTTAAAGTCAGACCAGGAAATTCCCTGACAAGAGAGAAAGTTCTATCCGGAGTTATGACTTCTGAATTTAAATTGACTTCAAAATCACCATCGCCACTTCCGGCCCAATAAAGGTATGCTTTTTCAATTACATCTGACGAGTTTAAAGAAAGTGTTGCTGAAGAAGAAGTGGTAGTAACCAAATCAAAAGTAGTATTGTTTTCAGTAGTATTCATAGTGTTGCCTATGAATGTAAAATCGTAACGACCATTGAACTGGTTGTACAACGATACATTTTGTCCATTAGTTTTAAAAATGAAACAAATAAGAACAATAAAAAAGAAAAAAAGTCGTTTTAAATTCAATGCAAAAACGGTTGAGTTGATAAAATTAAACAATATTTTTGAAAATTGAATTTTTAATAAGAGCGACTTTTTTAAAATAAATGTTTAATTTTCCGATGTTTAAAAAATACAGGTGAAAAACTATTCAGTTAGATTATATACTTCTGAGGATTATTCCATTTGGAACAACTTTGTAAGCACTGCCAAAAATGCGACTTTTCTGTTTCATCGCGATTTTATGGAATACCATTCCGATAGATTTCATGATTTTTCTTTGCTGGTTTTTGAAGAAGATCAATTGGTTTCGATTCTTCCAGCTAATAAAGTAGGTGATACTGTTTTTTCTCATCAAGGGTTGACTTATGGTGGATTTGTCTTTGACAATAAAATCAAATTAGGTGAAGTAATTGACATTACAAAAGAAGTCATGGTGTTTTTGCATTCGGTTCATATTACAACGTTTCAGCTAAAATTAATTCCATCAATTTACACAGCTTATTTCTCTGAAGAAATTGAATATGTTATGTTTTTAGCCAATGCGAAACTAATTCGTAGAGATTGTCTGTCGGTGATAGATTTGACAAAACCTTTTACTTTATCCAAAACCCGTAAAGAAAGCATCCGTCGTGGCGAAAAGAACAATTTGGTTATTAAAGAAGAATTTAAATTCGATTTGTTTTGGAATGAAATATTGATTCCTAATTTGGCAAAAAAGCACAATTCAAAACCAGTACACACATTTGAAGAAATAAGTAACTTGCAGCAAAAATTCCCAAACAATATTCGTCATTTTAACGTATATAATTATGATAAAATTGTTGCCGGATCAACAGTTTTTATTACTGATAAAGTAGCGCATCCGCAGTATATCTCTGGGAATGAACAAAAGAATGAGTTAGGAAGTTTAGATTTACTATATAATTATTTGATTACCCAAGTTTTTAAAGATAAAAATTTCTTTGATTTTGGAATTTCTCATGAGCAAAACGGTAAAAAAATTAATCAAGGTTTATTGTTTTGGAAAGAAACGTTTGATGCCAAAACTACGATTCAGAATTTTTACGAAGTTCAAACGTCAGATTTTCATCTTTTAGAAAATGTTATGCTATGATTAAATTCCTCGACTTACAAAAAATAAATCATCAATATCAAGAGCAGTTTCAGCAAAAAATGAAATTGGTTTTAGATAAAGGTTGGTTTATTTTGGGCGATGAAGTCAAAACATTTGAAAGTAAATTTGCAGATTATTGTGGCTCCAAACATTGTATCGGAGTTGGTAATGGTTTGGATGCTTTAGTATTAATTTTTAAAGGATATATTCAACTCGGAAAACTTCAAAAAGGCGATGAAGTTATCGTTCCGGCAAATACCTATTTCGCAAGTATTTTAGCTATTCTTCAAGCCGATTTAGTGCCAGTTTTAGTAGAGCCAAAATTAGAAACGTACAATATCAATCCCGATTTGATTCACGGTAAAATAACTTCAAAAACCAAAGCCATTTTAGCGGTGCATCTTTATGGTCAATTGGCAGAAATGGAAGCTATAAATGCTATTGCCAAACAAAATAATTTATTGCTAATTGAAGATGCTGCGCAATCTATAGGGTCCTTTTATAAGGGCCGCCCACTTG
>NZ_JBMOGQ010000030.1:0-21335 GCF_049318325.1 Flavobacterium sp. | reverse complement strand
GCACAAAGAATATTAATTAGAACATCGTGAGCTTTGTGCCTTCTTCGTGTTCTTTGTGTTTAAACTTTTTATATAAGACCTCTCTTAAATTCTTTATTAACCACTAAGCGCACTAAGTTTTTTCACTAAGTGCACAAAGAATATTAATTAGAACATCGTGAGCTTTGTGCCTTCTTCGTGTTCTTTTTATTTAAATTTTTATATAAAGCTTCTATAAATTGTGTTTCGCAAACCAAATTCTATCAAAACTAAAATCCCAGCAATCCAAACAAATAATCTGTATTTTTCATCATAATCATAAAACTTCAGCTCTTGAATTTCAGTAGTTTCCAGTTTGTTAATTTCCTTATAAATTGATTCCAATTTACTATTGCTACTGGCTCTGAAATATTTTCCGCCGGTATTTCTGGCGATTGTTTGTAATAAATTCACATCAATTTCAACCGGCATCATTCGGAATAAAAAGCCGCCATTTGGAGCATAAGCATACGGGAACATCGCGTTGCCATTGGTTCCAATTCCGATGGTATATACTTTTATTCCGTACTCACGGGCAATTTGGGAAGCTGTTTCCGGCTCAATAAAACCTGCGTTATTCACCCCATCAGTCAAAAGAATAATCACTTTGCTTTTGGCTTTACTGTCTTTCAAACGATTAACAGCTGTGGTCAATCCCATTCCGATTCCGGTTCCGTCCTGCAAAACATTGTCATATTTAATACTTTGAATTGCTTCTTGAATAATCGCTTTATCGCTTGTAACAGGCGTTTTAGTATAAGCTTCAGAAGCATAAACTACAATTCCGATTCGATCATTTGGTCGTCCTTCAACGAAGTTTTCGGCTACTTTTTTCAGAGCTTCCATTCGGTTTGGCTTTAAATCTTTTGCCAACATACTTCCCGAAACGTCAATTGCCATAACAATGTCAATTCCTTTAGTCGATTTGGTTTGACTGCTGATATCCACTTTTCTTGGTCGAGCCATGGCAATAATCAACGAACTCAATGCCAATAATCGCAATACAAATAAGAACTGTTTTAGTTTGGCTAACAACGATTTTTGTGCTTTGAAACCTTTGACCGAACTTATTTTCAAAGTTGGTGATTGCTGCTTCCTTTTCCATAATTGCCATAAGACAATTGCTGGAAGTAATAAAAACAGCCAGAAAAACTCGGGATTTAAAAAGCTTACCTCTTTCATTGTTCTGCTGTTTGTAATTCGACTGAGTTCAACATTCTTTCGGCAATTTGTTGTCCGTATTTATCGTCTTCTCGATGCATAACCAAAATCGTTTGCAAGCCGCTATTTTGACTGAAAAGCACTAGTTCGTAATACATTTTTGTCGACTTGCCCTTTATCTTATCTAGAACAGACATAGTTCCATAAGCTTTTTTACCCGAAATTCCTTTTTGCGTATCAAAATCTTCGGTTTTGACAATGATGTTTTGTGCGCCTTGAGTTTCCATAATTTTCAGGTAGCCTTCAGCTGTTTTATCCAAATCCATTTGCGTTGGCTGTTTGTATGTAACTGTTGAAACTGCGATATAAAAATCTTCCAACAAGCTTCCGTATCCAAAAGTTTGCATTTCCTTAATTAACGCCATAGCATCTTTTGGAAGTGTTTTTGTGACGTCAATTCGCTTTAATACTTTTGGAGTTTCGACTCTTACGCCGGGATTTCCGTATTCACTATATATCCATTGTCCTTCGACTAAATCTTTCGTTGGATGACCGAGGAAATTATCTTTTACATAATCAAATCCTTTGAAATATATTAAACCTAAAACAAAAAGCAGCAACATTCCCAATAGGATTCCGATAGTCGAAATAATTCGAACGCGCTTTTGTTTTTTGAGTTTTTGTAAACGTGCTAATTCTTTTTGTTGTTCGTTCCATAATGCCAGTTCATCATCATTTTCTACAACTTCCGGAATTGATTTATGAATGATTACGATAGAATTTGAAATACGTTTTTTATCTTCTTCAATTTCAAAATCAAGCGGTTTTACCTTGGCAAATTTTACCAAATCTGCTTGTTTTAAAACTTTTTCCAGATTTTCTACAGTTTCGTTCGAGAGTTTTAGTTTCTTTTGTTTTGAAGCTTTTCGCAATCCTTCAATCAGTTCCGAAGTTGTGCTTTCCATGGCCGGAATATTAATTTCTTCCTCGATGTAATTACGAGCAATATCGGTTAGTTCCGAATAATAATCTTTGATTTCTCCTTTTTGCCAAAGTTCTTTGTTTTCTAATTGTTGTAATAAAGTTGTTGCTTTTTCGATAGGCGATTTAAAAACAATCACTTCAGCTTTTGGTTGGTTTTGTCTTTTTTTGATGAATTGATAAATAAAATAACCAGCAATCCCTATGGCAAAGAAGATTAAAAGGTAAATCCACCAATTTCCTATCGGACTTTCAACTTCTGCGATATCTTTGATGTCATACATCTTTTGCTTTAGTGTATCGACTATTACATCATTCACTTCTACTTTGATGCTGTCTGAAAAAACAGGTTTTCCATTGATTAGAACTGGAATTCTTTGTATGGTATATTTTCCGCTATCGAATTGCGTTAAACCGTATTTTTTGATTAATTCATATCGCGCGCCATTTCTTACCGTGTCAATTTTATAGGAATTAATTACTTCTAAAGCACCGAAATTCTTAGCTTCAGGGAATATTACTTTGGATAATGTATCGACATCGGTTTTTAAAGTTAATTTGAATTCGGCTCCGATTTTGTTTTTAGTAACATTCACAGAAGTCTTCACCTTTTGAGCAAAAAGCGAAGTCGATAAAAGAAAAAATAATATGTATAGTTTTATTCTCATTTTTGTTTTTCTTAACCGCAAAGTGTGCTAAGTTTTTCGCAAAGATCGCTAAGTTCAATTCGAAAGCTGTGCGAACATTGCGCCTTCTCTGCGTTCTAAGCGGTTAAATTTTTTATCTCGATTTAAAATAACCCAATAATTTTGTCACATAACTTTCGTCAACACGCGTATTGACGGTTCCTGAACCACATTTTGAAAAAATATCTTTAAAATAATTTACTTTGTCTTGGTATTGATTTTCATAACTCAAACGTGCTTTTTTGGAACCTGTATTCACCACTAAAACCTCGCCTGTTTCGGCATCTTCCATTTCTACCATTCCGATATTTGGCATTTTTTCTTCACGTATGTCATACACACGTACGCCCGTAATATCATGTTTTTTCCCGGCAATTTTCAAGGTTTTCTCGTAATCGTCATCAACTATAAAATCCGAAATCACAAATACAATAGCTTTCTTTTTCTGCGTACTAGAGAGAAATTTCAATGCTTGCGATAAATCTGTTTTTTTACTTTTGGGTTGGAATTCGATGAGTTCACGGATGATTCTCAACACGTGTGATTTCCCTTTTTTTGGTGGGATGTATAATTCAATTTGATCAGTGAATAAAATCAAACCAATTTTATCATTATTCTGTGTGGCTGAAAACGCCATTGTTGCTGCTATTTCAGTAACAATTTCACTTTTAGGTTGGTTTTTAGTACCAAAACTTTCAGAACCCGAAATATCAACCATAAGCATCATGGTCAATTCACGCTCTTCCTCAAAAACTTTTACATAAGGTTCGTTGTAACGCGCGGTTACGTTCCAATCGATAGCGCGAATATCGTCGCCAAATTGGTACTGACGCACTTCCGAAAATGTCATACCTCGTCCTTTAAACGACGTATGGTATTCGCCCGAGAAGATATGATCACTCAGTCTTCTGGTTTTGATTTCGATTTTACGAACTTTTTTGATTAGATCTTTGGTTTCCATTTTTAGAGGCAATGGGCAATAGGCAACAGGCAGAAGTTTTACTAATGGCTGATGGCTTTTGCCTAATTACTTTTAAGGCACTTCAATTTCGTTAACGATTTTGTTGATGATGTCAACAGAAGTTATATTTTCTGCTTCTGCTTCATACGTAACACCTATTCTGTGACGCAATACATCGTGAACCACGGCACGAACGTCTTCAGGAATTACATATCCACGGCGTTTGATGAAAGCATAACATTTTGCAGCATTCGCTAAATTGATACTTCCACGAGGAGAAGCTCCAAAACCGATAAGTGGTTTTAAACTTTCTAGTTTGTATTTTTCAGGATTACGAGTAGCAAAAATAATATCTAAAATATATTTTTCGATTTTTTCATCCATATATACTTCACGAACCGCTTCTTGTGCTTTTAGAATTTGTTCAATAGTAACCACAGGATTTACTTTTTCATAAGACCCTTTTAAATTCTGACGAATTACCATTCGCTCTTCATCAATTTTAGGATAATCAATAACGGTTTTTAGCATGAAACGATCGACTTGCGCTTCCGGTAACGGGTAAGTTCCTTCCTGCTCAATTGGATTTTGGGTTGCCAAAACTAAAAATGGTCTGTCTAATTTGAATGTGGTATCACCAATGGTAACTTGTTTTTCTTGCATCGCTTCAAGCAACGCCGATTGAACTTTTGCAGGAGCACGGTTAATCTCATCGGCAAGAACAAAATTAGCGAAAATCGGTCCTTTTTTAATAGAAAATTCGTTGGCTTTAATGTTGTAAATCATTGTTCCAACAACATCAGCAGGTAATAAATCGGGTGTAAACTGAATGCGGCTAAAACTTCCGTGAACAGCTTGTGATAAAGTATTTATAGCTAAGGTTTTTGCCAGTCCCGGAACACCTTCTAGTAGAATATGACCTTGACCTAAAAGCCCAATTAATAATCGTTCTACCATATGTTTCTGACCAACAATAACCTTGTTCATTTCCATAGTCAGCAAGTCGATAAAAGCACTTTCTCTTTCAATTTTTTCATTAATTGCTCTAATGTCTAAAGCAGTACCATTTTCTTCCATAGTTACTCTATTTATACTAATGTGTGACAGTTATAATTTTAACATTTCAAAAGTGAAAATTTTATCCATTACGAGATGTTAATAATGCGTTAAAACTTTCTAAAACATCCCTATTTTAAGGATGATTTATGATTTTCTTTTTATAATTTTAAGACCTAATCTGTTTTCGGAAATTTTCTTGTTGAAAATAATAAATTTTTCGAAATTCAAAAATATACTTCAACATACCTAAAAGAATTAAAATGAAAACAAAATTATCGCCCATCGTTGCTGGAACCATGAATTGGGGAGTTTGGGACAAAAATCTTTCGACTTCAGAAATGGAGCATATAATTAATATTTGTTTCGAAAATCAGATCACGAGTTTTGATCATGCAGATATCTATGGAAATTACACTACTGAAACCGATTTTGGTAGAGCATTTGGCCAAAGTAAAATCGACCGAGACAAGATTCAATTTATATCGAAGTGTGGTATTCAACATGTAAATGGCAGAAATAATACAATTAAACATTATGAATATTCTAAAGACTATATTATTTGGTCAGCAGAAAATTCATTAAAAAATCTGCAGACCGATTATTTGGATGTGTTATTATTGCATCGACCAAGTCCTTTAATGGTTGCCGATGAAATAGCAGAAGCGGTCACCAAATTAAAAAAAGAAGGTAAAATAATTGACTTTGGAGTTTCCAATTTTACGGCTTCTCAAACGGAATTGATTCGCCAAAAAATAGCGATAGACTATAACCAAGTCCAGTTTTCAGCAACGCATCACGAAGCGATGTTAGACGGAAGTCTTGATTATATGCAGTTGCACAACATTCGCCCAATGTCCTGGAATCCGCTTGGAACAGTTTTCAGAGAAGACATAGAGCAAACTAGAAGACTAAAAAAATTATTAGTTCAATTGGTTGATAAATACCATTTAGGTTCTGATACTATTTTGTTAGCATGGGTTTTGAAACATCCGGCGAATATCATCCCGGTAGCGGGAACAGTAAATATTGCCCGAATTCAGGCATTGATGAAAGCAGTTGAAATGGATTTGGACACACTCGACTGGTTTGCCATTTGGACCGAAAGCATGGGAAATAAGGTTCCTTAATTTACGAAGTTAGAAGTACGAGGCACGAAGTTTTTAATTTACTTCGTACTTTGTACCTCGTAAATCGTACCTAGAATGATAAACAAACGCCTTCTCATAAAAAACCTACTCGCTCACAATGATGAGTGCAGTTTTTATGATAAAAAACGGCAGTTAAATTTACATACTAAAGAAGGTAAAGGCAAGTTTTTGAAACATATTTGCGCGCTTTCTAATTCTAATCCTTCAAATAATTCTTATATTGTTGTGGGGGTTGAAGATCAAGACAATCAAATTGTTGGGGATGATTTTTTTGACGACAGTAGGATTCAGAATTTGGTGAATGCCTATTTAGAAAATCCACCAAAAATTCAATATGAAAATGTGCCATTTCCTAACTTGCCTAAAGACAGAGTGGTGGGTTTGGTTACAATTAAGCCAAAACATAAGGTGTCTTTTTTCAAAAAAAACATTCATACTATTTTGGCCAATACAGTTTTTGTTCGAGTTGGAAGTAATTCTATGCCAACGGAAGATAAGATTCCCTATTCTAAACTAAATATCGAAACCGTTATCAGCATCGAAAACAGTTCGAGAAACAGCATAGCCTATACTTTGGACGGCGTAATTGATTTTATGAATAATCGACACAAAGACATGACGTCAAAATATAATGTTTTCAAAGAATTGTTTGTGATTTGTTGGGCTGGGAACCCTAAAAGAATAAGAGAAACTACCTATCTTTCACGAGTAGATATTGAATTAATTAACGAACAAGTAAAACTATTTTACTCAGCGCTTGATGTCGTTACTATTGAATTTGATGAACAAAGTTTTACGATAATAGAACACGTCCCATTGGGATTGAATGATAAAACAAGTTATTACCCACTTGAACAGCAAAAGATTTCTTTTTTTGACAATGGTTATTATAAAATAGAAAATGAAATGCTTTTTGAACCACCGGCATTTAATAAAAAAATGCTACATCATATCTATAATTCTAATCTTGCATTGCTAGATAAGTTAAATAAAGGGATTACTATTTCTGACAGAGAAGTAAAAGATTTAGAGAACCTTCCTTCTACTTTAATGATTTGTTATTTGAATGGGTTTGAGGATGCCAAACATAAATTAATTGAAGCCAAATCGCTTTTAAAAGCTCAAAAAAACAGCACGATTTATCTTAGTTTTAAGGAAGCGATGCGCATTTTAAGAAAAATGAAATACAACAATAAGGATGAGTAGAACATTAGTCATAGGAGACATTCATGGAGGTTTAAGGCCGTTGCATCAACTGTTTGAAAGGGCAAATGTAAGTCAAAAGGACAAGTTGATTTTCCTTGGGGATTTTGTTGATGGTTGGAGCGAGTCGCCAAAGGTTTTGGATTTTTTGATTGCATTAAATACCAAAAACAATTGTGTTTTCATCAGGGGCAATCATGATGAATTGTTATTAGAATGGTTAGAAAGCAGTAAAGATAATTTGCAATGGTACCAACATGGTGGAGAAGCAACAGTATTGGCTTACACAAATGTAGATTTTGAAACAAAGCAAAAGCACATCCTCTTTCTTAAGAATTTACAGAATTATTATTTAGATGAGCAGAATCGATTATTTATTCATGGGGGGTTTACCAATATGAATGGTATAGCATATGAATATTTTCCAAAACTCTTTTATTGGGACAGAACACTATGGGAAACGGCTTTATCATTAGACACATCTATCCCTAAAGACAGTTTATTTTACCCAAGAAGGTTGACACTTTATAATGAAATATATATTGGTCATACACCCGTAACCAGAATAGGAAAAACAATTCCAATTCAAAAAGCGTGTGTATGGAATTTAGATACTGGCGCAGCCTTTAAAGGACCACTAACTATTATGGATATTGACACTAAAGAATTTTGGCAAAGTGAACCATTAAACGAATTGTATTTTAATGAAAAAGGGAGAAATTAAATCTTTACCAGTTAATATGAGATTGGTCTCATTCACAAATTGAAATCTCTATATTTGCAATCAAATTAAAAAAAGATGAAAAAAATAAGCACAATAGTGGCAGTCATTATAGTAACATTGACAAATGCACAAGCTTACAAAGGGAAAGGTGATATTAAAGCACAAGTAGGAATGAACATTCAAGATCATGGAACCGGAATTAATGTTTCTTCAGATTTTGGTATTGGAGAAAACATGTCCTATGGTTTTGTTGCCTCCTACTTGCTTTCAGTGGATGAAGTTGCTGGAGTCAAACCTAAATTTGAAGACAGAGCTGATGTAAAAGTTCGTTTCAATGCTAATTTAGGAAACGTTTTCAAATTGGATAAGGCAATGGATATTTATCCCGGATTAAATTTAGGAACAAGAAATTTTGGTGCCCATTTTGGTTTTAGGTATTTCTTTACAGAAGGATTTGGAGTTTATACAGAAGCCGGAGTTCCATTAGCAAGATATGATTCAAACGTACAAGGATTTGAAGAATATAATAACCAATTCGTATTTCAAATAGGAGCATCTTTTAATTTATAAGACATGAGTGTAATTGACCAAAGATTAAACGAAAGAAGCGACTCAAAATGTGAATTATGTGGATCAAAAGATGATTTAAGGATCCATTTAACAAAAGAGGAATCTATATCATTGGATAACTCTGTATTGGTTTGCCTCACTTGCAAAAATCAAATAGAAAACACAACACCTACAGACCCAAATCATTGGAGATGTCTTAGCGATAGCATGTGGAATGAAAACAAACCTGTACAAGTTGTTGCATGGCGAATGTTAAACAGATTGCGCGCGGAAGGCTGGCCACAGGATTTGTTAGACATGATGTATCTTGATGAAGAAACCTTAGTTTGGGCGGGTGCTACTGGAGAAGGAGAAGATGACGAAGGCAAAATAGTTCATAAGGATGTTAATGGTAATATTCTTAAAGATGGCGATTCTGTAGTTTTGATTAAAGACTTAGATGTTAAAGGAGCCAACTTCACCGCAAAGCGAGGTGCAGCGGTTCACAACATCAAATTGGTTTGGGACAATGCCGATCAAATTGAAGGCAGAGTCGAAGGACAGCAGATTGTTATTTTGACGCAGTATGTCAAGAAGACAAAGTAAAAGCATAAAAAAAGCGTTCCGATTTAGGAACGCTTTTCTTTATCTCTTATTCTAAATCATCTACAAATCAAATTTAATTCCCTGTGCCAAAGGCAAACTGGTCGTATAATTGATTGTATTCGTTTGTCTTCTCATATACACTTTCCAAGCATCAGAACCTGATTCACGACCACCACCAGTTTCCTTTTCACCACCAAAAGCACCACCAATTTCAGCACCGGAAGTTCCGATATTTACATTGGCAATTCCACAATCGGAGCCTGCAACAGATAAAAATGCTTCTGCTTCGCGAAGATTATTAGTCATGATAGCTGATGACAACCCTTGGGCAACACCGTTTTGAATGGCAATAGCATCGTGAACATCGCCAGAATATTTTAATAAATATAAAACTGGTGCAAAGGTTTCGTGTTGTACAATTTCAAAAGAGTTATCAGCTTCAGCAATAGCTGGTTTTACATAGCAGCCACTTTCGTATCCCGCACCATTCAGCACACCACCTTCAACCAAGATTTTTCCGCCTTCGGCAACCACTTTTGCTAAGGCATTGTTATACATTTCAACTGCTTGTTTATCGATAAGTGGTCCAACGTGATTGTTTTGGTCTAATGGATTCCCGATTCGTAATTGGCCATATGCACCAACGATGGCATCTCTTACTTTATCATAAATACTTTCGTGTATAATTAATCTTCGCGTTGAAGTGCAACGTTGACCTGCCGTTCCAACAGCGCCAAAAACGGCACCGATTACTGTCATTTTAATATCAGCATCAGGAGTTACAATAATAGCGTTGTTTCCGCCAAGTTCCAATAACGATTTTCCTAATCGTGCGGCACAAGCTTGGGCAACAATTTTACCCATACGTGTTGAGCCTGTTGCAGAAACTAATGGAATTCTGTTGTCGTGCGTCATTAATTCACCTACTTTATAATCGCCATTGATTAAGCATGAAATTCCTTCGGGAAGATTGTTTTCTTTTAATACTTCTGCAATTATATTTTGACATGCGATTCCGCATAAAGGCGTTTTTTCGGATGGTTTCCAAACACAAACATCTCCACAAATCCATGCTAGCGCTGTATTCCAAGCCCAAACAGCAACAGGAAAGTTAAATGCCGAAATGATTCCAACAATTCCCAATGGATGATATTGTTCATACATACGGTGTCCTGGACGTTCCGAGTGCATGGTTAATCCGTGTAATTGACGGGAAAGACCAACGGCAAAATCGCAGATATCAATCATTTCCTGAACTTCTCCGTAACCTTCTTGCAATGATTTTCCCATTTCATAAGAAACCAATTTCCCTAAAGCTTCTTTATTTTTGCGTAATTTTTCACCAAACTGACGCACAATTTCACCACGTTGTGGCGCGGGCATTAGTTTAAATGTTTTGAAAGCTTCAGTTGCAGATTGCATTACTTTTTCATAATCAGCTGGTTTTGAAGCTTTTACTTTTCCGATTAGTTGTCCATCAACTGGGGAATGTGATTCGAAAACCTCTCCGTTTGAAAACCAGTTGTTTCCAGTTGAAGTTCCTTCGTTTATAGCTTTTACTCCTAGTATTTCCAGCGCTTCGGTCATGCCGAATTGTTTTGCAATTGTTGACATTGTTTTATATAAGTTTATTAGTTTGTTTTGAATTTCAAGGCAAAAATAGTGGTTTTAAAATAAATAGAAGGGAGTTAGAAAATAGAATATAGAAAATAGAGTAAAGACCACATTCTGTCTTATTAGCCCCGATAGAAGCAAGCTACCGTGTAGCGCGGATAGCGGGAGTATGTTTCCAGAAATAAAATCAACGTTTGCTTATAATAAGAAAAAATTATTTTACTGTAAATCGTGGATCACTTTCCATTACAGTTCCACATTTAGTACATGTTCGTAGTTCTTTTGAATTATAGAAATGTTCGAAATGTTTTAGGAAATCTTTTTCGATGTCGGTTAGCGGAAAATAGACATCATAAAGTTTGTGGTTGCAATTTTCGCAAAACCAAAGCAAGCCGTCTTTTGCATTTGAGCCAGCTCGTTTTTGTTCGATTACCAAACCAATGGAGCCTTCACTTCGGTTAGGTGAATGTGGTCTTTTTGCCGGATGCAAATACATATCACCGGCTGTAAGTTTCATTGCTTTTTTCTCGCCATTGTCTTGTACATAGACAGTGATTTCGCCTTCGAGTTGGTAGAACAATTCTTCAGTTTCGTTGTAGTGATAGTCTTTACGGGCGTTTGGACCAGCCACAATCATTACGATATAATCTTCGGAATCAATATAAATGTTTTTATTACCAACAGGTGGTTTTAGCAAATGACGATTTTCGTCTATCCATTTATTAAGATTGAATGGTTTTAGTATAGCCATGAGAAAAAAGTTTAGGTAAAGTTACAAAATAAAAAATCCCGACAAATCGGGACTTTACTTATTTACTTTCTTTTATCAGATAAATATAAACCGGAAAGTGGTCACTATAGCCAATTTCATTAGCACCATGCCTTAGAGGATATCCTTTATATTGCCCAACTGTTGTAATCATGAAGGGTTTGTTATAGATACCTGCTTTCCAGTAACGGAAAGAAGAAGTGTCTTTTTGAATTAAGGTTTCTGACACCATGATTTGATCAAAAATATCTCCTGCATCTCTATAGAAAAGCGTTGCGTTTCCTTTGTAGAACATTTCTTCAAAAGGATTATAAATTCCAAATTCTTTTACTTCTTCTTTTTTTCGTTTTGCACCAATACCTTCTTTTACACTTTTATTATAAGAGCCATCATTTAAATCGCCCATGGTCATAATTTTCGCATAGGGATTGATTTTGTAAATAGAGTCCATTATTTTACGGTTTAATCTGCCTGCAGCTTCACGGAAAGGTGAACTTTTCTTTTCACCTCCGGAACGGGATGGCCAGTGGTTAACTATAATATTTATTTCTTCACCATCCAGGAAACCAGTTACTAAAAGTTGATCACGAGTATATACACGATCTAAATCTTTATCAATTTCTGATTTATCGTCAGAAGAGTCGTCTGAGGAATTTTTTTCTTTAGTATTGGCATTCAGTTGATTTTTATAAATCAATAAAGGGATGTTTTTGAAACTTGTAGGTTTGAAGTGTTTTTTTTGATACAGCAATGCCACATCAATTCCTCTTTTATCTGGAGAATCAAAATGAACAATTCCGTAATCTTTTTCTATTAATCCCGGTTCTTTTATAAGGTCTTCAAGCACGACACGGTTTTCGATTTCGGCACCGCCAATTAGCACCGGAGATTCTTTTTGCAGCTCATTGGTTCCTATTTGGTTAAGAACTTTTGCTAAATTATGTAATTTTTGACGGTATTTTTCTGAAGTCCAATTCTGAACTCCGTTAGGCAGCCATTCTTCATCATTATTTGGCCCATTGATGGTGTCGAATAGGTTTTCGAAGTTATAGAATGCAACTGTATGCATTATATATTTTTTTGACTGTGCATTTGCACAAAAAACTGCGGAAAAAACAAAGAAAAGCGCTATTATTTTTTTAATTCTCATAAAAACAGATATTAATTAATTTTCAAGTTTTTAAAAACTTTGAGCCAAAAGTAGATAATATTATTAAAAGATGTACATTTGTCGGCTGTTAAGTTTTTATTAACACTTAACGAAAGAAAATTTAATTTAATTTAATTTATGAAAAAACTTGTTATTAGTACTTTTTTTGTGATGCAAGTGTTTTTTGGTTTTGCACAAACCACGACCGAAATTACAGGAAAAGTGGTTGATTCTAAAACGCAAAAGCCATTACAAAACGTTGTAGCTTCTATTCAGAACACTAGTTTAACATCTTTAACAAATGGCGCTGGTGTTTTTGTTTTTACGGAAGTATCAAAAGGCAGTCAATTACTGCAAATTAAAACAGCTGGTTATAAAGATCAACTTTTGACTGTTGAAGTTGAAGCAGGTAAAGTGTTAGACCTGGGAATCATTGTTATGGATGAAGATGTTACTTCTGAACAACAATTAAGTCTTGTAACCATTACTGACAATGACTTAGAAGATGATAATAGTGGTTCTGAAAACACTTCTGGCTTATTGCAGGCTTCGAGAGATGTATTTCAACAAACAGCTGCATTTAATTGGGGTCAGGCACGTTTTAAAATAAGAGGACTTGATAATGAGTATGGGAATACCATGATTAATGGTATCTCAATGAATAAAATATATGATGGAAGACCTCAATTTGGTAATTGGGGAGGACTAAATGACGCAACAAGAAACCAAGAGTTTACATCTGGTTCAGCTCCATCAGATTATACTTTTGGAGGTATTTTAGGAACTCAAGAAATCAATACAAGAGCTTCTATTTACAGAAGAGGTGCAAGAGTATCCTTTTCTGGAACGAACACCAATTATAGTTGGAGATCAATGGGAACATATGCTTCCGGTATGAATACAAATGGATGGGCGTTTGTAGTTTCCGCATCAAGAAGATGGGCACAAGAAGGTTATTTTGAAGGTACAGATTACAGTGCCAATTCATTATTTGCGAGTGTTGAAAAGAAAATTAATAGCAGGCACTCTTTAAATTTTACTTCAATCTTTGCTCAAAACAGGAGGGGGAAATCATCTCCTAATACCGAAGAGGTAAATAATCTTAAAGGATTTCGGTACAACTCATATTGGGGATGGCAGAATGGAAGAAAAAGAAATTCAAGAGATAAAGATATTGAAGAGCCATTAAACATGCTGACACATTATTGGAAAATGTCAGATAATACAAACTTAAATACAAGCGTATCATATCAAGTTGGGCACATTGGAAACAGCAGATTGGATTATCAAACAGCTAACAGCCCAGATCCAACTTATTACAGAAACTTACCAAGTTACTTTTTAAATCAACCAAGTTCATATGTGCCTGGTGTGGATGGAAATGGGAATCCTATTCTTACTAATCCAAACGCAGATGCAGCAAGAGTAAACTTTTTAGCAGATGGACAAATTGATTGGAATGCTATGTATAGTGCCAACACTACCCCAATATATGATTCTTCTGGGAATGAAATTGGGCGTCAACCAGCAAAAGCCAAATATGCCCTTTATGAAGATAGAACAGATGATAAGCTATGGGCTGCAAATTCAATTATCAATACTAAATTGTCAGACAACATATTCATGAATGGTGGTGTTAGTTTTAAAAGATTAAAATCACATAACTACCAATTACTAACAGATTTATTAGGAGGTCTTTATTTTGAGGATGTTGATCCATTTTATCAAGGTGATGCTGGTCAATCAGACTTATTTAATCCTGGAAGAAGAGTTGGTAAAGGAGATGAGTATGGTTACAATTACAATTTATACGCGACTACTTTTGATGCTTTTACACAATTTAAGTTTACCTATAAAAAAATTGATTTCTATTTGGCTGAATCATTTTCACGATCAGAGTATCAAAGAGAGGGATTATATAGAAATGGAATCTATGCTAATAATTCTTACGGTAAAAGCGGTTCTAAAATTTATGAGAACTTCGGATTTAAAGGAGGTTTGACTTATAAAGTAAGCGGAAGAAGTTATTTTGATTTTAATGGCGCATATTATACTAAGGCACCTACATTAAGAAATGTTTTTTCTAATGCGCGTTTAAACAATAACGTTACTCCAGATTTAACAAGTGAAAATATTATCAGTGCTGACGCAAGTTACATTTTTAAGGCACCTAAATTCAAAGCAAGGATTACAGGATATTACAGTAAAATAATGAACTCTTCAAAAGTTTCTTTCTTCTATGGAGAAGGTTTGTTTGATACAGATGTAGTAGGAGACGGTAATGAAGATTCATTTATTAATGAAATCGTAACAGGAATCAACAAAAAGAATATTGGTGGAGAATTTGGTATGGAATATCAAATAACATCGACAATTAAAGTAACAGGCGCCGCTTCGTATGCAGAATACAAATACGATAACAATCCTAACTTAAAAATCAACGATGATGCACAAGCGACATTAACAAATACTAGTCCAATTACAGATTTTGGGCCAAGTTATTTGAAAGGGTATCGTATATCTGGTGCGCCACAACAGGCTTATTCTATAGGTTTAGAATACAGAGATCCAAAGTTCTGGTGGATTGGTGCTAATGCGAATTATTTGGCAGATACTTACATTGATATTTCTAATGTTACAAGAACTACGAACTTTGTAATTGCAGATCCAAACACAGGAATTGGATTTGATGGAGCTACAGAAGCAGCAGTTAGAAAAGCATTAAGACAAGAAAAATTTGACCCGGTTACTTTAGTAAATTTAGTAGGAGGAAAATCTTGGAAAGTTGGAAATGATACTTTCGGATTCTTTGCATCTATTAACAACGTATTTGACGTAACATATAAAACAGGAGGATTTGAGCAGTCAAGAAAAGCCACTTTCCCTGATTATGTTGCTGATAATGCTAATGGAACTCCTTCATTTGGTCATAAATATTTCTATGGTTTCGGAAGAACATATTTTGTTAATTTTTATATCAATTTTTAAAAAAACATATTATGAAAAAAATATTTAAACTATCCTATATATTGCTTACCTTAGGTTTGGCTATAGGTTGTACAGGTGATGAGGAAATTCCACCATATAAACAACAATTTTTCTCACAAACTTTTGAAGACCAAACTGCTGGTAGCGGAAGTACTGAAATTCCAATTAACATTGAAGGGTGGACAAACCATAACACATTAGGAACTCGAAAATGGATATGTAAAACGTTTAACAGCAGTAAATTCGCTGAGTTTTCTTCCTTTTATTCGGCTGCAGGAACTAGTGATGAAACTTGGTTGATCACCTCTAAGATAGATTTTACAAAAACTGAAATGGAAACATTAAATTTTGATTTAGAATCAAGATACTCGAATGGAGCAGAATTTAAAGTATTGGTATCTACTGATTTTGATGAAACTACAGCAGGTATAGCTTCCGCAACATGGACAGAAATAATAGTCCCAACTTTACCAACTGTTGATAATGTTTTTGTAAATAGCGGTCTTATTGATATTAGCAGCAATAACTACAACAGCGACAATGTGCATATAGCCTTTAAATACATTGGAAGCAAAGCAGGTAATAAAACAACAACTTTCCAGTTAGATAATATTAAATTGTTTGAAAATAAATAAGCTATGAAAAATATATTTAAACTTTTATCGCTAACACTTTTGTCAACTTTTGCAGGATGTGTTAACAGTGACGAATATAATAATCCTGATTTAAGCGGTGATTGTACCGATTTAACAGCAACAAAACCGGTAACGGTGTTAACTACACCCGCACCACCATCGTATCCAAATTATATACAGTACACAGCTGATGATATCATTGAAGCTTATGTGGTATCGAGTGATGAAGGAGGTAATTTCTATAAATCAATCTCTTTTGTTTCTGTTGATGGATTGACAGGATTTAGTATGCCTATTGATAATTATAATTTATACAATGAATATCCCCCAGGAAGAAAAGTATTTATTAACTTGAAAAACAGATACTATCAAATAGACGCTAATGCAGTAGTTTTAGGTTCGCTTTATAACAATGATACACCTGAAAATCCTGCAGACGATGGAGTGGGAAGAATCTCAGGCGCAGAATACAAAAGCGTAATTACAAAATCATGTTCAGGTGTGAACGAAGATGCATTGGTTAACCACTTAACTATTAATCAAGCTAAATCAAATCAGTATTTGAATAAATTGGTTGAGATAGATAATGTTCAGTTTGCTGATGGTTGGGCAGGGAATACGTATTTCTCTGTTGACTCAGGTGGAGGAGCCACAAACAACATTCTAACTGACTTTGACGGAAATACAGTTATCGCTAGAGTAAGCCAATATGCTACTTTTGCAGGCGAAACTATTCCAATACTGAGTGGAACAGTAAGAGGTGTTATGACAAAATATGGTAGCACCTATCAATTCATGATTCGTACTTTAAACGATGTTAAATTAACCAATCCAAGGGTGGTTCCTCTTTTTGAAGAGACGTTCACTACCAACTTCCCTAACTGGACTAAATTTAGCGTAACAGGTTCTTCTCAAGTTTGGACTTTAAATACTGCAAATGGTAATCCAGGTAATTGTGCAGATATGAATGGTTTTGCGAGCGGAGCACAAAACAATGAGGACTGGTTAATTTCTCCTTCTATTGATTTAACAGGTGCAAGTACACCAAGATTAACGTTCCAAACTTCAAGACCATTTTCCGGGACAGCACTTGCCGTTTATGTTTCAACCAATTATTCTGGTTCAGGAACTCCAACAGCTGCTACTTGGACTCAATTGACAGTGCCTTCATTGGCAACTTCTACAACTTGGAGAGATTCTGGTAATATTTCTTTAACTCCCTATTCAGGAAATTCGAACGTGCGTATCGCCTTTAAATATGTATCAACAATTGCAGGCGCATCTCAGTGGAGAGTTGATAACGTTAAAGTGAATTAATTCTTTTTTGAATTATCTATAAACAAAAAGAGTCCCGAATTTTCGGGACTCTTTTTGTTATAGTATTTAGTTTTATAATGGTATTAAAAGTTTAAATAATTTGTATTATCATTTTTCTTTTTACGTTCTTAGGCAGGATAAATAGTTTATGAATATCATGTGTGAAAGGTTATTTATATTTTAATAAATAATCAATCTTAAAAATGTTTTGATCCCATAAACTTTTGGAAAAAAATTTAGAAAAGCAAATTTTGCTTATGACAAAAGCTTTATCTCAATATAAATACTTATCAAAAAAGAGCCGTCTAGATAATTAACTAGACGGCTCTTTTTATTAATAAAAAGTTATTTAGATACTACTTCACAATCAAGAATTCTGAACGTCTGTTTAGCCCATGTTGTGCTTCTGTACAAGGATTGCAAACTTCTTTTGGTTCCAGTTCGCCCATTCCTTTTCCAGAAATTCTGTTGGCATCAATTCCTTCAGAGATTATATATTGAACAGTTGATTTTGCTCTTTTGTCAGATAGCGTTAAATTATACTTATCACTTCCTCTGCTATCGGTATGTGATTTAGCTAATATGACCATTTTATCATTATTTTTCATCACCTGAACTAATTTGTCTAACTCAAATGCACCTTCTTGAGTGATATTACTTTTGTCATATTCAAAGTAAATTGGTTTTAATATTATTTCAGTTTCGGTCACAATAACATCTATAGGTTGTAATGCTGCGTCCACTTTGGCTTTAGGCCCTTTGCTTTTAGTTACCGCAAAAGTATTGCCTTCAAAACCATCTTTTGAAGCTTGAACTACATAAGCTCGGTCGCATTCTACTTTGTAGCTAACCTCGCCATTTGCATTTGACATTTGTGTAGCGATAACATTTTTCTTGTCATCCAATATAGAAACGCTTGCATTGGCTAAAATTTCACCTGTTTTAGCGTTGGTAACAACAATTAAAACATCAACAGCGCAAATTGGATTAACGATAAAGATATCATCGTTACCGCTTCTATTAGTAGATAAAAATCCAATTTTCTTGCCTTCGTTAAACGTAAAAGCAAAATCATCTTTTTCTGTATTTACCGGCTTGCCCATATTAGTAGCTTCGCCATTAGTTAAATCAATTTGATACACGTCCAACCCGCCGAAACCTTGTTTTCCGCTTGAAGCAAAATATAAAGTTTTGTTATCATCAGCAATAAAAGGGAAACTTTCATTTCCTTCGGTATTTACTTTGTTACCTAGGTTTTGAGGCTCACCATAAGTTCCGTCTGCATTAACTGCCACTTTCCAAATATCTGTTCCACCTACACTTCCGGTTCTGTTAGAAGAGAAATACAAGGTTTTACCATCACGACTTAAACTTGGATTGCTGTTCGAAAATGACTTATCATTAAATGGCAAAGAAGAAGGAGTTCCCCAAGAATCTCCATTTTTAGTTGCACTAAAAAGATATACTTGGCTGTATTTGGCATTTGCCTTTTTATCTTTAGGTGAAAATTGTTTCTCTTTAGAACTTTCACTGGCAAAATAAGCCGTTTTACCATCAGCACTAATAGTTATTGGACCATCATGCCATTTCGAATTTAACTCCGTTACAGGCGAAGCATTTGTGATAGTTCCATCCGTATTGTAATCCGCTTTATAAATGTCTAAGAAAGGCTCCTCTGTCCAACCGTAGGTTTTTCTTGCTCCATTTCTTGCACTAGTAAAATACAAACTGTTGTCATATAACACGGCTCCAAAATCAGATTTGTCGCTACTGATCTCAGAAGATTTAACATCAAATAACTTTGTTTTATCCAATAAACTCGGAATGTAATTTGGATTTTCATTAAACGCTTTGGCTCTCAAATCAGATGGAGCAGCAGCAGCAAATTTTCTCATTTGTTTGTTAGCGTCATCGTATTTTCCTTCCGCTTTCAACATTTGAGCATAACGGTAATAAGTTTCAGCATCCTGTTGTGTTTCGGTAGCTTTTACATACCATTTAATAGCTTCTGCTGAATTGAACATATTATAATTGGCATCGGCTAATTGCTTATATACATAAGGATCTGCTTTTCCGTTTTCAATCAATTTTTGATACTCTTTTACAGCATCAACATATTCAAATCGGGCGAATAGTTTATCTGCTATCTTGGTGTTTTTATTTTGTGCCGAAACAGTAATACTGATCACTACAAAACTTAATGCTATATATAGATTTTTCATTTTTAGAAATACTTTAGGTTAGAAATATCTTGGAGAACGTGATACTTTTTTAGGGAAGTTCAAATCAAATAGCAGCATTACCTCGTGTGAAGCAGGCGTTACTACATTTATATCTGAAATAATGTGATCATATGCATATCCGATTCTTAAGCTTGGGGTTATAGCAAAATTTACCATCGCTCCAAAAGAGTCTTCCAATCTATAAGTTGCTCCTAATTCTAACTTGTCATAAAGCATAAAGTTAGTGGACACATCAAAAGATGTTGGTGCATTTACTGATGATTTAATCATCGCAAACGGTTTGAATTTTAAATTAGGATTGATATCAAACACATAACCTCCGGTTAAGAAATAATGAATTACTTCCGTTCCGTATTGTCTTCCATCAAAATCCAAATATTTAGATTTTAACATATTGGGCACCGAAAAGGCAACATAATATTTATCCGTATAATAGAAAACCCCTGAACCAATATTTAAAAAGGTGTTGTTTGGATTTCCACTAAAAAAAGGATCACTAGGATCTTGATCAGGTAAGGTTGTAGAAATGAAATTAAAATCAATTTTGTGCATGGTAAGACCACCTTTTAAACCAAAAGCTAATCTGTGTTCACCACCTAAGTTAAGCGTATAAGAGAAATCAGCGTAAAAATTATTCTCTTCAACAGGTCCAATTTTATCAGAGACTACAGAAAGTCCCAACCCTACATTTCTGCCAACAGGACTGTGGATAAAAAATGTTCCGGTTGTAGGAGCGCCTTCAATCTCTACCCATTGTTTTCTATAAAGGAAACCTCCTGACATACTCTCTTTTGAACCCGCATACGCTGGATTCATCACACTCATATTGTACATATATTGTGTGTAATGCGGATCTTGCTGTGCTCTTAACTCAGTAATCGCTATAGCTAATATCGCAATGAAATATATTTTCTTCATTTTGTTTTGTTTTATTTTGAATGCAAATTATATGGTAAGTTATTGTGCTCTATTGATATAAATCCATCCGGTTTTAACAGTACCCGAACGTTGTTCAATGACATAATAATAAGTTCCGTCAGGTAGTTCGTCTCCGTCATCGGATTTACCTCCCCATTCATCAACATAATTATTGCGTGAATAAACTTTCATTCCTAATCGGTTAAAAATAGTTAATTTTTTAACATCAAATCCGGTTAAGTCAAAAGTGTCATTCAGATCATCATTGTTAACAGAAATCCCTTTTTGTATAACACATCTTATATTATCTACTGAAAACATTGCAGAACCTGTACAACCAACTGAAATTACATTCACGGTATAATCGCCTTGCTGAGTAACAATTACACTTTGTGTGTTACTTCCAATTGGATTTCCTGAACTATCTTCCCAAGAGTAAGTTGCTGCTAATGGATCAAAAGAACCATTAACTGGATTTGCAGTTAGCGTATAAGCAGAACCGATACAACTACCTTCAATAGCTACTTGAGGTAGAGGATTAACTACAACTGTAGCTGTATTAGTTATTGATTTATTACAAGAAGCTAAACTAATTTGACTTAACA
>NZ_JBMOGQ010000029.1:0-21948 GCF_049318325.1 Flavobacterium sp. | reverse complement strand
AAGTAACATTATTATCTTGTTTTTTGCTTAAATTTTAAGTAAAAAAATATCAACAAAGAAAGTTCAGGGAGTTCAAATCTCCCTCTCGTTACAAAAATCTTCGCAGTAATGTTAGGATTTTTTTGCAGTAAACTCACTATAACTATTGAAATTCAATATCTTATAATAAATTTAAAACACCTTGTGGCTGGTTTATTTTTAATTGTACATCAAAATTAAATCTGTACAAATGTCTCCAAAAAACCCAAAAAACACACTTTTTTGACACTTTTTCTGCCACATTTGTGCCACTAATTTGGTTTTTCGAGACTAGATTTAGCGAGAAAGAAGTTACTTAAGTTTTTTAATAAGATCTTCAAGATTTAATTGAAGTTGTTCTCCTGATTGAATATCTTTTAAAGTAAAATTAGAATCCTCAATTTCTTTTACCACAAATGGAATTCCTCTTCGATCAGCATGTTTAAATTGTTTATCAATCTTAGCAGCATCGGGATACATTTCGGCTTTGATGTTATTATCTCGAAGTATCGTAATGGCTTTCATGGCCTCAAAGGCATGGCTCTCATCAAAATTTAAAAACATCACTTTTGTAGCTATAGTAAGGGTTTTGGGGAATAAATTCAATTCTTCTAGGACCAAATAAATTCTATCCAAACCAAACGAAATTCCAACACCACTCATAGCTGCCAAACCAAAAATCCCGGTCAAATCATCATATCTTCCGCCACCCCCAATAGAACCAATAGCCACTTCTTTTGGCGCAGTAACTTCAAAAATAGCTCCGGTATAATAATTTAAACCACGTGCCAAAGTCACATCTAAATCTAAAATGGATTTTTGTAAACCAATTTTAGTAACGTTGTCACAAATGAATCGCAGTTCTTCAATACCTGTTTTTCCTTCTTCAGATGAAGAAAGCAAAGTTGATAATTGTTCTAATTTTTCCTGAATCGTTCCAGTGAAGTTGAACAACGGTTGCACTTTTAATAAAGCTATTTCTGAAATCCCTTTTTCAAGCATTTCTTTTTTAACGCCATCCTCTCCTATTTTGTCGAGCTTGTCCAAAGCAACTGTAAAATCAATCAGTTTATCTGAAGCTCCTATTACCTCTGCAATTCCCGATAATATTTTTCTGTTATTGATTTTAATAGAAACACCATTCAAACCTAATTCAGTAAAAACCGAATCGTACAATTGCACCAATTCTACTTCCTGCCACAACGATTTGGAACCAACCACATCGGCATCACATTGATAAAACTCTCTGAACCTTCCTTTTTGCGGACGATCTGCACGCCAAACTGGCTGAATTTGGTAACGCTTAAACGGAAACTCAATCTCGCTTTGATGCTGCACAACGTATCTTGCAAATGGCACTGTTAAGTCATAACGTAAGGCTTTTTCTGAGATTTTGCCAGTTAACTGTTTGTAGTTTATGGTTTGTAGTTGTTCCGATGGAACTTTATCTAAATAATCACCCGAATTCAATATCTTAAAAATCAAACGGTCACCTTCTTCACCATATTTTCCCATAAGCGTATCCGAGTTTTCAAACGAAGGAGTTTCAATTGGTTGATAACCGAATTTCTCAAAATGATGTCTCATGACCGAAATAATATAGTTACGCTTAGCAACCTCTACCGGTGAAAAATCTCGCGTGCCTTTAGGAATACTTGGTTTTGATGCCATTTGAAAGAATTATAAATTATCAATTGTTAATTATCAATTGTTAATTGTTTTGCAAATATCAATATTTTATGTCTGAATAGAAATTTTCTTGTAACAAAAACTTTATCTTAGTGTCAAATTTGCGATATGCTTGGAATAGGTCTTTTTAGAGAAAATGTAAAAATTGCGTTGGGTTCCATCCGTACGCAGTTACTTCGTACCATTCTGACCATTATTATTATCACTATTGGAATTACAGCTTTGGTTGGGATTTTAACAGTAGTTGCTGCTTTCGAGAACAATTTGAACTCTACTTTTGCCTCGATGGGTTCCAATACCTTCAACATAAATCAATACAAAACGCAACTAAGAGGAAATGGCGGTGTTAATAAAATTGAAAAAATAAATCCTATTATTACATATCCAGAAGCTAAAGCATTTAAAGAAAAATATAGTTATCCATTAACGCAAACCTCGCTTTCTTTTATTGCAACTTCGTCAGCGGAAGTAAAATTTGAAAATCAAAAAACAGATCCCGAAATTTCGGTGTTAGGTGTTGATGAGTATTTTTTAACTAACTCGGGCTTGGAAGTTACTCAAGGTAGAAATTTTAATCCTTTTGACATTTCAAATAATGTTTATTACTGCATAGTAGGTTCTGATTTTGTTTCAAAAGGATTGCTGAAAGATGTAAATCCTATTGGAAAAATAATTTCCATTCGTGGTGCTAAATTTAAAGTTATTGGCGTTCTAAAAGAAAAAGGTTCTACTTTTGGTAATAGCCAAGATTTGAGGATTATGATACCCATTCAAGTAGCACGCTCATTATTTTCGGCTCCCAATATCAATTACTCGTTGAGTACTATGATTCAAAGAACTGAGTTGCTCGATGACGCTATAGATAATGCCATTTTTACAATGCGAAAAATCAAAAAATTGAATCCGGTAGAAGAAGATAATTTTGGTGTTTCTAGAAGCGATGATTTAGTAAATAGAATTGCAAGCATTACTGGTTTTTTAGGTGTTTCCGCATGGTTAATCGGAATTATTACCATTCTAGGTTCGTCTATTGCATTGATGAATATTATGATTGTTTCTGTAACCGAAAGAACTCGTGAAATTGGCGTTAGAAAAGCACTTGGCGCCAAGAAAAGCGCTATTGCTTTTCAGTTTTTCATTGAAACCATAACCGTCGGACAAATTGGCGGCATCTTCGGTATAATATTCGGAATTTTAGTTGGTTACGGAATTTCATCCCTTCTTAACTTGGCGTTTGTAACTCCATGGCAAGCCATTATTGCTGCTTTTGCAACAAGTTTTTTTGTGGGTTTAGTTTCGGGATTATACCCAGCAATAAAAGCATCACAGCTTGATCCAATTGAAGCGTTGCGCTATGAATAGAGTATTCAGTGTTAAGTTATAAGTGTTCAGTAAAAACTCCGTGAATCTTTATTCTATCTTAGTGAATCTCTGCGTAACAAAAACCTTTTTATCATTATTTCTCACAACTAATCATCCTGTCATTCCCATAAATATCTTTCATCAGTTCGACATTCCTAAAACCAAAATCTTCAAGCAACTTAATAGTTTCTTTTCCTAAATATTGATTGATTTCAAAATACAGTTTTCCATTTGGATTTAAATTTTTAATAGCTAGTTCTGCAATTTTTCGATAAAAAAGTAAGGGATCAATGTCGTCTACAAATAAAGCCAAATGCGGTTCATACTCTAATACGTTCGGTTTAATTTCGTCTTTTTCTAAATTTCGAACATAAGGTGGATTGGAAACAATTATATCAAATTGTGTTGCGAGTTGTAGGTTGTGGGTTGCAAGTTCTTTTAAATCATTTATTTTTAAGACATCAACATTTATATAATTTACTTTAACATCGTTAAGTTCACTATTTTTTTTGGCTACAGCCAAAGCTTCCTCAGAAACATCAATCGCAAAAACTTCAGAATTTGCTGAGTGTTTGGATAAAGAAATTGCAATGCAGCCACTACCTGTTCCAATATCTAAAACTTTTAACTTCGTATTTCGTAATTCGTAATTCGTACTTTCAATAATCAACTCCACTAATTCTTCTGTTTCAGGCCTTGGAATGAGCGTGTTTTCATTTACCAAAAAACGCAAACCATAAAACTCCGTTTCACCCAAAATGTATTGAATCGGTCTTTGCGTTTTTAATTCTGAAACAATATTTTTCCATTGCTTCAAATGAGCGCCATCCATTACCTTTTGCGGATTTAGAGCCAAATCAATTCTCTTCAAACTATGCAGTTTCTCTAATATAATATAGAAAATGCTTTCGATTTCCTGTTCCTCATACAAAGAAGAAAGCTCCTGAAGAAAAGTGGTTTTGTAATTTTTAAGTAGCATTTGGATTTTAGAATTTATGTATTGGAATTTAAACTTTTTATCATCCAAACCGGACAATTAGTGTGACCTGTGCTTCCCATTGTTTCATAAAGATATTCAAATCCTGCTTTTTTGTATAAATGTTGCGCAGTTAGCATTTCGGGTAAAGTTTCAAGATAACACTTTTCATAACCCAGTTTGATTCCTTCTTGCAAACAAATTTGTATCATTTTAAAACCAATTCCTTTACCTCTGACCTCTTTTAAAAAATACATTTTTTGTAATTCGCAGATGTTTTCCGATGAACTTTCTAATTGCGAAATTCCAGCGCCACCAATTATTTTTCCTTCATTTTCAACTACAAAATAAGTTGCCCGAGGTTTGTCATAAGCCTCAAACATAAGATCTAATTGTATGTCCGCAAATGCAGTTCCCGCTTTTGGAAAATCATCTTTAATAAAAACATCCCGAATAACCGCCGCAATTTGTTGGTTATCTTCCTTTTTGATTTCTCTTATTACGATGCCATTCATTCTAAAAGTAATGTCTTATTTTTGTGAGGTGAATATACATCAAAAATATATAAAACGTTGCATTCAATTGGCCAAAAATGGGTTGGGAACGACCTATCCAAATCCAATGGTTGGCAGTGTGATCGTTTACAATAATCAAATTATTGGCGAAGGTTGGCACAGAAAATCAGGCGAACCTCATGCAGAGGTAAATGCCATAAACTCTGTAAAAGATAAATCAATATTAGTAAAATCAACTATCTATGTGTCGCTTGAACCGTGCAGCCACTTTGGAAAAACTCCTCCTTGTTGTGATTTAATCATCAAACATAAAATCCCAAATGTTGTGGTTGGAACCATTGATCCAAATAGTAAAGTAGCCGGAAGCGGAATTCAAAGATTAATAGAAAGTGGCGCAAATGTTACCTTTAGTATTTTAGAAAAGGAATGCCATGAATTGAACAAACGCTTTTTTGCGTTTCATCAAAAAAAACGACCATACATTATACTCAAATGGGCTGAAAGTCAGGACGGATTTATAGCTCCATTAACTAAAGAAAAAATAGAACCCGTTTGGATTTCTAATGAGTTTTCGAGACAATTGGTTCATAAATGGCGAAGTGAAGAACAGGCAATTATGGCAGGAACCAATACTGTTTTAGACGATAATCCAAAATTGGATGTTAGAGATTGGAAAGGCGAAAACCCGATACGAATCGTTTTAGACAGAACCGGAAAAATACCAAAAGACTTTTTTATAAAGGATGAAAAAACAAAAACCATAATCATAACCGAGCAAGAAAATTTAACATCTAGTGAAAATTGTATTTATGAAAATGCTATCTTTGATAATAAGCTAACTAAATTAATTGTCAATATTTTATATAAATATGGCATTCAATCCATAATAATAGAAGGCGGAAAACAAACGCTTCAAAGTTTTATAGAAGATAATCTTTGGGATGAAGCTAGAGTTTTTATTGGAAACATTCATTTGAAAGGTGGTTTAAAAGCACCTATAATAAATGGAAATTTTCAAACAAGAAACATAAAAGACGACCAACTTAAACTTGTTTACAATTATGATTAACGCTATAATTTTCGATTTTGGTGATGTTTTTATTAATCTAAATAAAGAACATTCCATTGAAGAGTTCAAAAAATTAGGATTGGATGGACCAAATGAAGATTTGTTAGCACATAATGACTTGTTCGAAAAAGGGAAAATAGACGAACTGCAGTTCATAAATTCCTTTTCAAAACACATCCCTAATGCCAGTATTGAAGAAATTGTAAAAGCTTGGAATTCAATAATTGGCGAATTTCCACTGGAGAGATTAGAGTTTTTACAAATGCTATCTTCCAAATATCGTTTGTTTTTATTGACAAATACTGACCCCATTCATATAAATCGTTTTGAACATAAAGTAGGAATGTCTTTTTACAGTGATTTTTATCGTTGCTTTGAAAAGGTATATTTCTCTTATGAAATGGGCATGCGAAAACCAGATCAAGAAATTTTTGCTATTATTATTCACAATCATGATTTATCGCCTAAAAGAACTTTGTTTGTTGATGACAAAAAAGTTAATACTGATGCGGCCGCATCGCTAGGATTACACGTTTGGAATTTAAAAGTTGGCGAAGAAGATGTCATCAATTTGTTTGAACAAAAGCATCTACCCTTATAGTTTTGGAAATAAAAGACACTTTTAAAACCATTGCCTCACCTTCAACGGAAATTCTATTTAAAGAAAAAAACAGTAAGTTTTTTGGCTATGCTTTTCCAATCACTTCAGAAGACGAAGTCAAATCAATTGTAAACAACTTACGCAAGCAACACTTTGGCGCCGGTCATTTTTGTTATGCTTTTCAACTAGGAACTGATACCGTTTCTTTTCGAGCCAATGACGATGGTGAGCCAAGCAATTCAGCTGGAATGCCGATTTATGGACAGATTCAATCTTTTGGTTTAACTAATGTTCTAGTAGTTGTTGTTCGTTTCTTTGGAGGAGTAAAACTGGGTGTAGGCGGATTAATATCTGCTTATAAAACAGCAGCTCAAATGGCTTTAGAAGAATCCGTAATCCTCGAAAAAACAATAGATGTTCATTTTCAAATTTTCTTTGATTATAAAAACATGAATAAAGTAATGCGAATCATTAAAGAGAAAAACCTTGAAATCATTTCACAACAAATGAAAGAAAGTTGCCAAATTATAATAGCAACTCGAAAAAAAAATGCCGAAATAATTTTCAACATTTTTTTAAATTTATTTGAGATTGAGATTAAAAAAATTTAATCATTTATAATATCCAAAATATATTGAGGAGGCGCAATAGGTTTTCCTAAATTTATATCCACAAAAACCAACAAAAAATAAGCAGTTGTTAACAACTCGCCATTTTCATTACGAATTTCACAATCAAATTCTATCTTCACGGACGACTGACTTTTTAATTTGGTTATCACTGTAAGTAAATCATCATAACGTGCAGGTTTTTTGTAATTTATTGTCATCGATACAATTGGAAGTGCTATTCCGTTTTCTTCTAACGACTTATACGAAATCCCTCTGTTTCTAAGCCATTCCACGCGACCCATTTCAAAATAGGGCATATAATTGCCATGATAAACAACACTCATTTGATCTGTTTCAGAATAACGTACTCTAATTTGTATTTGATGTTCTTTCATCCGATTTTTTTGCTTTTAATCTAAAATTTATTTTTTCTTTACGACAATATTTTTAAAAAATCAAGGTCGTTATAATTTTTTTTAACAAATTTTATTCACATATTTGCTATCCCGAAATTTATTAAAAACATTCGTTGTTTTTTCGAGTAAAACCTAATAAATAAATACTTTAATTTTAGACCAAATATGAGCAAAACTGCGCAATCGGTGTGGGAAAACTGTCTGTTATTTATAAAAGACAATATCCAAGAGCAAGCATTTAAAACTTGGTTTGAACCGATTAAATCAGTTGAACTAACTGATAACGCTTTATACATTCAAGTTCCTAGCAAATTCTTTTATGAATGGCTAGAAGAACATTATGTGAAATTATTAAAAGTAGCGTTAACTAAAGAACTTGGAAAAAATGCAAAGTTACTTTATAAAATTAAAATGGAGAACACTTATGGAAATAAACAACCATTTACTGAACAACTTCCAAGTGCTCACCGCAGTCCAATAAAATCTCAAGATGTTGATGCCCCTTTTAAAAATCTAAATCCAGAATTAAAAAATCCTTTTGTTATTCCTGGAATTAGAAACTTAAAAATTGAGTCGCAACTTAATCCAAATTATAGTTTTGATAATTTCCTTGAAGGTGATTCAAATAGATTAGCGCGTTCTGCTGGTATGGCGGTTGCTAACAAACCAGGCGGAACATCATTCAATCCTTTATTAATATTTGGCGGTGTTGGATTAGGAAAAACGCATTTAGCCCATGCTATCGGTGTTGAAATCAAAGACAAATATCCTGAAAAAACAGTTTTATATATTTCGGCAGAAGTTTTCACCCAACAATATATTGACTCCGTTAAGAAAAATAACAGAAACGATTTTATCCATTTCTATCAATTGATAGATGTTTTGATAATTGATGATGTTCAATTCCTTTCAGGAAAAACAGGAACTCAAGATGTGTTCTTTCATATTTTCAATTACTTACACCAAAACGGCAAACAAGTTATTCTTACTTCAGATAAAGCACCTGTTGACATGCAAGATATCGAACAACGTTTGTTGTCACGTTTCAAATGGGGTTTGTCTGCCGAATTACACCAACCTGATTACGAAACTAGAATTTCTATCTTAAAAAATATTTTGTACAGAGACGGCGTTGAAATGCCGGATGAAATATTAGAGTATGTAGCAAAAAACATCAAGTCAAATGTACGTGAATTAGAAGGCGCAATTATTTCGTTGATTGCCCAATCTTCTTTCAATAAGAAAGAAGTGACTTTAGATTTGGCAAAAAATGTAGTTGAGAAATTTGTTAAAAATGTAAAACGAGAAATCTCGATTGAATATATTCAAAAAGTAGTTTCTGATTATTTCCAATTAGATCTTGATACTCTGCAATCTAAAACCAGAAAGCGCCACGTTGTTCAAGCTCGACAATTGGCCATGTTCTTTGCTAAGAAATTTACAAAATCTTCTTTGGCAAATATTGGTTCTCAAATTGGAGACAGAGACCACGCCACGGTTCTTCACGCCTGTAAAACAGTTGACAACTTAGTTTCAACTGACAAGCAGTTCAAAAAATTTGTAGAAGATATTCATAAAAAATTATCGCTATAATTCCTTTTTGAGTAAGTTTACGTTTTAGAATCAAATTATGCCCGTTAAAATTTTAATGGTTTGTTTAGGAAATATTTGCCGATCACCTTTGGCTGAAGGACTACTTGCTGCTAAACTTCCTAAAGATAAATTTATCGTTGACTCTGCCGGAACAGGAAATTACCACATTGGCAAACAACCTGATCAACGTTCTATATTGACAGCTCAAAAAAATGGATTAAACATTACCAATCAAAAAGCTAGACAATTTACTACTAGAGATTTTGATGATTTTGATTACATCTATGTAATGGATAATTCTAATTATGATGATGTAATTGAATTAGCAAAAAAAGAAGAACACAAACAAAAAGTTAAGCTAATTCTAGATTATTTATTTCCTGGAGATAATGTTGATGTTCCTGATCCATATTACGGATTGCAAAATGGTTTTGACATGGTTTATGAAATGCTTGATGAAACCTGCGACATTTTAGCCAAAATACTAATAGAGAAACATTCATGAAATGCCTTAACATTAACATCTGACAGATAAAAAAAACAATTAAAAAGCGTAGATGAAACCTGTAAATTTAAAAGGCAAACTTTATTTAATCCCAACTACATTGGGAGAAATGAATCCTCATGATGTTTTACCTCAAACTGTAAAAAGGGCTATCGATTTTATAGACGACTATATAGTTGAAAATGAAAAAACAGCTCGAAAATTTATTAAATCCATTCATCCTGAAAAAATTCAAAACAGTTTAAGAATTTCTTCCCTAAACAAACGTACTGAGGTGTCAGAATACAAAGCGATGATTGCTCCATGTCTGAATGGAATAAACGTTGGCTTAATGAGCGAAGCAGGTTGCCCTGGAGTTGCTGATCCCGGTGCGGTTATTGTAAAAATTGCTCACGAAAACGGGATACAAGTTGTTCCTTTAGTTGGACCATCTTCTATCCTATTGGCAATGATGGGTTCCGGAATGAATGGTCAGAGTTTTGCCTTCAACGGTTATCTTCCAATTGATAAAGGTGATAAAAAAGTAGCGTTAAAAAACTTTGAAAACCTGTCGAGTTCAAAAAATCAATCACAAATCTTTATTGAAACGCCTTATCGAAATAATAAATTATTAGAAGATTTACTGCAAATTTTACAAGCCAATACACAACTTTGTATTGCAACTGATATTACATTGCCAACTGAATTTATCAAAACCTTTCGTGTGGCTGACTGGAAAAAAATAAAGGTTGACCTGCATAATAGACCAACCATTTTTATTATTCACAAAACGTAAATTAGTTTACTTTAGCATTTTTGACAGCTTTAATTCCAGTGGTTTCATATCCGCCAAAATCTTTCAAATACGTTTTAACAGAAGTCCCATATTCGTCTTTACATTTTTTTTCGCCATTGGAATTCAAAAATCGTTTTACCGATCCTGAACCCCCTAGATGTGCTGCCGCTAAAATTCCAGATTCTGTAATTTTAACACCATCAACAATTTTACCTTCAAAATAATTGATATAATCTTTAAGGCTATATTTGTTTTTAGAAAGTAACGCAACAAAAGCTTTTTCCTGAAGTCTTGGATTATTCATAAAACCAATGCTATCATTAATACCAATAGACTTTAAAGTTTCAATTCCGAATTGGTATTTTCCAATATAACCTAAAGAATTGATTTTACGATATTTTCCTTGTGATTCTTTATGAGCCAGTGCTTCTCTGAATCCAATAAAATATCTTCCTGTAAATGGGACTTTTAATTTAAAATAATCGATGCTGTTTAGAGAAGGAAAAACATAAGATTGTTCTTCATTTTTATCAGCAAATGAGTACTTGCTGATTTGGGAATTGTAAGGTTTAAAACCAGAGCTTATTAAAGCTACAGTAAGTAGAATTGTTATGTAAAATATTCCTTTTTTTATCATTAATTATTATTTCTCAAGCGCTGTCACCGACTTGATATTTCTGAGGCGCAATATACAAATAAATTTATAAAATTGAATACCAAGTAGTTAAAAATAAAGAAAGTGAAATTTTGTTCCGCCTGAACCCTTGATTTCAAAAGTTGGAGCCGGAATTTTAATAGTATTGAAAACTGTTAAAAGCGTCTTAACAAAATGCGATTTGGTTTCTATTTTAGTTAGATCAACGTCGAGCGAGAGGTAAAATTGACGATGTCTTCTACTTTCCGGAAGAAAAATAGTATTAACAAATTCATCACTTCCAGTTATCATTCCTTCTGCTCCATAACCAACTGCAACATTCAACCATTTAGGAATTTTAGATGATTTTGCAAATGAAAAAATGTTAGCAGACAACCAATAAGTTTGACCATTATAGTCTTTAAGAATTTGTTCGGAAAAAGAGCTTCCTAAAATATTTGGCCTTGCAGAAGGGTAAGGTGTTGTGTGAAAAGAAAATTTTGGTACAATTCGCTGTTCCTTCCAAAGTAATTCTTGTGAAACATATAAAGCCGTTCCTGAAACATTAGCTGCAATATCGCCCCAGGAAGCGCCCCAATTTGCCGAATAACCATCAAAAACCTCAACCGCAGTCAAAAAAGCTAATCCCAAAGTGGAACCGTAAATTAGTTGACTTTTTCGACTTGCACCTGACCACTTCAAAGCATTGGCACCAAAATTACCTAAATGATAAGATGAAAAAACATGGCCAACTTTATCCATTTGAAGCCATTCGGCATTGTCATTTATAAAATGAAAATTAGAACGGGGATAATCGGCATACCAAATTTGATTCAAACCAATCAATGTTGCAGAACCAATAGCAACTTCGGAAATAACAAGTGTTTTGAGACGCTTCTTGTTTAAAGTATCCGAAGTCTTTAGAAAATTTTCAACAGCATTTTGAGCGACTGTAATTTGGAAACACCAAAAAAACAAAAGAATAACTAGTCGCTTTGCTACTTTCAAAATTATCTTTTTGTTCCTTGTTTATTGATCCAATTAGCATATTTCATGGCATTAACTTGATGTTGCTCATAAGTGGAAGCAAAAACATGATAGCCAAATTTTTCAACGCTTGCGCAGAAATAAATATAATCGTGTTTTTCAGCATTCAAAACCGCATCAATAGCGTCAACGTCGGGCATCGCTATTGGTCCTGGAGGCAAACCAATATTTTTATACGTATTGTAAGGCGAATTGATAAACAAATCGTTATATAAAACTCTTTTTATGACTTGGTCAAAATCATTGTCACGCAATTTCAAAGCATAAATCACTGTTGGATCAGCCTGCAAAGGCATTCCCTGAATTAACCTATTAAGATAAACGCCGGCAATTATAGGTCGCTCGCTTTTCTTTACCGATTCTTTATGCACAATTGATGCTACAGTAATCACTTGAACTGGAGATAAATCCAAAGCTGCAGCTTTTGTAATTCGAGCTTTTGTCCAAAACCTATTGTACTCTTCCAGCATTTTATTTCTGAATTTTTCTGCAGTAATATTCCAATACACTTCATACGTATTTGGTAAAAACATGGCAAAAACATTGTCTTTGGTAAAACCATTTTTTTGCAGAAAAGTACTGTCTCTGAAAGTAGTTAAGAGTTTTGTCCTGTCGGGTTCTATTTGAGAACTCAAGCGTTCGCACAGATTTTCCAAGCGCTCCTGATTGTTAAAAGCCAATTTTACCGGAACGTTTCTTCTCATGGCAGACACCAATTGAAAAGCACTCATTCCTTTCTTTAACAAAAAACGTCCTGATTTAACATTTTCTGGATAGGAACGGCATTTAGCGATAAATTCAAAATTACTTATATTTTTTACCAATGGGGAAAGGATTTTTTCAACATCCTGATAGTTAGAACCTGTTGGAATTTGCACATATATTTCGTCATTTTCAAAATTCGTATTCGAAGTGAAAAACTTGATATAAATTACCGCCACAAAAACAACGAAAACAATTCCTGAAATCTTGATAATTTTATTTCTATTAAAAACCATTTATTTTTTAATTAATTGAAAAACTGCTTCATCATGAAAAGCATTATTGGTAAAATTCCAGTCCTTTTTAATCCCAATTTTTTCAAATCCAAATGTAGTAAAAAGCGATTCACTTGCTTTATTTTCTGTTCCGATATTTGCGTACAACTGATGAAGCTGCAACTGCTCAAAAGCATAATTAATTACCAAACTTAATGCTTGCTTTCCAAAACCATTATTTCTATTGACATCATTTTGAATGATTATCCCAATTCCGGCCCGTTTATTTTTGGCATCAAAATCAAATAAGTCAATTAATCCGATAGCTTCAGAATTCCCTTTTTTACAAATGACCAATCGCAATTGCTTAGCTTCATAAATATCCTGATGGGCATTTTCGAGATATTGTCGAATAAGAAATTTGCTATATGGAGTTATTGTGTTGCTGACTTCCCAAATATTTTCATCGTTTTCTATAGCATAGACAAACTCTAAATCTTCGGGCTCGAGTGCTCTTAAATGGATAGTATTTCCTTGTAGAGTCATAAAAAATTATAAATTTATTTCTCCTTGAAAAACAAAAGTTGCTGGACCTTTCAGTAAAACTTTAGTATAGACACTTCCTTCTTTTGTAAAGGAAACTTCGAGTTTTCCGCCTTCAACATCTAATTTTATATGATTGGAAGTTGTATTACCAATTGCATTCATAGCAATAGCTGTTGCTGTTGCACCGGTTCCACACGAAAAAGTTTCATCTTCAACTCCACGTTCATAAGTTCTTAGACGAAAATGATTATCTGACAGTTGATTTACAAAATTAACATTGCTTCCGGCTTTACCATACAAATCAGAATAACGGATTTTGGCGCCATTTTTTTTTACATCATAATTATCTAAGCCATCTACCAGCACTACGTGATGCGGAGAACCGGTATTTAGGAAAACATAATCGTTTTGAATTTTTACCTCATCAACATCTTTCATTTCCAAAGAAATGATTCCGTTTTCTAAAACATAGGCATGATGCAAACCATCGGTTGCCAGAAATTTAGTTTGGTCATCAATAAGATTTAAACTTTTTGCGAAAGCTACAATGCAACGACCACCATTTCCACACATTGAACTTTGATTGCCATCCGAATTGTAATAAACCATTCGAAAATCGGTTTCGACATCATTTTCTAATAATATCAATCCGTCAGCGCCAATTCCGAAACGTCTGTCGCACAATTTTTCGATGAGTTTAATGTCGTTTTTTGGGAAGTTGTTTTGACGATTATCAATGAAGATAAAATCATTTCCTGTTCCTTCGTATTTATAAAAAGTGTATTTCATAGTGTGGTTTACGCCAACAAATATAGCAAATATTAAAATTAACTTAAAAATTGTTAAACGACCGTTAAACTGATATTTCGAAAAATAGAAATTTATAATTTTACGTTCAAATAATTTAAAATGTTTAAGACTATGAAATGAGCATAACCAAAAATTTATTTAAAACAAGTGGCTGTTATGCAAATTACATATGACCAATTAAAAACAAAAATTATAGACATATGAAACGATTATCAAGTTTATTTTTGATTTCTTTATTAAGTGGCGCGACCACACTTGGTGCTTACAAATTATTTATTGAAGGAAAAGGCAATCGAAATTCGATTGTGACTATGGCATCCAACAATTATGCTAAAAATGTTGGTTTATCTGGTGAAGCGATTGATTTTACTGCAGCTGCAGAAAATACAGTTCACACCGTTGTTCACGTTAAAAATGTTTCGGTAAGGACCATTTATAATCCGATGATGCAGTGGTTTTACGGAACTAATGGCGGTCAACAACAAGAACAGATCGGAACAGGTTCGGGTGTTATTATTTCAGAAGACGGTTATATTGTAACCAATAATCATGTAATAAAAGACGCTACCGAACTTGAAGTAACTCTAAACAACAATAAATCATACAAAGCAAAACTAATTGGAACTGATTCAAAAATGGATATTGCGTTGTTAAAAATAAATACCGAAGAGAAATTAGCCTACACTACATTTGCTGATTCTGATCAGGTGAAAGTTGGCGAATGGGTTTTGGCCGTCGGAAATCCATATAATCTGAATTCGACTGTTACTGCAGGAATTGTTTCGGCAAAAGCCAGAAATTTAGAAGATAACGGTATTCAGTCATTTATACAAACTGATGCAGCAGTAAATCCAGGAAATTCTGGTGGTGCATTGGTTAACACCCGAGGCGAATTGATTGGAATTAATACGATGATTTCATCCCCAACAGGAAGTTATACCGGATATTCATTCGCAATTCCATCAAACATTACTCGAAAAATCATTGAAGACATTATGGAATTTGGCAACGTACAACGTGGCATTCTTGGAATTGAAGGCGGCGAATTAAATAGCAAAGCTTCTAAAGAATTAGGTGTTAATGATACCGAAGGCTTCTATATCAATAAAGTAACAAAAAAATCAGGTGCCGAAAAAGCAGGCCTACAAAAAGGTGACATTATCAAAAAACTAGACAGTCAAAATATTAATACATATGCCGAACTTTCTGGATATATCAGTACCAAAAGGCCAAATGATAAAGTGCAAGTAACTTTTGTTCGAGATGGAGAAACTAATTCGGTTCCAGTTACTTTAATCAAAAACGACCTAGTTACTACTGAATTTAAAGGATTAGAATTGGAAAACATAGAAGCTGCTGATAAAAAGAAATTCAGAATTGATTATGGTGTCCGTATTAAAGACATCAATAACGAAAATCTAAAGCCCTATTATGACCAATTAAAAGGTGGTATTATACTTTCCGTAGATAATGTAAAAGCAACGGATGTAGAAACCATTTCCAAGATTTTAAATAAAAAAGACGAAAATCAAAATATAAGTATTCAAATGCTTAACAGAATTGGGCAAGTCATTCAAGTAATTTTATAAGGTTAAAAGGTTAATTTAGTTTAAAACCAGTTCAAAATTTGGGCTGGTTTTTTTGTTTTATAAAAAAGTTACGAAATCGTTTTCGTGATAGACTTCTGTTTTATACTTTTGCCGAAATTATTAAAATTCCGAAATAAATTCGGGGTAGAAACACAACTAAAACTTTTTTATTTTTATGGACAACAACAAGTTATACGAGAAGGAATTATCTTTTCAGGCTGACAGGCGAAAAGCTGGCGTTGAATTAATTAAAATTATCAGCGATTTGTGGTATGACAAATCAATAGAATTGGTCCTTTTTAGAAATCAATTAATTGATAAAAATGTGAGTGATATTATCAACTTTCACGAATATGCCGGTGAGTTTGTCCAAAAACCAATAAATATCTTTGATTCTGTAGAAATAGCGCGCTCTATTCAAAATTTAGACTTACCGCCATCCCGAATTGACATTGGAAAATTAACCTATGAATTTCATCTTGATGACAATAAATATAATGATAGTCGTGCCTTTGTTATTGATAAATTAAAAAATACAAAAGATTTTAAAAACTTAAAACCAAAAGATGTAGTCTTGTATGGCTTTGGTAGAATCGGTCGTTTGTTAGCTCGTGAAATGATGAGCAAAATGGGTAAAGGAGAACAACTTCGTCTTCGCGCTATTGTAACCCGTGATAGAAATGATGCTTCCTCATTAGAAAAAAGAGCTTCATTGTTGCGTTATGACTCTGTTCATGGAGATTTTCATGGTTCAGTTCAGGCCGATGCTAAAAACAACGTGTTAATCATTAACGGAACAACAGTTCATGTTATTACAGCCAATTCACCCGAAGAAATTGATTATACTCAATATGGAATCGAAGATGCATTAGTAATTGATAATACTGGTGCATTTACAACCGAGGAACAATTGAAACGCCATTTGTCTTCAAAAGGAGTTAGCAAAGTAATATTGACTGCACCCGGCAAAGGTGTTCCGAATATTGTTTATGGAGTAAATCATACCGATTATAACCCAGACGATGTAGCCATCTTTTCTGCCGCATCTTGTACAACCAATGCTATAACTCCGGTATTGAAAGTAGTTGAAGATACCCTTGGTGTTGTAAAAGGACATATTGAAACTATCCACGCCTACACCAATGATCAAAACTTGGTGGACAATATGCATAAAAAATACCGTCGTGGTCGTGCTGCTGCCTTGAATATGGTAATTACTGAAACTGGGGCCGGAACTGCTGTTGCTAAAGCATTGCCTAGTTTAGCAGGAAAATTAACTTCTAATGCCATCCGTGTACCTGTTCCAAATGGTTCTTTGGTAGTTATGAATTTAGAAGTTAGCCAAGTAACTTCTGTTGAAGAAGTGAATAAAATCATGAAAAAATATGCTCTTGAAGGAGAATTGATTGAACAAATCAGGTATTCGTTGAATAACGAATTGGTTTCTTCAGATATTGTTGGCACTGCTCAACCCTCAATTTATGATAGCAATGCTACAATTGTTTCAGGAGATGGAAAAAATATTGTGCTCTATGTTTGGTATGATAATGAATATGGATACAGCCATCAGGTAATTCGTTTGGCAAAATATATAGCAAAAGTCAGACGCTATACTTATTATTAGCAGATAATTAATTCAGTAGAGTAAAATCTGTGGTCTGAAATAAATGTATAAGAAGAAAACAAAATAAAAAATGCTCAACAGTAGTTGAGCATTTTTTTTATAAATCTATATGAAAAAATTAAGCTTTTCCGGCAGCAATCAAGTTCAATGCAGAACCAGCTACATACCAGCCAATTTGACCATCGTTATATGTGTGATTTGCCAAAATAACATCTTTTGAACCATCAGCATGAACAAATTCTAATGACAACGGTTTACCTGCAGCAAATTCGGTTAAGTCTAAGAAATTGATAGTGTCGTTCTCCTGAATTTTATCATAATCCGCTTCGTTTGCAAATGTCAATGCTAACATTCCTTGTTTCTTCAAATTTGTTTCGTGTATACGCGCAAATGATTTTACCAAAACTGCTTTAACTCCCAAAAATCTTGGTTCCATAGCGGCATGCTCTCTTGAGGAACCTTCGCCATAGTTGTGATCACCTACTACAATTGTTGGAACTCCGGCAGCTTTGTATGCTCTTTGAACAGCAGGAACTGAATCGTATGAACCTGTTAATTGGTTTTTAACTTTATTAGCTTCTTGGTTAAAAGCATTCACTGCGCCAATCAACATATTATTAGAAATATTATCTAAATGGCCACGGAAACGTAACCAAGGTCCAGCCATTGAGATATGATCCGTAGTACATTTTCCAAAAGCTTTTATAAGTAATTTTGCTCCTGTGATATTTTTACCATCCCAAGCATCAAAAGGCGCTAGTAATTGCAATCTATCCGAAGTTGGAGAAACTACAACCTGAACACTACTTCCATCAGCAGCTGGCGCTTGAAAACCTGCATCTTCTACATCAAATCCTCTTTTTGGCAATTCATCCCCGTGAGGCGGATTCAGTTTCACTTCTTCCCCTTTATCATTCAATAAAGTATCTGTAATTGGATTAAAACTCAAATCTCCCGAAATGGCTAAAGCGGCAACCATTTCCGGTGACGTTACAAAAGCATGAGTATTTGGATTCCCATCAGCACGTTTTGAGAAATTTCTATTAAACGAATGTACAATGGTATTTTTTTCTTGTTTATCGGCTCCGGCTCTATCCCATTGACCAATACATGGACCGCAAGCATTGGTAAAAACTTTGGTTCCCATTTTCTCGAAAGTCGCAATGATTCCGTCTCTTTCGATAGTATATCTGATTTGCTCTGAACCCGGATTAATTCCGAATTCAGCTTTTGGAGTGATTCCATGTGCAACGGCTTGTTCCACAATTGATGCCGCACGAGCCATATCTTCATAAGAAGAGTTAGTACATGAACCAATTAGTCCCCATTCAATTTTTATTGGCCAACCGTTAGCGGCAGCTTCTGCTTTCATTTTTGAAACAGGAGTTCCTCTGTCCGGAGTGAATGGTCCGTTGATATGTGGTTCTAATTCTGATAAATTGATTTCAATAACCTGATCAAAATAGTTGTTAGGATTAGAATATACTTCAGCATCGCCAGTTAAATAACTGGCTACTTTATCTGCTGCATCTACAATATCTTGTCTATCGGTCGCAGCCAAATATCTTCTCATTGAGTCATCGTACCCAAAAGTTGAAGTAGTTGCTCCTATTTCGGCACCCATGTTACAAATGGTTCCTTTACCCGTGCACGACATATTAATGGCTCCCTCACCAAAATATTCAACGATAGCTCCAGTTCCTCCTTTAACGGTTAGAATATCAGCTACCTTTAAGATTACATCTTTTGGCGATGTCCAACCATTCAATTTTCCGGTTAATTTAACTCCGATTAATTTTGGAAATTTCAATTCCCATGACATGCCCGACATTACGTCTACAGCATCGGCACCACCAACACCTATAGCTAACATTCCTAATCCACCGGCGTTAACCGTGTGCGAATCGGTACCAATCATCATTCCGCCTGGAAACGCATAATTTTCTAAAACTATTTGGTGTATAATTCCAGAACCCGGCTTCCAAAACCCAATTCCATATTTATTTGATACTGAAGAAAGGAAATCAAAGACTTCTTTAGATTGTGAATTGGCTGCTGCCAAATCAGATTTAGCACCATCTTTTGCCAAAATTAAGTGGTCACAATGAACTGTTGTTGGAACCGCCACTGTCTTTTTTCCGGCATGCATAAATTGCAATAAGGCCATTTGAGCGGTTGCATCCTGACAAGCCACTCTATCGGGAGCAAAATCAACATAATCTTTTCCACGTGTGAATGCTTGTGTTGGATTGCCTTCCCATAAATGTGAATATAAAATCTTTTCAGACAAAGTAAGAGGACGACCAACAATTTCTCGAGCTTTATCAACTCTTTCTGCCATAGTCGCATAAACTTTTTTAATCATTTCAATATCAAAAGCCATAATATATTGGGTTTATATGTTTAACAGAATTATGTTCGGCCAAACGGCCTAAAATGCAATGCAAATTTACGAAAACGTTGTACTTCTATAAAAGTTTTTCATAAAATATATTGGTGAGGAACACTATTTTACGAAATGATGATTTTTGCTCTAGCTTTTTTACAAATACGTTAATAAAAGCACTGTAAAATAAATATTTTTATTTTTTATCTCTTAAATCCATAATTGGTTTTTCATAAAAACGGTAACAAACATAACTTATTACAATTAATACTGTAAGATAAAAAGCTGTAATCATATGAAATTGAAGTAAAGAAGTATTTTCTCTATCTACAAACAACATAATCAATTGCAAAATCACACTATAATGAAACAGATAAATAGCGTATGAAATCTTGCTGATAAATTCAATTGGCTTTTTAATTATTCCAATTGTAGTTTCTAGCTGAGAAAAGAATGGCATGTAAAATGCAATTGTGAATGAAGCCAAAGGAAGATAAATTACATTCCAAACAAAGGGGTAAGTCTCGGGAAAAATTTGTAAAAAGCCCATTCCAAAATACATAAACATCATAATTAGTGCTCCAAATACAGCGGAAAGATATTTGAATTTAGCCCAGTTTTTTTTATAATTTACACTAATCCAACTACATAACACTCCGATAAAAATGGCATCTAATCTATAAATCACAACTGATTTCAGGGAAACATTCCACTCATCGAGCGTAGTAGTTTTAGTATTGATTTGGTACCCTATTTTAAAACCAATAAATAACATAATCAATAGTACTATTAGCCATAGAAAGAACCTACTCTTGTTTTTAGGTTTGAATAAAAATGATATTACTAAGAGTGACATAGGCAAAATTACATAAGCCCATTCTTCAACAGCCAAACTCCATGATTCGGGAAAAAAGGTTGACATTCTGGAAAACCCATTTTGGAGAAATATAAAATATAATCCTAATTTAGGAATAGAATATCCTAAAGCAGTTGTAATTATTAAGTTAATAATCAGTATTAGATAATAATTAGGTAATGTTCTAAACCATCTTCTTCTGAGGAAATAAAAAGCACTTTTTATGGAATAATCATCCTTGATATAAATATTATATAGTATTTTCCCAATCAAAAAACCACTCAACACAAAGAAAAATTCGACTCCTAAAAAACCAAACAACGAAAAAAATTGTTTAATGATTTCATCTTTTGGATTATATATCCATAGAATATGCGAACACAAAACCATGGCAATTGCCATGGCACGCATTAAATCAAGTCCAAAAACTCGGGTATTATTATTTGTCATTCAACTTTAGATTTTTAGCTCTGAATTGATTAATTGGTTTTTCAAAATAGGTGTAAAAAAGATAACTTAAACCGACAGTAATTGACACATACAAGATAGCAAAAAGATTCAATTGCCATAACCTGAAATCTTTCGTATCGATAAAATATTTTAGCAGAAAAAGCACTACACTGTAATGCAATAAATATATAGAATAGGCAATATTGCAGATAAAAGTAATCCCATTTCCGATTGCCTGAGATGGTGATTTCCAATTCAATAAAAAAGGAATAAATAAGCAAATAGCTGTCGAAAGCATAGGCAAACACAAGATGTTCCAAAACCAAGACGCATTGGTTAACCTTAATTTAAAAACAACTATGCATAAAAACAAAACCAGAAACAGCAAAATTCCAAGAGCTAAAAATTGTTTTCGTTTTGACATTATGAATTCTTTATAATTATGATAAAAATACCCAAAAAGAACTCCAATAAAAACGGAATCGATTCTGTAAATCACCACCGAACGAACCGTAAAACTCCATATTCTCAATTGCAAATTGGTAGAATGTATATCATAATATAATTTCAAAAGAAAGGTAAAAGCAATAAGTCCAATTACTACCGTTAAAAATAAAACCTGTTTAGATGCTTTGAAGAATGTCTTTGAAATAACCAACAACAAAATTACCACAAAAATATAGCCCATTTCTTTGACGGGTAAGCTCCAAGATTCCGGGAAAAAAACAGGAATTGGCGAACTAAAATTTTGAATCATCAATGGATATTTCCATACTTCAGAAACGGAAAATCCAAATAATAAATAAATGATAGTGATTATTAAAATGACCAAATAGTAACTTGGTAAAACCCTCATTAATCTTCTAGTAACAAATAAACCGGCGTCTTTTAACGTGTAA
>NZ_JBMOGQ010000028.1:0-21978 GCF_049318325.1 Flavobacterium sp. | reverse complement strand
AAATCGACAGAGATGTCGCTTCAGCAGAACATCCGAGTGGTATCGTTAAATGGTTTGTTGAAGTTTTTGATACTGAAGACGAATTGGTAGCCGTTGCGACTATCTTAACTATGGTACAAAAAAAACAGGAAGTTTTTATTGAAATGACCGATGCAAAAATAGCGGAATGTCTGAATAAATTAAACGAAAATTCTAAGCCAAATTGGGGAATTCTAACGCCACAACATTTGTTAGAACATTTGGAACAAGGTTATAGAATTATGTCAGGAGAAATTCAGGATTTCGAGTTTGCAACACCCGAGAAGATTTTGGATAAAGTACATAATTCGTTATACAATTATGACAAATTTCCAATGGGTACGAGATTTCCAACCATGAAAAAAGATGAATTGGAAGATTTTATTCATCCCGATTTTGAAACCGCCAAAGCGAAATTTTTCGAAGCAAGAGAAAGTTATAAAACCTTTTTCAAAGAAAATCCAGAAGCGATTTTAAAGAATATGGTTTTCGGTGAATTGAATCGATATGAATCGTACTTATTAGAACGAAAACATTTGAATCATCATTTCGAACAATTTGGAATATTATAATAAAAGATATGAAAGAAGCATACGTTAAACATAACATAGAAAATAATATCGCCACAATTGAGTTTTTTCATCCAGAACAAAACTCCTTACCTGGCAACATTCTAGCGCAATTAGCCTACACAATAACCGAAGTTGGCAATAATGCCGAAGTAAAAGTCATCATCCTCAAAAGTGGTGGTGATCGAACATTCTGTGCCGGAGCCAGTTTCAAAGAACTTATTGCTATTAACGATGCCGAAACAGGAAAAGTATTTTTCTCAGGATTTGCTAATGTCATTAACGCCATACGCAAATGCCCAAAATTCATCATTGGAAGAATTCAAGGGAAAACTGTTGGCGGCGGAGTAGGAATAGCGGCAGCAACTGATTATTGCATGGCTACTAAATTTGCAGCCATAAAATTATCCGAACTTAATGTTGGCATAGGACCATTTGTTGTTTCTCCTGCTATTGAAAGAAAAATGGGTGTTTCAGCCATGTCACAAATTGCCATAGATGCTAATTCTTTTTATGAGGCATCATGGGCATTGGAAAAAGGATTGTATGCTAGTGTTTTCGATAGTATTGAAGCTTTAGATGCTGAAGTTCAAAAATTTGCTGAACATTTATGTACCTACAACCCAGAAGCCATGATGGAAATGAAAAAAATATTTTGGCGAGGCACAGAAGATTGGGACAATTTACTAGCAGAAAGAGCTGCTATAAGCGGAAGATTAGTATTGTCTGATTTTACAAAAGAAACATTGAAAAAATTTAAATAGACAAAAGATAATAGACTCAAAGATTTACAGTAAGAAATTAAATCTATTACCTATCCGTCTTTCATCTATTATCTAAAAGAAAAATGATATACGAATTCAAAGGGTTTATCCCTGTAATACACGAAAGTAGTTTTATTCATCCACAGGCAGCGGTAACGGGTAATGTGATTATTGGAAAAGATGTTTATGTTGGTCCAGGTGCAGCTATTCGAGGTGATTGGGGTGAAATCATTATTGAAGATGGTTGCAATGTTCAGGAAAATTGTACTATTCATATGTTTCCGGGGAAAAGTATGGTTTTAAAAGCCGGTGCACATATCGGACACGGAGCAATAATACATGGAGCGAATATTGGAGCAAATTGTTTAGTTGGAATGAATGCAGTGATTATGGATGATGTCAACATTGGAGATGAATGTATTATCGGTGCATTAAGTTTTATTAAAGCCGGAATGGAAATTCCAAACGGAAAAATAGTTGTTGGAAACCCAGCAATGATTATCAAAGACGTTTCCGATGAAATGATTGACTGGAAAACGAAAGGAACAGCATTGTATCAACAATTGCCGAAAGAATGTTACGAAACTTTAAAAGCAGTAGAGCCTTTAAGAGAAATTCCTGAAAACAGACCAACCCAAGAAGCATTTTACAAAACATTAGAAGAATTTAAATTAAAAGAAAATAGAAAATAGAGAAAAGAATATAGAACGATTGAAAAGTCTATTTCTATAACCTATTCTCTTTCATCTCAAAAAAATGATAACAGAATTCAAAATGCCCAAGATGGGCGAAAGTATAACCGAAGCGACTATCATTTCCTGGTTGAAATCAGTAGGCGATTTTGTTAACGCTGAAGAAACCATTGTGGAAGTGGCTACCGATAAGGTCGACAATGATTTGTCATCTCCGGTTTCAGGTGTTATTACCGAAATTCGTTTTCAAAAAGATGACGTTGTTGAGGTTGGAACTGTTTTAGCTTTGATAAATTCTGATGGAATTCAGGAAGCTAAAAGTCTGAAGGATGATGTTGCAGAAAAAAGTAGTGCAATGCCGAGCAAAGTAGAAGTACAACAGCCAAAAACCAACAACCGTCAATTGACAACCGACAACTTTTTAAGTCCATTAATTATCTCAATTGCTCAAAAAGAAAATTTATCGATAGAAGAATTACAATCCATTCCAGGTTCTGGATCTGAGGGAAGATTACAGAAAAGTGATGTTTTCAATTATTTAACGAATCGTAAATATCCAATACAAAGCAAACCGACAACTGATAACCGACAACCAACAAGTAATTTTCCAAAACCAAAAATAAATTTTGTAGAAGGAAAAGACCATATCGTTGAAATGGACAGAATGCGAAAAATGATTGCCGATCACATGGTATACTCCAAACATACGTCGCCACACGTTACGTCGTACATTGAAGTTGATGTCACGAATTTGGTCAATTGGAGAAACGAAAACAAAGATAAATTTCAACAGAAATACAACGAAAAATTAACCTTTACTCCAGTTTTTATTATGGCTGTAGCTAAAGCCATTCAAGATTTTCCAATGATTAATGTCTCAGTAGATGAAAAAAACATTATTGTTCATAAAGACATTAATATCGGAATGGCAACTGCTTTACCAAGCGGTAACTTAATTGTTCCCGTGGTGAAAAATGCCAATGAAAAAGATTTAGTTGCTTTGGCAAAAAGCGTCAATCATTTGGCTAATGCATCTCGAAGCAACACTTTAAAACCAGAAGAAATTCAAGGAAGTACATTTACTATTTCAAATGTGGGAACCTTCGGTAGTTTAATGGGAACACCTATTATTAACCAACCCGAAGTAGCGATTTTAGCCTTCGGAATTATTAAAAAACGCCCAGAAGTGATTACGACTTCCAAAGGAGATGAAATTGCTATCCGCAGTATGATGTTTCTTTCTTTGTCCTTTGACCATCGTGTGGTTGATGGGTTTTTAGGAGGATCTTTTTTGCGAAAAGTAGGCGATTATTTAGAACAATTTAGTTCCCTTCCACCCGAAGGGGAAATTTAACCCCAAACTATTTTTATTATGCAAGATATAATGACAACATCTATTAAGATAACAAAAGTAGCGAAATCAATGGCAGATGAAGTTGATTTTCACAACATCGTTATGGGAACTCGATTTTCTGATCATATGTTTGTTTGTGATTATCAAAATGGCGAATGGCAAAATCCTAGAATTGAGCCATTAGCTTTAATCCCGACACATCCTGCAGCTATGGCATTGCACTATGGTCAGGCAATTTTTGAAGGAATGAAGGCCACCATAGGAAAAGACGGAACACCATTGTTATTCCGTCCTAAAGAGAATGCTAAAAGATTGAATTTTAGTGCAAATCGAATGGGAATGCCTTTATTTCCTGAAGATTTGTTTGTAGAAGCATTGAAACAATTTGTGGGGATAGAAAAAAAATGGATTCCAACTCAAGCGGGCAGCGCTTTGTATTTGCGTCCTTTTATGTATGCCGATGAACCATTTATTGGAATGCGTGCGGCAACTAGTTTTAAGTTTATTATTATAGCTTCTCCGACCGGACCTTTCTTCCATAAAAAAATTAAATTATATGCCGAAAGAAAATATGTTCGCGCTGTGAATGGTGGAACAGGAGAAGCTAAAGCCGCCGGAAACTACGCTGGAGCTATTCGCCCAACAGAATATGCAAAAATGGAGGGTTATGATCAAGTTTTGTGGTTAGACGCTCAACATTTTGAATACATTCAAGAAGTGGGGACAATGAATATTTTCTTTAAAATAGGAGGGAAGTTTATTACGCCCGATTTGAGTGGTTCTATTTTGGCCGGAATTACACGAATGAGTGTGATAGACATATTGCGCGACAAAGGCTATGAAGTTACAGAACGTCCTATCTCACTTACCGAAATTATCGAAGCCTCAAAAAATGGAACTTTGGAAGAAGCATTTGGAGCAGGAACTGCAGTTGGGATTGCCCGAATTGAAGAAATTGGAAACAATGATTTATCAATAAAATTTCCTGTTGACAATCCTGTTTCTGATTTTGTAGCAGACACATTAGAAGGAATAAAAACACAAGAAATTCAAGACAAGTATGGCTGGTTAGTACCAGCGAAGTAAAATTTTATGAGTAAAATAGATAAATCAATACTCGAGAAAGCATTTTCAACGATGGCCACTGCCAAGGCGATGACCAACTTATATGAAGATAATTTCAAGATTGTTTCCAAATATGTACATGCGACATCTCGTGGACATGAGGCCGTCCAGATTGCAATGGCGATGCATTTACTTCCTCAGGATTATGTTTTTCCATACTATCGTGATGATTCGATGCTTTTGGGAATAGGGATGCAACCTTATGATTTGATGTTGCAATTGATGGCAAAAAAAGATGACCCATTTTCGGGAGGCAGAACTTATTATTGTCATCCAAGTTTGAAAGATGTAGATAAGCCCAAAATTCCACATCAATCGTCTGCAACTGGAATGCAGGCCATTCCGGCAACAGGAGCTGCGATGGGATTTTGGTATAAAGAAAATATTGGTATTCAAGATGCAACTCAAGAATTACCAATAGTAGTTTGTTCGCTAGGAGATGCTTCAGTAACCGAAGGCGAAATTGCTGAAGCTTTTCAGATGGCTGCTTTGAAGCAGTTACCCATTTTGTATTTGGTACAAGATAACGGTTGGGATATTTCGGCGAATGCCGCTGAAACTAGAGCACAAAATGCCTACGAGTATATTAAAGGATTTCATGGAATTGAAGCGATTTCTATTGATGGAGCCAATTTCACCGAAAGCTATTTGGCTATTCAAAAAGTAGTTAAAACTATACGAGAAGAACGCCGACCATTTTTGGTGCATGCAAAAGTACCGTTGTTGAATCACCATACTTCTGGTGTTCGAATGGAATGGTATCGGGATGATTTGGAAGAAGCGCAATCGCGTGATCCATTCCCAGTATTGCAAAAGCAATTGATGGAAGCAGGATTTACTAATGAAGAAATTCATATTATAGAGAATTTAGCTGTCACTAAAGTAAAATCCGATTTCGAAAAAGCACAAAAAGCAGAAGATCCAAAACCCGAGGATTTATTTACTCATGATTTTGCGCCAACACCAATTACAGAGGAAGTAGGAGAAAGAAATCCGCAACGCGAAGAAAAAGTAGTGATGGTGGATTGTGCTTTGCTTGCCGTAGAAGAATTGATGAAATCTCACAAAGAATGTTTGTTATACGGACAAGATGTAGGTGGAAGATTAGGAGGTGTTTTCAGAGAGGCCGCGACTTTGGCACAAAAGTTTGGTGACGAGCGTGTGTTTAATACACCAATTCAGGAAGCCTTTATAGTGGGTTCAACAGTCGGAATGTCAGCTGTGGGCTTGAAACCAATTGTTGAGGTACAGTTTGCCGATTATATTTGGCCGGGCTTAAATCAATTGTTCACGGAAGTAAGCAGGTCCAGTTATTTGACTAATGGAAAATGGCCGGTTAGTATGATTTTGCGAGTACCAATTGGCGCTTACGGCAGTGGTGGCCCTTATCACTCTTCTTCGGTGGAAAGTGTACTGACCAATATTCGCGGTATAAAAATAGCATATCCAAGCAACGGAGCCGATTTAAAAGGATTGCTAAAAGCAGCGTATTACGACCCGAATCCTGTGGTCATTTTGGAGCATAAAGGATTGTATTGGAGTAAAGTAAAAGGCACAGATGCTGCAAGAGTAAACGAACCAAGTGAAGATTACATCTTGCCTTTTGGAAAAGCGAATATCGTTCAAGAAATATGGGAGCAGCAAAGTCAGGAAACCATCTCGGTAATCACATATGGAATGGGAGTACATTGGGCTTTGAATGCTTCTGAAAAAATAAAAAGTCAAGTGGAAATTATCGATTTACGAACTCTATATCCTTTAGACGAAGAAGCGATTTTTAAATCGGTTAAAAAGAGTAAAAAGTGTTTGGTTGTAACAGAAGAGTCAACAAATAATTCCTTTGCGAGAAGTTTGGCAGGGATTATTCATGAAAAATGTTTTAAATATCTTGACGCTCCGGTAATGGTTATTGGATCTGAAAATATGCCGGCGATTCCACTAAATAGTACTTTAGAATTTACGATGATTCCGAACGCGGATAAAGTAAAAGCTAAGATGGATGAATTGATGAATTATTAGGAGCTTTTTTCAGTTTTTTATTTCAATCTTTTTAAAGAAAAAAGATTTTCATTTCAATCTAGGGTAAAATAAATAGTAGAAAAAAGCCGAAACAAAATGTTTCGGCTTTTTTTATTTTTGAATACTGCAAACTTACCACATATCACTTTTTTGCGGCGGATATTGTTCTAATATTTTTGTAACAAATGTTTTTATGACTTCGTCTTTTTTATGGGTATCTTTAGTCAAAACACCTTCGCCTTCACCTTGCCAAATCAATTCTTTTTTCTTAGCATCAATTAAATCTATATATAGAGTTCCTTGTGAATAGCGATTTACAGTTGTGTTTCCTCCCCATATCCAAGGATTCCAACCCCATCCCCAACCATAACCCCAACCCATATTAAATTGGTTGACATCGACTTGTTCCCTTTCCTTAGTAAAAAAATTAATTAATAAATCAGGGGTTTCACTTTTCGTAAATCCTTTAGATGTCATGATTTCATCTATTGCATAGAGGATTCTTTTTTTATCTAAATCTGAAATTTCTACTTTATCTATACCAGACTTATAAAACGCATAGGTTTTGAATTGAGAAAAATCAACTTTTTTATCATAATCGGAGTTCACATTTACGGAACTACAAGCCGAAAGAAGTAGAATAAAAACCGAAATTAGGAGGAACTTTTTCATAATTGTGAGTTTTGGTTAAAATAAATTATCGTCAACCATATTAGGGATGGTAACTTTTAATAAAGGTTGCGTCTCCATAGCTCTTTTTATGGCAAAAACTGCCCCTTCATTTCTAGCCCAATTTCTTCTTGAAATTCCGTTATTAACATCCCAAAAAAGCATTGATTCTAAACGCTTTGACGCTTCTTTTGTCCCGTCAAGAACCATACCAAAACCACCATTAATTACTTCGCCCCAACCAACTCCGCCGCCATTGTGAATAGAAACCCAAGTTGCTCCACGGAAACTGTCACCAATGACATTTTGGATTGCCATATCGGCAGTAAAACGAGATCCGTCATAGATGTTGGATGTTTCTCTATAAGGAGAATCGGTTCCTGAAACATCATGATGATCGCGACCTAAAATTACATAACCAATTTCACCTTTTGCAATCGCTTGGTTGAATGCTTCAGCAATTTTGATTCGGCCTTCGGCATCTGCATATAGAATTCGGGCTTGTGAGCCAACAACCAATTGATTTTCCTGCGCGCCTTTTATCCACTGAATATTATCAGCCATTTGTTGTTGAATTTCTTCGGGTGCTGTTTTCATCATTTCCTCTAAAACAGCACAGGCGATTTTATCTGTTTTGGCTAAATCATCAGGATTTCCGGAAGCACAAACCCAACGGAATGGCCCAAAGCCGTAATCAAAACACATTGGTCCCATAATATCTTGGACATACGATGGGTATTTAAACTCATGGCCTATGGTTGGATTTTTTTCGATTACATCTGCTCCTGCACGAGAGGCTTCTAATAAAAAGGCGTTTCCATAATCAAAGAAGTAGGTTCCTTTGGTAGTGTGTTTGTTTATTGCACTAGCATGACGGCGTAAGGTTTTTTGAACTTCTTCTTTAAACTTATCAGGATTATTAGCCATCAGTTCATTTGATTCATCAAAAGAATATCCCATTGGATAATAACCACCTGCCCAAGGATTGTGAAGTGAAGTTTGGTCCGAACCTAAATCGATATGAATATTTTCTTGATCGAATCGTTCCCATACATCAACCACATTTCCCAGATAGGCAATAGAAACAACTTCCTGATTAGCCAATGCTTTTTGGACTCTCGGAACTAAATCTTCAATAGAATCTATAACTTCATTAATCCAACCTTGCGAATGGCGAATATGCGTAATTTTTGGATTTACTTCAGCACAAACCGTCACACAACCAGCAATGTTTCCTGCTTTGGGTTGTGCGCCAGACATTCCGCCTAAACCAGATGTTACAAACAAACCTCCGGTTGGTGATTTTTTAATTTTTCTAAATCCGTTTAAAACGGTGATAGTTGTTCCGTGAACGATTCCTTGTGGACCGATATACATATAACTTCCGGCTGTCATTTGTCCATATTGCGAAACACCTAAAGCATTCATTTTTTCCCAATCATCCGGTTTAGAATAGTTTGGAATGACCATTCCGTTGGTTACCACAACTCTTGGAGCCTCTTTATTTGAAGGAAACAATCCCATCGGATGGCCAGAATACATGCTTAATGTTTGTTCTTCCGTCATTTCTGCCAAATACTGCATCGTAAGCAGGTATTGAGCCCAGTTTTGAAACACAGCACCATTTCCGCCATAGGTAATTAACTCATGTGGATGTTGTGCCACAGCATAATCCAGATTATTTTGAATCATGAGAATGATAGCTTTTGCCTGTTCGCATTTTCCTGGATATTCTGAAATTGGTCTTGCATACATTCTATAATCCGGACGAAAACGATACATGTAAATGCGACCGTATTTTTCTAATTCTTCTTTAAATTCAGGAAGTAAAGTGGCATGGTGTTTTGGTTCAAAATAGCGCAGCGCATTTTTTAGCGCTAATTTTTTCTCTTCATCCGAAAGGATTTCTTTACGTTTTGGTGCGTGATTTATTTCCTTGTCGTATGGTTTTGGATTTGGGAGAATTGAAGGAATTCCTTGTTTTATGTGTTCTTGAAATGTCATTTTTAGAGTTTCTGAGTTTCTGAGTGACTAAGTTACTGAGTTTATTTTGAGTTGTTGAGTTTCTGAATAGCTATGTTTCTGAGTTTTCCTTTCTCAGCTACTCAGTTACTTTTTTATAGTTCCTGTTTTTTTATCGAATCCGTAAGGGCAGTGTCGGCAACCACTTTTACAACAATATCCTCGTTTTAAATGATATTTCTCAGTAAAACAGCGATAACCTTCCGGAGTTACATAATAATCTTCGCCTTCTTTTAAATTATTAGGGTCAATTTCTTCATTCATACCCACAAATCAACATTTAAATAGTTATTTTTAATTTCTTCAAAAATAACTATTTTAATCAAAGAATATTTTTCCTTAGGCAAAAATAGAAAGACAGAAAGAAATTTAACAACTTTACAGCATATGATATTGATTGTTTTTAAATATTTAACGCCTCGAGGATTTAGAGGATTGACTTTCTTCCCGTTTGTTTTTATAAAGAATAAAGAGGATGTATTGGATAAAGTTTTTGTCAACCACGAAAAGATTCATTTGAGACAACAGATTGAGCTTTTAGTGATACCTTTTTATGTTTGGTATGGTATTGAGTTTTTTAATTAGATGGATTATTACCAAAGACAAGAATGTTGCTTATAGAAATATTTCTTTTGAGAAGGAAGCATATACTAACGAAAAAGACCTAAACTATATAGAGTCAAGGTCTTTTTGGAAGTTTTTAAATTATTTTTAACTAGTATATAGTTTTCTTAATTACAGTTTCACCAGTTTGTAATTTTATTTTTAGCAATAGTGTTGTATCATTTTTGTGAAGGTTTAAAAGCCTAAAATAATTGCCATTAATATTGTTATAAGTTTGTAATTTTTGACCTAAGACATTGTAGACATCAATTGATTCCATTTGAAGATTACTCGAATTAACAGCTACTTCATTATTAACTAACACTTTTATAGCATTATCATCAATTGAATAGCTTGGATTCCCTAAAGTGTTGTTCATATAAACTATTTTAAAACGATCCATGGTCACACCAGCGGTAGTTGTAAAAGTATATGGATTTACCTTTAAATCATGTGTTATATTTGACATAGTGTCTTTAAGGTAAATGTTTTGGTCTTCAAATAATCCGTCAAAGGCTGCAATAGCAAAGGAGTAATTTCCTTGTGTTGGGACATTTATTCCGATAGGAATTTCATCATTTATTTCAAAAGGTAAACTTCTTCCTTGTATTTCAAAAACATTGGTGTCGTTTGAAATGGTTGAAAATAATTTCAACCCGCTTGGTATTGATGTTGGAGCATCAAATAAATTATCATATTCATTTGTTGCATCAGCGGCATATCCCACTAGTATGCCTGAAGATTGAGAATTTGAGTCAACTAAGTCAAGCCACAACCTATGTCTTTCTATTGAAAATTCGCTATTGACTGTATTGGCATTTTTAAAAAATCCACTATTCGAATATGGAGCCAATGTAGCATCATACCTCATACTGTTATTGAAACTTACAGTGCCTGAACCAGCTGCTCCATCTATCATTTGTACAAAAAATGCCTGGCCAGCTCTTATTAAATCTGCACTTCCCGGTGTAGTAGACCCCAAATAATTAATTGTCAGATAATCATTAGCATTATAATTATACTGAAATGACCCGTAAAACGGATTGGTGCCACCTGCAACCGGATCTGTTCCATGTGTCCAAAGTTTTACATTACCTAATATTTTACCAGTCGGATTAGTTGAGGCATTATAGGCGTTAGTTTGTAAAAACTTCAGAGCATTAATTGATGATGGATACGGATTACCAATTAAATTATAATTGTCATTAAGATTGGTAATCTGAACACCATTAGCTCCATTATAAGGAGCGCCTGTATAGCTACCTCTATACAGAGTGTATGATATAGCCCCGTTAAATGGTACTCCTGTAAAAGTTGTTGGAATGCTAGTGGCAGGCATGCCAAAACTACTGGAACCACGGATGATATAACCTCTTCCCATAGTCATGATTCCACTAGCAGCTTCCCATCGTCCCTGAGATATATTTCCACTTGCGCCGTTAGTATTATTCAAGGTTGTATTCCACTGGTATTTGAATCCAGAATTGTAAGGGAAAGTGCTATCGTAAATTGTTCCAATATCTTGGTTGTTTACTGGAGAAGACCAGTATACATAGTCAGAACCTTTTATATTGGGTGCAATTCTTTTATATCTAATACTTCCAGTATTTACTGCCGAATTATTTATCTGAACCAAATTGGCATTATTGTTAACTGTAAATATTGCGTTTGGCTGTACCGTTATTTTATCTGTAATTATAAGGTTTTGACCAGCATTCATTGTCAGTTGTGCATTATTATGAATAGATAAATTATTACCAAGAGCATTAGGAGTATTTGAAATTACAGGGTCATTAGCAACATCTGGAATTACGACACAATTTGCACTTGTTGGCACACCGCTTGGTGTCCAGTTAGACCCTTCATTCCAATTTGTATTTGTGCCTCCATTCCATATTTTATTACCGGAAATATTTACCACAACATTATCGGTGAACTTTAAATTCGTACCGTTACATAATGCATAGGTTACTTCAGCAGTGTAGGTTGTCGTTACAGTAGGACAAACATTAATAGTGTTTGTAGTGCCTAGTTGTGTACCACTAGTTCCATTACCTTCGAACCATTTTAAAGTGGTCAAAGTTGTTCCAGTAGGTGTAAATCTCCATGCTTGATTAGTCGCAGTCCAATCAGCGCTCAGACCATTACGATTAGGCGCTACTACAGCAGCTGTTCCATCGCCATTTTGAATTCCAACAATAGCATTTCCACCATTCCAGGTCGCACAAGTCCTTTTTTCTTTTATATAAACTTCAATAACATTAGTATTTTCATACAAAATAATCATGCCTGTGTATAACTGTGAATTACAAGCGGAAGAAAACATAGGTATATCATTCCATGCTGCCACTAGTGCTCTACATCCGGTATTGAGAGTAATTAATTCCCAACCTACTTGTCCTCCTAAACTTGGGTCTATGTCTTGATATACACCAAAAATAGTATTTCTAAATAACGAAGGATTTGGTAAATCATTACTAATCGACCAACTATTATACCCTCCTGGAGCGTAGGTTGTTGTATCAAATGTTATAACACCGTTTGATCCAATTAAACATTTGTTGTAGTTGTTACCATAAAAACAGAAATCAAAAGGTAGATTAATTGTTGGAGACCATACATCGTCAACATTTACACTTACAGGATTCTGCAAGCAAGTAAATTGATATGGTGGTGCATAAGGAATTGAGGAAACACTATAATTTGTTGGTTGATTTATTTGTAAGTAATTTGCCTCTAAGTCTACACAACCTAAGGTTTGACAGGAAATAGTTGGTTGGTTACCACCATTTAATCCCAAACCACCTGATAACACGGCAGGACAATCAAGTGTAGTTGTTCCTGTTCCATTGCCGACAGCACAAGGGGTATAGCTTGTTGGCCCAACCCAAGAACTTGTATCAGAACCTCCACAGAAGGAACGGACCCATATAAAATACTTTTGTCCAGGCGTTAATCCAGTAAGTGTTACGCTTGTTACTCCTGCGGAAGTTGAGCCAGTGGGAGTTGAGCCAGTAATTGGAGCGGTACCAGTAGTATTAATAAAGTATTGATAACCACCTGAAGATGGCGGAGTTGTTATAGGCCAGCTAACAGTTACACTTGTAGAAGATAAAATAGTAGCAGATAAATTAGTAGGAGCCGGACAACTTGGAGTTGTTGCACAAATCCCAAATGTACCATTATTATCATTTCCCCATTCCCAAACTCTTATAAAAATTCTTTGTCCAGGTGTTAAACCAGCCATTGAAATGTTAGACATCAATCCATTTGTACTATCATCATCATCACACTCTAACAAAGTCAAAGAACCGCATGTGCCGGAATAGAAAGCTATACCACTATCAGTCATAACACCGCTTTGTAAATCCACAGTTAGAACTCCTGTTGCAGGCACTACAGCTGAAAACCAAACATCGCCACCAAGATAATTAGCGCAACCCGGTGCTGTAACTCCTGTACTTCCCGTAGCTCCTGAATTTGAATAGGTTGTATAAGAACATGAAGTAGAAACAGAGAGTGGAATAGCTCCACTACATTCGTCGTTTCCTAATAGTGTAGTGACATTGCCATTTAAATAACTGCTATCGCAACTTTCATTATCGGCTTTAATTCTATAATAATAGATAGTAGAACTATTTAATCCACTTACGGTATAGGTTAACGGTGTACCAACTGAAAAAGGTGATCCAGCTACAGGAGTTGTAAAACCAGCATTAGTATAAACTTCCAAGGTATACTCGATTGGTGCTGCATTTCCACCCGCCGCTGAAGCAGTCCATGAAACAGTAAAACTAGAGCTTGTTATAGCGGAATTTACAGGAGCAGTTGGTGCCACAGGACAGGTAATAACACTATTAGATAATGGTGTTATACTGTTGTAAAAAGGAGCTCCTGTACAACTGGTATTGTAAGAGAAAATATGATAATAGTATCTGGTATTGCTGGTTAATCCAGAATCAGCAAAAGAGACTGCATTGCTGGTTACGGCACTTCCTTGAATAACTAAAGTCCCGGCACCTAAAGCAGTAGAACCAACGGCATAGGTTGTTCCATTAGTTAGAGTTGGTCGTGTTGCACTAGTACTTCTTACAATTAAATAACCACTTGGAGCAGGTGATGCTGCTGTAAAAGAACCGTTTAATGAAGTACTTGTAAGTGTGGGAAACGTCAGTGCTGTAGGTTGAGCGCTTGGTGTTGAACAAGGAATAGATGCTATAACACATATGGTGAAACCATTGTTCATTAAATCTCCCTGAAAATCGTGAACTTGAATTTTATAAAAACTACCTATGCTTAAACCAGTCAGAGTAAGTGTTTCTGTTCCTGCATCGGCAGTGTTATTAACACAACTTGCACCAGTTGGTGCAGTTGCCGCACCACAATTAGTAATAACATTTAAAACCGGATCAAAACCTGTAGCTCCAGTAACCGTGACAACATGTGTGGTTGAGACGGCTTGAAATTGATACCAAACTGCATTTTCAGTTCCAGTTGTACAATCTCCAACTTCGTTGTCGTCTGCTGCTCCAGCAGTTGATCCATTTATTGAGATGCAACTTGTATTAGAAGTTAACAATAGTGCATTTGAACATTTGTCGTTTGTGATTACTACAAATGATGAAAGATTCATATTGTTAGCAGTTGAATTTCCTACTCTAATGAAATAAGTACTGCCTGAAGTTAATCCAAATAAACTTAATGTTTCAGTATGTCCTGCAGTTGTAGTAGTAATATTTGAACAATTCAAAAAATTAAGAGACCCACAAGTTCCTGAATAAGCATATAATATTGGGTTTCTGTTTGTAGCTGTAGCAATTACCTTAGCTTCAGTTCCATTTGCTATAAAACTAAACCATCCATCTCGTACAGGGTTTTGCCCATTACATGCAGCGGGAGTAGGATCATTTACAGTATTATCGTTTATAACAAAAGTGGTGTAGTTTTGGTTAATATTTATTGGTGTTGCTGTAGCACAAGATGCTCCCTGCCCGAAGGAACTGTTGAAAACAAACAAAAATAAAACAATTACTGCTTTGAATAAAGTGGTAGTTTTTATACCAATATAATCAGATATTGAAGGGCTTTTTTTAGTTACGTAATTCTTTTTCATATCTCATTTTTTTAGTTTTGGGAAAACTTCATTAATTACCAAACAAATTTAATACTATTTAAAAATCCATACCTAATAAACTTGTCCTATTACACATAAAATCGATTAAATGCATTTTTTAATTTTAGTTTTAAATTGAAATTTGATTTTTCGAAATAATAAAGATTAATTGCTTTGAAAATTAGTTTGATATAAAAAAATTATATATTTGAAAATCAATACCTCTATTTGTGAAATACATTATATTTATTTTGACTGTTTTATTTTATCTGAACTCAGTCTTTGCTCAGATTTATGTGAAAGATAATAGTTTTATTTTTAATAATGGGACTGTTGTTTATGCTAAAGGTAATTTAGAACTTAACGGTGCAAATAGTAATTTCTACTTACGAAATGGTGGGCAGTTTTTTCAGGGAACTACAAGTATTTAAACAAATCAAGTGATGGTGTTTATTTAGCCAAAATACTATGATATCGACGGAATAAATGAAGTCTAGAAAATAATAGTTTCTTCAAATTAATTAGTATTTTAAAAAGCGATTCGCTTTTTTTATGTAAAGTGATTTGCATAAACTACTTTTGAAAAAACATATTTTTGGAAAGTACTAATCAAAAAATTAGTTTAGAAAATACTAATGTCTCTCTTTATATTAAGCGGGAAGACTTGTTGCATCCCTATGTTTCAGGTAATAAATTCAGAAAATTAAAGTACAATTTGGTGCAGGCCAAAAGTGAAAATAAACAAACACTTTTAACTTTTGGTGGCGCTTTCTCCAATCATATTTTGGCAGTTGCCGCAGCAGGTAAGGAACAGGGGTTTAAAACCATCGGAATTATTCGCGGCGAAGAGTTGAAAGATAAGATAGCTGAAAACCCAACCCTGAAGAAAGCTCAAGATTTAGGGATGTTTTTTGATTTCGTGGACAGGGAAATTTTTAGAGAAAAAAGCAGTCCAATATTTATTCAACAATTAGCAGAAAAATTTGATGACTTTTATTTGATTCCCGAAGGAGGAACCAATGATTTAGCGGTAAAAGGATGTGAAGAAATTTTAACAGCAATCGATGAAAAGTTCGATTATATTTGTAGCGCTGTCGGAACCGGAGGAACTATTTCGGGGCTGATAAATTGTTCAAAAAGTAGTCAACAAGTTTTGGGTTTTCCTGCATTAAAGGGTGATTTTTTAAGAGAAGATATTTGTAAATTTGTTTCCAAGTCAAATTGGGATCTGATTACAGCTTATCATTTTGGAGGTTATGCTAAAGTTTCAGAAGAATTAATATTGTTTATTAACGACTTTTATCAAAAATATAAAGTCCCGTTAGACCCAATTTATACTGGAAAAATGTTGTTTGGTGTTCTGGATTTAATCAATAAAAATTATTTTCCCGAAAACTCTAAAATATTAGTTATTCACACAGGTGGTTTGCAAGGTATTAACGGCATGAATAATTTATTAAAACAAAAAAATCAATTACAAATTTCTATTTATGATTAAGAACCCACTTTTACTGCTACTTATGGTTTTTGTTGCATCATGTACTGCAAATAAAAATGTTGTTAGAACATCAAAATCCGACCCGAGAAAGGTTGAAGCTCCGGTTGTTCAAAGAGTAAAAAAACCAATTTACAGACCAGTTACTAAAACTAATCCTGTAGCAATTACTAAAAAAGATTCTCCAACTGTAGGCAATTATTCAAATGCTATTCAAGTTTTAGAAGCTACAACAAGAGTAAAAGTTACTACTGCAATGGTTTTGGCCTATATCGAAAATTACAAAAATGTAGCCAAAGACAATATGGCCAAAACAGGAATCCCTGCCAGTATTACTTTGGGTCAGGCCATATTAGAATCAGGTGCAGGAACCGGACCACTTAGTGTTCAGGCTAATAATCATTTTGGTATAAAATGTCATAAAGAATGGACAGGTCCAAGTATTAAATATACGGATGATGAAGAAAATGAATGTTTTAGGAAGTATGATGATCCAAGTCAATCTTTCAAAGATCATTCTTATTTTTTAACAAGCAGACCAAGGTATGCTGAACTTTTTGAGTTTGAAAAAGACGACTATAGAAGTTGGGCTTATGGCTTGAAAGCGGCAGGCTATGCAACCGATTCAAAATATCCGGACAAACTAATTGGTTTAATAGAACGGTATCAATTGAATAAATATGACGCAGAGGTTTTAGGAAAAGATTTTGTGTCAAAAGGGGTAAATCAACCTATTGTCTATAATGATGATGTTCAAAAATACACCGTTATCAAAGGCGATTCATTGTATTCAATTTCCAAAAAATTCAACATTTCTATTGATGAATTAAAGAAGAAAAATAACTTAACAGACAATACTATTTCTCTGGGACAAAGTATAATTGTCAAATAATTTCAAAATAAAATTCACATTTAAAATATGATTTATCAAAGAAGTAGTCAGTTATTTGCTGAAGCCGAAAAAGTTATTCCTGGTGGGGTAAACTCGCCGGTAAGAGCTTTTAAAGGTGTTGGCGGAACGCCAATTTTTGTCAAAAGTGCCAAAGGCGCATATCTTTATGATGAAGATGATAACCGATTAATTGACTATATCAATTCTTGGGGACCTATGATTTTAGGTCATGCTTTTCAACCGGTTGTAGATGCCATAATTGAAAAAGCAAAAAAGGGGACCTCATTTGGAATGCCAACAGAATTGGAAACAAAGATTGCTGAACTTGCTGTTTCGATGGTGCCAAATATTGACAAAATACGTTTTGTAAACTCTGGGACTGAAGCTTGTATGAGTGCTATTCGTTTGGCAAGAGGTTATTCAAATAGAGATAAAATAATAAAGTTTGCAGGTTGTTATCATGGACATTCTGATTCCTTTTTAATTCAAGCCGGTAGTGGCGCAAGTACATTTGGAACACCAAATTCTCCCGGAGTTACTCAAGGTACCGCAAAAGATACTTTATTGGCAAATTATAATGATATAGAAAATGTAAAAGCTTTATTTGAAGCTAATAAAAATGAGATTGCCGCAATTATTATTGAACCTGTCGCCGGAAATATGGGTTGTGTGCCTCCAATCCCAGGCTTTTTACAATTGTTAAGACAACTTTGTAACGAGAACAATACATTGCTTATTTTTGATGAAGTAATGACCGGATTCAGATTAGCAAAAGGAGGCGTTCAGGAATTGTATAATGTAAAGGCCGATATTGTTTGTTTTGGAAAAGTTATCGGTGGCGGTTTACCAGTTGGAGCTTTTGCTGCCAGCAATGAAATCATGAATTATTTGTCGCCAATCGGTCCCGTTTATCAAGCCGGAACTCTTTCCGGAAATCCATTAGCGATGGCTGCTGGATATGCCATGCTTCACACTTTAAATAATGATGCGGATATCTTTAAACGAATAGAACAAAAAACAGCTTATCTACACAAAGGAATTGATAAAGTGTTAACTACGAATAATATTGATTTTACTATAAATAGGGTAGGCTCTATGATTTCAGTTCATTTTGATGCTAATCCCGTAGTTGATTTTAAAACTGCAAAAAATGGGGATAACGAAACCTTTAAAAAATTCTTCCATGGTTTGTTGAGTGAAGGAGTTTATATAGCACCTTCTGCTTATGAAACTTGGTTTATAACTGACGCACTAACTTATGAAGATTTAGATTTCACAATCGAAGCAATTAATAAAGTTTCTAAAAGTTTCTAAAACAAAAGTCCCGTCTCTTTTATTTAAAAGAAACGGGACTTTTTATTTATAAATTGAAAAATACTAGTGTATTAATTTCTCAAACAACTCTGTATTTTTTTCTAATTTATCCATCAGATTAGGATCCAAACTCGCTCTTATTTTTGCTTCAATAACTCTCGAAAATTCATCTTTTCTTTCTTTTGTTAAATCCTTGTTGTCAAGAACACTGAATTTTTGTTCAAGTAGTCTAGCGAAATTTTCATTTTGAGTATTATCTAATCCTAAATATTCAGTCAATTCTGAGGCTTGTTTTTTTGCCAAATCGTAAGCTGACTGTTTATTTTTATCTTGTGCATTTGCATTTATTGAGAATGCTAATATTAAAGTTAATGCAGCAATTAATTTTTTCATTTTGTAAATTTTAGTTAAATTAATAAGTCCAAAACTAATTTATTTTGATGTAAACTCAAAATTTATTTTTAGTTACTTTTCCGGGATAGCTTGTGATTTTCTTTTTTCTTTTCTTTCACTCATCTTTTCTTTGAAGTTTTTTATTTTTTCTTCTCGATTTTTCTCCCATTTAGCATACTGTTCTGCAGTTAATATTTTTTTCATTTCAATACTTAAGGCTTCTTTTTCGGCTTTCATTTGAGCTTTAAAATCTTCTCTCTTTTTAGTTTTAAAATCCTCCATTTCTTTTCTTTTGGCTTCTCTTTTTTCAACCTGTTTAGTGACTAAAGCTCTAATGTCTTTGGTTTGCTTTTCATTTAAATCCAAGTCTTTAGTCATTTTTTTTACTTGTAAATCAACCTTTTGTTCTAAAGTTAATTTTTCTTTACCTGCTCTTCTTCCTTCTTTTTCTTGTGCATAAGTTGTTAATCCAACAACTAATAATGCGGCTACAATTAATTTTTTCATTTTTATATGTTTTTTAATTTATGTGCCAATTGGACAAAGATCTTTTTAAAAGGTTTAATCTCCATAAAAAAATCTAACAAAAAGGAACTCATAGAGTTCCTTTTTGTTGTAATTAGTTTAAAAATACTGTTTTGTTTTCACCATCAACAGTTACATTGGTTAAACCGTGTTTTGCCAAACCTTTCATGGCGGCATCCCATTTTTTACCGCTTAAAGCTGATTTATCTTTGAGTTGTGCTAACGGTTGATTATTATCGGCTTTTAATAAGTTGATGATTAGCTTTTCATCTTCAGTTAATTCTAATTGCTTTTTCTCAGGTCTCATTTGCGGAAAAAACAATACTTCCTGAATAGAAGGATTGTTAGTCAAAAACATAATTAATCGGTCCATTCCAATTCCTAACCCTGAAGTTGGTGGCATTCCATACTCTAAAGCGCGTAAAAAGTCTTCATCTATAATTCCGTTTGCTTCATCATCACCTTTTTCTGCTAAAGCCATTTGTGCTTCAAAACGACGTCGTTGATCAATAGGGTCGTTTAATTCAGAATACGCATTAGCTATTTCTTTGCCGCAAACCATCAACTCAAAACGCTCCGTCAAATCTGGATTGTCTCTATGTTCTTTACATAAAGGCGACATCTCTTTTGGATAATCGGTAATAAAGGTTGGTTGAATAAAGTTTCCTTCGCATTTTGCTCCAAAAATTTCATCAATTAATTTTCCTTTCCCCATTGTTTCATCCACTTCAATATGCATTGATTTGGCAGCTTCAAAAAGTTCTGCTTCGGTTTTACCAGAAATATCAAAACCTGTAAATTGTTTGATGGCATCGGTCATGGTAATTCTTGCATAAGGTGCTTTGAAGTTAACTTTATGTTCTCCAAAAGTGGCGGCAGTAGTTCCATTTACTTCATTTGCACAATATTCCAAAAGGTTTTCGGTCATTTCCATCATCCAGTTGTAATCTTTGTAAGCTACATAGATTTCCATTGCAGTAAATTCCGGATTGTGCGTTCTGTCCATTCCTTCGTTTCTGAAGTTTTTAGAAAACTCATATACACCATCAAATCCGCCAACGATCAATCTTTTAAGATATAATTCGTTTGCAATTCTCATATATAATGGAATATCCAAACTATTGTGATGCGTAATAAAAGGTCGAGCAGCAGCTCCACCAGGAATTGATTGTAAAACAGGAGTTTCCACTTCCATGTAACCGGCATTGTTAAAGAAAGTTCTCATGGCAGTGAACAATTTTGTTCTTTTCATAAAAACTTCTTTCACATGTGGATTAACTACTAAATCTACATAACGCATACGGTAACGTAATTCAGCATCATTAAAGGCATCATGAACCTTTCCTTCTTCATCAGTTTTTGGCAAAGGCAATGGTCGTAATGTTTTACTTAAAAAAGTAAATTTATCAACCCTTATACATTGAGCCCCAACTTGAGTAGTGAATAATTCACCTTCAATACCAATAAAATCACCTAAGTCAGTTAGTTTTTTAAAAACCTGATTGTATACTGTTTTATCTTCTTCAGGACAAATCACGTCACGGTTTAAATACAATTGAATTCTACCTTCACTATCTTGTAGTTCGGCAAAGCATGCTTTTCCCTGATCTCTAACACTCATTAAACGGCCTGCAACAACAACCTTCTTGCCTTCTGTGAAATTTTCCTTGATATCCTTAGATGTGTTTTTCACAGGAAATAAATCCGCAGGATAAGGGTTAATTCCAAGTCCGCGCAAAGCGTTCAGTTTTTCTCTTCTGATGATTTCTTGTTCCGATAGTTGCATAGTATTGTATTTAAGCCGTCAAAGATAGGGATAATTTGAAAATGTATCAATTTGAAAATAATATGGCATTTAATATTTGTAATTTTGCCGAGACATAAATTAAATATGAATAAACAAATTCAACTTTACGATTTAGGGAATAGAGATTATAAAGATACTTGGGACTATCAAGAGGAATTATTTAAACAAATTGTTGATATAAAGATTCAAAATAGGAGAGAAGAAAGCAATTTGGAAACACCAAATTATTTTCTTTTTGTAGAACATCCTCATGTTTATACTTTAGGTAAAAGTGGTGATATTAGTAATTTGCTTTTATCCGAAAAACAATTGAAAGCTAAAGGTGCTACTTTTTATAAAATTAATCGAGGTGGCGATATTACATACCATGGACCTGGACAAATTGTAGGTTACCCAATACTAGATTTGGAAAACTTCTTTACCGATATTCATAAATATTTGCGACTTTTGGAAGAAGTTATTATATTGACTTTGTCAGAGTACAATATAATAGGTACAAGGAGTAAAGGCGAAACTGGAGTTTGGCTCGATGTCGATACTCCGTTTGCTAGAAAAATTTGTGCGATGGGTGTACGAGCTAGTCGATGGGTAACGATGCATGGTT
>NZ_JBMOGQ010000027.1:0-22476 GCF_049318325.1 Flavobacterium sp. | reverse complement strand
ATTGTTTGTTAGTCATAATTTAGGGGCTGTTTCTCAATTATGTAACAATGCTATTTTATTAGAATCAGGTTTAATTAAGGAAATAAATAAATCAGATACAGTAGTTAAAAATTATTTAGCTGAACGTTCAAGTAGTTCAGCAAGCTATCATTTGGAAAATGATAATGTCTCTAAAAATATGTTTTTTAAGTCAATATCTTTAAGGAATCTACAAGATATAAATGCAGCAACCTTTCAGTATACTGAAGATATATTTATATGTTTTCAAATTGTTTCTAAGCAATATTTGGAGAACACAGCCATTTTTGTTACAATTTTAGACCAGAATTGTAACAGGGTTTTTTCAGCTGAGCAAAAGATAGATAAAAAGATAGATAAATATGTTTTAAAAATTTCGAACCGTTTTTTAGCTAGTGGTATATATTCATTATCAGCATTTATTCATATCCCTAGAGTTGCAAGATACGATCAGGTAGATGAAGTATGTCACTTTGAAGTTATTGACAACGGATCTGGTTTTCTCATACATGGAAATTATAATCATGGTGTGGTATTCGGTGATTATGAATGGACTTAGCATTATTAAGTATATAAGGTAATAAGAAAAAAAATAAGAATAGTATTTTTGTTAGAGTGAGAAATAGAATAGCACGAATCTTGAATATAAGATGAAGAAAATTGTAAAACTGCTTAGAACTGTAAAAAGAAAATTCAAGCCAGTTACGCCAAGGATTGAACGATTTGTGCCTACAGAAAAGGAATTTTTAAACAAAAAAATGTTTATACACGACATTGCTTCTTTTGATCTTTGTTATGATGAACTTTTTGTCCAGGAGATGTATAATTTTTTGGCTAAAAGAACTAACCCATATATCATAGATTGTGGTGCTAATCTAGGAATGAGCATTGTTTATTTTAAAGAATTATACCCAGAAGCAAACATTGTTGCTTTTGAAGCAGATGAACACATATTTAGTTTTTTAGAAAAAAATGTACAATCATTTGGATACAAAAATGTAGAACTAGTCAACAAGGCAGTTTGGAATAAGGATGATGTGTTGTCATTTATTGTTGAAGGTGGCGCTGGGGGAAGATTAGAAGAGCAATCAGAAAACGGCAATTACACTTATAAATATGTCCCTTGTGTAAGTGTGAGAAAGTATTTGATGGACAAGCAAGTTGATTTTTTTAAAATTGATATTGAAGGTGCCGAATATGAAGTGCTTAAGGATTGTAAGGACTTGTTAAACAATGTAGATAATCTATTTATCGAATACCATAGTATGCCAGAAAAAAGGCAAAATCTTCACGATATATTAAAAATTGTTCAAGATGCTGGTTTCAAATACCACATCAAAGAAGCTTACACAGCTAAACATCCTTTTATCGAAAGAAAGTTAAACTTTGGAATGGATTTACAATTGAATATCTTTTGCTATAAAAATTAATTAAAACTTGTTTAAATGTCCTTATTGGAATCTATTTATCGAGAATATAAAGCCAGAGGACTTTTCGGCATTAAACGTTTCATTGTCAAAAAGTATTTCGAGAAACCAAAACCTATAAAAAACTTCAATCAGTATTCCCAATATTTCAAAGGTAAAAATGGTATAGAAATCGGTGGTTTGAGTCCAATATTTTCCAAGGAAATTCCAATATATAAAATCATTGAAAACCTTGATGGGTGCAATTTTAGTAGTCAAACGGTTTGGGAAGGCAGTATTAAGGAAGGGAAAAGTTATAATTTTTATAAAACTAAAAAAGGATATCAGTATGTTTGCGAAGCCAGTGATTTGAATGATATACCTTCCGAAAAATATGATTTCTTAATTTCTAGTCATTGCCTTGAGCATTGTGCCAATGCACTTAAAACTATAAATGAATGGCTGCGAGTTATAAAAAAAGGCGGGGCAATATTATTGGTGTTGCCTGATAAAAATTTTACCTTTGATCACAACAGGGATGTAACTAAGTTTGAACATTTATTGGAGGATCTTAATAATAATATTGATGAAACAGATTTGACTCATTTGCCTGAAATATTGAATAAACATGATTTGTCAATGGATTTAGCAGCAGGTTCGATTGAACAATTTAAAAACAGATCATTGGATAATTTTAGCAATCGATGTCTTCATCATCATGTTTTTGATTTTAAACTATTAGAACAGATTTTCGAATACAATAACTTAGAAATCATCGAAAAGTCTTTTGCAAAGCCCTATCATCAGATTATTTTAGGTATAAAAAAATGATTTCAATAATTATTTGTTCCCGTAATTTAGGTATTGACCCGAAATTATCAACTAATATTACATCTACAATAGGTTGTGAATATGAGTTAATTGTAATAGATAATTCTCAAAATAAATATTCAATTTTTCAAGCATACAATATAGGAATTGAAAAGAGCACAAGCCAAATGATATGCTTTGTTCATGAGGATGTTTTATTTCATTCTAAAGATTGGGGAAAGAAATTAATAGAAATTTTTAAGTCCGATACAAAGATAGGATTAGTCGGAGTAGCAGGTTCAAAAGTAAAAACCAAAGCACCTTCTGGTTGGTGGAATTCACCTCATGAGGTAAAACAAATCAATATTATTCAGCATGTAGAAACTGGAGAAGTTGAACGATGGGAATATGGACTTGATAATGATAAACTTTTAGCAGAAGTAGTTGCTGTTGATGGTGTATTTATGGTCATTAAAAGAGATGAGAATATTTTGTTTGATACCACTCTGAAAGGATTTCATAATTACGATTTAAATATTTCTTTGTTATATAAGGTTAAAGGCTATAAAGTCATGGTGACTAAAGAAATTGAAATTGAGCATTTTTCAAACGGAAATATTAACAAATCCTGGTACCTTTCTACGCAAAGATTTCACGATAAATACAAACATTGTTTGCCCTTAATTACAGATGATTTGAATGAAAAATTCGATATAAACAAACTAGAATTTAAAAATGGAGTGAAGTTTATTTATGATTCCTTAAATTTCGGGATTAATTATAATATTGTGATTAAGTGGTTTAGGTTATTACTTATTAATCCATCCGACAAAACCCATAAAAAAATAGCAAAAAGCATAATAAAAAATCTAATAAAAAATAAAAATTAAGGTTTATAATAAATGTCAAAAGCCAGACTAATAGCGTATTACTTGCCTCAATTTCACCCAATCGCAGAAAATGACGAGTGGTGGGGAAAAGGTTTTACAGAATGGACTAATGTTGGAAAAGCAAAACCATTATTCAGAGGGCATGACCAACCAAAAGTTCCTGCAGATTTAGGCTATTATGATTTGAGAATTCCGGAAGTTAGAGAAGCACAAGCTAAAATGGCTAAAGAGTATGGAATAGAAGGTTTTTGTTATTGGCATTACTGGTTTGGAAACGGAAAACAATTATTAGAAAGGCCTTTTAAAGAAGTGTTGGAATCTGGTAAACCTGATTTTGGATTTTGTTTAGCTTGGGCAAATATAAAATGGGGTGGACTTGCATATGGTGATTTATATGAAAGAGTTTTGATGGAGCAACTTTATCCAGGGAAAGAAGATTATATAAATCACTTTAATGAATTATTGCCTGCTTTTCTTGATGATCGATATTTAAGAATCGATAATAAGCCAATCTTTGTAGTTTATAACCCTACAGGATTGCCTAATTCAAAAGAGTTTATTGATTTGTGGAATGAATTAGCAGTAAAAAATGGGCTGGAAGGAATTTATTTTGTTGCCTATCAGCACTTTGATTTCCCCTATAAAGAAAAAGGATTTCAAGCATTAACTCCTCCATCTCCTAGTCATAATTTCATGAGAGTTAAGTACAATTTTTTTGAAAAAGCAATCAAAAAACTTACAGGTTATAAGTGGATACAATTCAAATACAATTCATTCAAATTAAAAAATATTTATACACATAAGCAACTAGTTGAAGCATCAAATTATGATGATGTTTCTAAAGAAATTAAGTTTTTTCCTAGCTGTTCTCCGAATTGGGATCATACTCCTAGAAGTGGTAATAAAGGTCAAGTTATTGTTGAGACCAATCCAGAATTGTTTTATCAAAATCTAAATAATTGTTATAATAGAATAAAAGATTATAAAAACGAAGAAAAAATAATCTTTATAAAAGCATGGAATGAATGGGCAGAAGGAAATTACTTGGAACCCGATTTAAAAAATGGAAGTGAAAATTTGGAGAAAGTAAAAAGATTTCAAGAGGAAAGTAACTAATATGCGACAAGGCCATAACCCACATAAAGACTTAATCATTGAAGAATCATTTTACAATCATCAGGTTGTATTACCGGTTTATATCCCAAATCAAGAAGGCTATTTTAAAGATAGTTTTAAGATTTTGAAATTGTGTATAGAATCAGTCTTTAAAACAGTTCACAATAAAACTTTTATTACCATTGTCAATAATGGAAGTTGCACAGAAGTCAGAGATTATTTAGATGAATTGTTTTCCTGTAATAAAATACATGAGGTTATTCATACTGATAATATTGGAAAATTAAATGCAATTCTTAAAGGATTGTCTGGCAATAATATAGAATTAGTTACTATAGCAGATTCTGACGTGATGTTTTTAGAAAATTGGCAAAAAGAAACTGTTTCTGTATTTAATAATTTTCCCAAAGCCGGAGTTGTTGGTATAGTCCCACAATACAGGAATTTTGGACATTTTTGTGGAAACTTACTAGTCGAAAATTTTTTTTCAAAAAAATTGACTTTTTCTCCGGTTAAAAACCTTTTAGCGTTAAAGAAATTTTACATCAGCATTGGTTGGGGCGAATACGTTGAAAATGAATGTTTAGATGTAACGCTTACACTTGAAAATAATTCACACATAGCAGTCGTAGGTTCAGGTCATTTTGTAGCTACCTACAAGAAGGAAATTTTTAAGGAAATTGTTACCTATATTGGGTATAAGTTAGGTGGAGATTCTGAAACGTATTTAGATGAGATTATATTGAAATTTGGTTTGTGGCGATTAACAACATATGATAACTATGCTTATCATATGGGGAATATTCATGAAAAATGGATGGATGAAACGATACATTCTTTTGAAAAAAAGGACATTTCGATTACAAGTTTAACTAATAATAGAAATATAAAAAGAGAAAGTAAAATTAGGTTTTTTATCAAAAATGTTTTATTTATAAAATTCTTTAATAAAAGGAAATACAGACGGCTTTTTTATAAATATAAAGGAATGCCAAAACAAATGATTAAAAAATATTGATATTTTATTTATGGTAACGATTATATATGCTTATCGCAATCGAGATGAATCCAGAATAAAAATGTCTTTAGATTCCTTGAAAAATCAAACGAATCAGAATTTTAAAGTCGTGTTTGTTGATTATGGTTCAGAATCAAAAATGGCAGCTAATATTCAGAAATTGGTTGAAAGTTATTCCTTTGCAAGTTATTATTATGTTCACGCTAGTTCATTGTTATGGAATAAAAGCAAAGCATTAAACTATGGAATTACAAAGGTTACAACCTCTTATGTTTTTATTGCCGATGTTGATTTGATTTTCAATCCAACTACTACGCAGTTATTTCAAAATATTGCTCAACCCGATAATGCTTATCTATTTAAACTAGGATATCTTGATAAAGAAACTTCCAAAAAATTAAAAAATCCAGTTGTTTTTGATGATTTAAAACCAAAGCATTTTGGGGAAGTTAACGGCATGATTCTGGTCTCAAAAGAAGTGTTGGAAAAAGTAAAAGGTTATGATACTTTTTTTCATTTTTATGGTGCTGAAGATGAAGATTTATGTCAGAGAATTGAGAATACGGGTTGCACAATTACAATAAGAGAGGAGTTGTTTTTTTATCATAATTGGCATATTATTTACAATTCATATAATGATAAAAAAATGAGTCTAGTTCCTCGTTTATTTAACATTAAACGCATCAATGAGGAACATTATTTTACAAATAAAAGGGAACAGCTAACCCAGCCTCATAATCAAGGTTTTTTTGGAGATGTTGTTTCCAAAGAAGATCAAGATGTCTTGAATAATCCCGATAAGACTTTTACAATGAGTAACATTCATTCTAGTGTGCATCATTTTTTTCATGAGCATTTGAAAACCTATAAAAATCAAATTATACATATCGTTATACAGGAGGACGATTATTTTAATTCGACAAAGTATTTATTAAAAAATATCTTTAAAAAGAATTCTCAACCTTATATAAGCATGAAAGAAGTGAACGATATCATATTGATGAAAATACTTTATGATTTCAAGGATTTTAATTATGCCTATCATATAACAAATGACTTAAAAAAAATTACTTTTACAATCAAAATGTAACCTACAGACATGAAATTGTTAAAGAAAATGATTAACTATTTAAAAAATATTCCAACACGAAGGAAGAATTTAAATAGGATAAAAAGCATTCAAAAAAATACCATTAAACTTAAAAAAGAAAAGCAAAGTGATATCAATCGCTGGAAAAATTCTAATGAATTATTTGAAGATTGGGATCAAAGAACTTCAATATTAGGAAATTACATTGCTCCTGGTTCAAAAGTCATTGAGTTTGGTTCAGGAAATATGAGTTTAAAAAAAATGTTGCCGAAAAATTGCACTTATACACCATCCGATATAGTAAAAAGAACTGAAGAAACAATTGTTTGTGATTTAAACGAACCCATTTCATTTGATTTATCATTTTATAATACTGCTGTATTTAGTGGCGTTTTCGAATATGTTTACGACATTGATATTGTATTTAAACAATTAGAAAAACATATTCCGCATATAATTTTATCTTATGCTTGTAGTGATATATGTACTCATAATAGATTGATTAACGGATGGTTAAGTGAGTTTACAGAAAAGCAGCTATTGGATATTTTTGCTAAATATAGTTATGATGTGATTGACAAACAGGAGTGGAGGCAGCAAACTATTTTTAATCTTAACAAAAAAGTATAATCTAAGATGTTAAAGAGTAACGCTATACGATTATTTTGGTGGAATGAAGTCAAAATGATGCACAAGAAACATGAAAATTATGGCGATTTGCTTGGGAAATATTTAGTTGAAAAAATTTCTAAAAGACAAGTTGTCTGGGTTTTACCCAAAAGATTTTCGCTATGGAATTATTTTGAGCCAATTTATGTAACCATTGGCAGTATTTTGGCAAATGTCAATGAAAATTGTATCGTTTGGGGAAGCGGTATTATTTCAAAAGAGTATAAAATCAAAAAAGCAAAATTCACAGCTGTAAGAGGACCACAAACTAGAAAGCATTTAATAAATCAAGGATTTGATGTTCCTGAAATTTATGGTGATCCCGCCTTATTGTTACCCGATTTTTATTCTCCAAAAATTGAAAAGAAATATAAGTTTGGAATTGTACCACACTATGACGATTATAAGTTAATGTCGCAATTTTATGAAGGCGATAATGACATTTTAGTGATTGACTTAATGACTAATGACATTGAACCGGTAACCGATTTGTTTTTACAATGCGAAAAAATTATATCGACATCATTACATGGTTTAATTGTATCACATGCATATCGTATACCGGCAGTTTGGGTTCAGTTTTCTAATAAATTATTTGGTGATGGGATTAAATTTCAAGACTATTTCGAATCAGTAAAAATGGAATCCTATATCCCAAATATAAATTCTGGCAGGATTAGTAATGACGAAATGCTAAATTTATTTGATACATATCCAAGTCTCCCTAATGAACAGGTAGTCAATAAAATCAAAGAAGAATTAATGCGAGTTTGTCCTTTTAGGTAAATTTATAATAGTTATACTGGATGATAGTATAAAAACGGTTATTTTTACAATGATTAATTTTACCAATGAAGAATATTGCTATAATTCCTGCACGTGGTGGTTCCAAAAGACTTCCAAATAAAAATAGTCTACTTCTCAATGGCATTCCCCTGATTGGCCATAGTATCATGTATGCTCTAAATAATAAAACAATTATTGACGCAGTTTTTGTTTCTACTGATGATGAAAAGATTAAGAAAATTGCAATCAAATATGGAGCTAAAGTTATTGACAGGCCAACAGAACTTTCAGGTGATTTGGAACCCACAGTAAGTGCTTTGAAACATTGTTTAGAATCCATAAATGATGAATCAATTGAAAATGTAATTTTGTTGCAGCCTACAAATCCTTTGCGCCCCGAAAACTTATTGCGAGAAGCTTATCAGGTTTACACTGAAAACTGCTATGACAGTTTATTCACAGTTACCAGAAATAATCAAAAATTTGGTAAAATAGTAAACAATAAGTTTGTTCCTTTTAATTATGAAATTGGACAACGAAGTCAGGATTTAGAACCTCTTTTTTTTGAAAATGGATTACTATACATAACCAATTCAAAATCAATAAAAAATGGAGAAATTATATCGAAAAACGCTTTTCCATTCATCACAGATCATATTTTTGCTCAAGTTGATATTGATACAAAAGAAGACTTTGACTATGCCGAATATTTATGTAAAATTCATAATTCATAATTTTTAAATATGAACCCATTCATAGAAATAGCAGGAAGAAAAATTGGACCCGATTTCCCACCATTAGTAATTGCAGAAATCGGAATAAATCATGAAGGCTCACTTGCCCTTGCCAAAGAAATGGTCGATGCTGCACACCGCGCCGGAGTTGAAGTTGTTAAACATCAAACTCATATCGTTGAAGATGAAATGAGTGGCGCTGCCAAAAATGTAATTCCCGGTAATGCTACTGTTTCCATATATGAAATTATGGAACGATGTTCTTTAAATGAAGCTGATGAATTAGAACTTAAGAATTATGTTGAAAGTAAAGGGATGATTTTTATTTCTACACCTTTCTCACGTGCAGCTGCCGAAAGATTAAAGAAGTTTGACATTCCAGCCTATAAAATTGGTTCCGGCGAATGTAATAATTATCCATTATTAGAACATATTTGCAGTTTTGGTAAGCCAGTCATTTTAAGCACAGGAATGAATACTATAGAAAGCGTTCAAAAAGCCGTTGCTATTTTTGACAAGCATAAAATTCCGGTAGCTTTATTACACACAACTAATTTATATCCGACACCTATTCATTTAGTACGTTTTGGGGCGATGACACAATTACATGAAGCGTTTTCTGATAAAGTTTTTGGTTTATCGGATCATACCTTGAATAATAATGCCTGTCTAGGTGCCGTTGCTCTTGGCGCAAGCATTTTGGAGCGCCATTTTACAGATCATATGCAAAGGACAGGGCCAGATATTGTTTGTAGTATGGATGAAAAAGCTTGTGCTGATTTAATTGTAAATTCAAATGAAATCTGGCAAATGCGTGGTGGTCAAAAAGTTCCAGCTAAAGAAGAACAAGTTACAATTGACTTTGCTTTTGCAACTGTTTGTAGTATAGCATCCATAAAAAAAGGAGAAAAATTATCTAAAGAAAATATTTGGGTAAAACGCCCAGGAACAGGAAAAATTTTGGCAGAACATTTTAATGATATAGTAGGGAAAATAGCTGTCAGAGATATTGAAAATGATGAACAGTTAGATTTTACAGATTTTGAGTAAAATGAAGAAAATCCTTTTTCTTACCGGAACTCGAGCTGATTTTGGTAAAATAAAATCATTGATTTCTACTCTTGAAAATAATCAGGAGTTTGAAGTATTTGTTTTTGTCACGGGCATGCATTTGCAAAAAGAATATGGCTACACATTAATAGAAATTGAAAGATGTAATTTTAAAAATATTCATGCATTTCAAAATCATACGCATGAAACCACAATGGATTTAACTTTGGCAAAAACGATTGAGGGTTTTTCAAGTTATTGCAAAAAAATAAACCCGGATTTGATTGTCATTCATGGAGATAGGGTAGAAACTTTAGCCGGTGCAATTGTTGGCTCTCTTAACAATATTCTCGTTGCACACATTGAAGGCGGTGAATTATCAGGAACTGTAGACGAACTAATCAGACATAGCGTGACTAAATTGAGTCACATTCATTTTGTTTCTAATGATGAAGCTGCTAAAAGATTACTGCAAATGGGAGAAATTAAATCGTCCATTTTTACAATTGGTTCACCCGATATTGATATTATGTTTTCCGAGAATTTGCCGACTGAAGAAACCGTAAAAGAATACTATCAAATTGATTTCGACCAATATGCTATTGTTATGTTTCATCCGGTTACAACCGAAGACAAGCAGATCAAGCATTATGCCGATGATTTTGTAGCAAGTTTACTTGCCGTTGAAGAAAATTTTGTAGTCATTTATCCTAACAACGATTTAGGTAGTAGACATATTATTGAGGCTTTTCAAAAATTGAAAGATAATCCCAAGTTCAGAATATTTCCATCAATTCGATTTGAATATTTTTTGGTATTGCTTAAAAATGCCAAATTCATTATTGGCAACAGTAGTGCAGGCATAAGGGAAGCTCCTTACTACGGTATTCCTATTATTAATATTGGAACACGTCAGCAAAACAGAACCTTAAATGCTGATATTATAAATGTTGATTATCAAAAGGAAAATATTATTGAAGCACTTCATTCAGTTATTAATCATAAAATTAGCCCAACAGCTAATGATTTTGGAAAAGGTAACAGTGCGGAATTGTTTTTAAATTCGTTATTATCAAGTAAAATTTGGGAAATAAACCATCAAAAGAAATTTAAGAATATAGATTTTGATTAGATTATTTTTTACAAATATTGAATAATGCCATGTTGAGTTCTAATTGCCTTTTCCCTAAATTCGTATTAAGTTAAAAATAGTAGTAATGCAAAACCATAAAATATTTATACTTCTTCCAGATGGTATTGGTCTTAGAAATTTTGCCTTTACTAACTTTCATAAACTTGGACTGGAAAAAGAATATGATATAACTTTTTGGAACAATACGCCATTTGAGTTAAGTACACTTGGAATTAAAGAAATAAAAATTGAAAAAGCAAAAGCACACCCAATTACCGATTTACTAAAAACAGCGCAAACCCATATTGAATTATCACTAAACATCAGAAAATCAAAAGATAAAGTTTATGATTCATATCGTTTTCCATTGTCGTACCGAGATGTAAAATCATCTTTCAAAAGTACCATCATAAAAGCTGTAATTCTTTTGAATAACTCTGAAAAAGGCTTAAAAAGTATTAGAGAAGGAATAGCTAAAAACGAAAGAAAAACAAAACTTTATTTTAACAGTTTCCAAACATTACAAAAAGAGAAACCGGCAATGGTTTTTTGCACAAACCAAAGAATAATGCTAGCAGTTGCTCCAATTCTTGCAGCTAAAGATTTAGGAATACCAACGGCAACTTTCATTTTTTCATGGGATAATTTACCAAAAGGAACCAAAATTTTAGAAACCGATTTTTATTTTGTTTGGAGTGAACATATGAAGAGAGAATTGTTGAATTACTATCCGCATATTTCAGAAGAGCAAATAAAAATTACAGGCACTACTCAATTTGAACCTCATTTTCAGGAGAATCTACTGGTTTCAAAAGAAGCTTTTTTTAAAGAACATAAATTAGATACTTTTAAAAAATATATTTGTTACTCAGGAGATGACATAACTACCTCTCCAAATGACCCAATATTTCTTGCAGATTTGGCTAAAGCGATTCTAAAACTCAACGAAAAAGGAGCAAATTTAGCAATCATTTTCAGACGTTGCCCTGTTGATTTTTCTAATAGATTTGATAAAGTTTTAGAAGAATATAAAGATATAATAACCAGTATAAATCCAAAGTGGCAAAAAATGGCCGATTCTTGGCATGCCATATTGCCAACAAAAGAAGATATAGTCTTACAAATGAATACTATCTTTCATTCAGAATTTGTTGTAAATTTGGGTTCGTCAATGGTTTTTGACTTTGTTGCGTTTAAAAAGCCTTGCTGTTTTATCAATTATGATGTTTTAACTTCTGATTTTCCTGATTGGTCGGTTAAAAAAATATATAACTTTATCCATTTTAGATCAATGCCTTCAAAGGATACAGTGTTTTGGATAAACAGTCCTAGTGAGATGGAAAAAATTATAGAAAAAGCTCAGAATACTGATGCTAATAAAATTGTTGCCAATGCCCAAAAATGGTTTGAAAAAATGAACCAGCATCCACCGGAAAAAGCTTCTGAAAGAATTTGGAATGCCATAGACGAAATTTGTAAAAAGTAATGTTAAAAGATTATATTCTATCCGATTTTAAACGTTGTGGTATTCAAAAAATATCCATTGGAGTTTTATTTTCTACCTTTTATCTGCAGCCAAATCCGGGTTTGAAATTCATGACTATTTTTCGTTTGACACAGCATTACAGAAGAAAAAACAGATTGTTGTTTTATTTTTTCTTTTTATGGCTCAGAAAATTAAAAGTTAAATATGGCTTTGATATTTCGTATCGAACTCAAATTGGTAAAGGATTTTACATTGGTCATTTTGGAAATATTGTTATTCACGGTGATGCGGTTATAGGTGAAAACTGTAATATCTCTCAAGGAATCACTATTGGCGTAAGCAATTACGGGGTAAAAAAGGGAGTTCCAACTATTGGAAACCGAGTTTTTATTGGTCCGAATGCAGGAGTTTTTGGCAATATTACGATTGGCAATAATGTTACTATTGGAGCAAATGCAGTAGTGACTGAAAATATTGCTGACGGAAAAACCATTTTGCCTTCAAAAATGACAGTTTTAGATAAAGATTTATCAACGTATTATATTCACAACAGTTCCAATTAAGATGAAAATAGCGTTTCTAACACCAGAATTTCCACATCCAAAAATGGTTTCAGCTGGCGGAATAGGAACAAGTATTTTAAATCTTTCTAAAGGATTAATAGGTTTAGGCCACGAAGTTAGTATATTAGTTTATGGTCAAAAGGAAGACGCCTTTTTTGTAGAAAACGATATCTCTTTTTACATCATTAAAAACATTAAACTAAAAGGCTTTTCAAGAGTATTAACTCAAAGAAAAATTGAAAAGTTAATCAATTCCCAAGTAAAGCAAAGCAAAATTGACATTGTAGAAGCCCCAGATTGGACAGGTATAACATCCAACATAAAACCTACATGTCCAATGATAGTGAAACTTCACGGTTCAGATACTTATTTTTGTCATTTGGATAGTCGTCCTGTGAAATTTTGGAACAAATTTCGAGAAAAGCGAGCGTTACAAAATGCTACTGCTTTACTTTCTGTTAGTCAATACACAGCAGATTTGACTAAAGAATTATTTTCATTGGAACGTGATTTTACCATTATTCCCAATTGTATTGATATTAATAAGTTTTCTACAGAAAGTGCAACTAAAGTTGAAGAGAATATCATTTTATATTTTGGAACTTTAATTAGAAAAAAAGGACTTTTAGAATTGCCATTGATTTTTAATGAAGTTTACAAGAAAAATAAAAAAGCCAAATTAATAATAATTGGTCGTGATGCTTCGGATATTATTTCAGGAAATCATTCAACTTGGGCAATGATGCAATCTTTATTTGATGCAACTGCTTTGAAAAATGTGAACTATATTGGCAGTGTTGAATATGACGAGATAAAAGCTCATATTTTATCGGCTTCCATTTGTGTTTTTCCAACCTTTGCCGAAGCATTACCTGTTTCCTGGATTGAAGCCATGGCGCTTAAAAAAGCAATTGTTGCTTCCGATGTGGGTTGGGCAGCAGAAATAATAGAAGATAGTGTTGAAGGTTTTTTGGTTCATCCAAATAATCATAATTTATTTGCGGATAGAATTTTAGAACTACTAGATAATCAAAAATTAAGAAATCAGTTTGGTATAGAAGCAAGAAAAAAAGTAGTACAAAAATTTAGTATTGAAGTTGTTGCCAAACAAAGTGCTGATTTTTACAAGATAAATCTCTAATGAAAAAAGCTTTAAAAAAAATAATAAGCAAAATAGTTCCAAAAGGAAACCTTAAAGAAAAAATTAAATTGTTTTACTACAGTTTGTTTAAGCCAAAAAATGTTGTCTTTGAATTGGCAGATAATTGTGGTGCAGTTGTTTACAAAACAACCTTTTGTGGAATTTCATTACTCACAAATGAGGCTTTATATCCAATAGTTGACGATTTTAATTATTATCAATATTTTCATAAAGTCAAGCGTGATGATGTAGTTTTGGATGCAGGTGCTAATTGCGGTCATTTGTCAATTTTCTTTTCAAAATTAGTTGGCCCAAATGGAAAAGTATTTGCTTTTGAACCAGATAAATTTAATATTGAAAGGTTTAATAAAAACAGAGCATTGAACCAAGATTTAGACAAGAATATAGTCATTGAGGATTTATTGCTTTGGGATAAAAATGAATTGATAGATTTTTATGAAGCAGGTACAGTAGGTTCTTCTGCTGTTTGGTTGCCCGATAACGAACATTGTGTCAAGAAAAAAGCCGTAACTATTGATAGTTGGGTTGCTAATAACAATATTAGCAAACTAGATTTTATAAAAATGGACATTGAAGGGGCAGAAATAGAAGCTCTCGAGGGCTGTGTTGAAACCATAAAAACATTGAAACCAAATTTTGCTATTGCTTCTTATCATATTGTTGCTGGAGAAAAAACACATATAAAAGTAGAGCAATTTTTTGCTGCAATGAATTATCCGTTTAAAACGATAAGATTCAGAGGAACTGAAATTATTACTTTCGCAGGCCCTAATTTAAAATAGAGGAAAAGATTTTATGATTGTCATTTATCACAATAAATCTAAGGTGACTGAAATATTTTCAACAGAAACTGGAATTTTTCCTAGTAAAATAAACCGCAATATTGCTGAGGTCTTATTTGATTTTGCTGAAAAATTTAGAGATGAAATACTTGTTTGGTGTCACGAAAGCGAGAGGCATAATTTGAACGTCTCCGTAATTGAAACCTTATTTCACCACAAAAAATTACTCTTCTCATATTCATCTTCAACAAATAATTTTTTAGACAACCGATTGGGTTATTTTGAAGATTCACCTTTTATTAAAATTAATAAAGAAGTAAGATATGCTACCTGGCAAATGAATAGTTGTGTAGGAGCTGTTCATGCAACTGTTATAAATGCTTGTAAAAAAGACTTAAAAGCAAAGGATAATTTTGATTATTTTCTGAATTCGTTTGCTAAAAGTGCTATGCCAAATGGACTTTTTTGCTATTCCGAACCAAGATTACTTATGCAAAAGAAAGTAGTCGAATCAAAAAGAAAAACCAATACATATGAACTTTTCAGATTTACCAAACAGCATTACAAAACACGTTGGGTTTTTCTGTTATTTTTTAATTTGTTACTTTTTGAGAAGCAATTTCAAGTCGTCCCATTTGTTTTTTCGTTATTTTACAGAAAGCGAAATTTTAATTTCGAAGCTTTAAATCAGATTGCCTTAGCGTCTAATAAAAAAAATATTGATCAAGGAACAATAGATGTTTTAATTCCAACCATAGGGCGAAAAGAGTATCTGTTAAATGTTCTAAATAACTTAGCATCACAAACGTATTTGCCAAAAAACGTAATTATAATTGAACAAAATCCGCTCGAAAATAGTCAGTCTGATTTGGATTTTATTCAAAATTCAAAATGGCCATTTGTTATCAAGCATCATTTTACAAATAGAAGCGGAGTCTGTAATGCCAGAAATATTGGATTAACAATGGTAGAAAGTGAATTCACTTTTTTTGCTGATGATGATATCGTTTTTGAAAATGATTTAATCGAAAAAGCAATACTCACTTTTCAAACAACGGGTAATGAAGTGTTTTTGGTAGCTTGTCATTTAGAATCGCAATCTGTTATTCCGCATCAAATTAAGCAGTTTGCAGTTTTTGGTGCTGGTCACGCTTTTGTTAAATCGGCTTGTTTTACAGATTTAAAATTTAATGTAGCATACGAATTTGGTTTCGGTGAAGACAATGATTTTGGTATGCAACTAAGAAATAGAGGATATGATATTTTGTATGTTTCAACCTCAAAAATTTTGCATTTGAAAGCACCTATTGGAGGATTTAGAACCAAGCCTTCGGTACCATGGCAAGACGATTCAATTCAGCCAAAACCATTGCCAACTGTTATGTTGTTCAAATTATTGTATGATACCAAAGAGCAATTGTTGAATTATAAAGTCACCTTATTTTTTAAGAATTTGACTAAGGAATTTATTTTTAATCCAGTTAAATATATTAGATTATTCAATAAAAAGTGGACTAGAAGCATTTTTTGGGCTAATGAATTAAACAATCAATAATTATGAATTTTACTCTGGTTATTTGTACTTATATGCGTCCAAATCCTTTGCTGACATTATTAAAATCAGTGCAGGAACAAACACTTTATCCTAATGAAATTTTGATCATTGATGGGTCGACTAACGATGAAACAAAAGCTATTTTAGAAAGCAATAAATTTCAAAATTTACAATATTTTAAAGTTCCGTTAGAACATCGAGGCTTAACCAAACAAAGAAATTTTGGGGTTTCAAATGTGTCAAAAGATTCAGATATTATTTGCTTTTTGGATGATGATACTGTTTTGGAACCTAACTATTTTGAAGAAATTATAAAAACATATTTAGTGTATCCAAATGCACTTGGCGTTGGAGGTTATATAAACAACGAAACAAAATGGGAAAAAGTATCCAACGATTATAACCCAACAATTAAAGAGTTTGCTTATGATGGTTGGAAACAAAAAGATGGAAGTCGATTTGTATTAAGAAAACGATTAGGGCTTGACAGTAATGTAAAACCTGGTTTTTTACCTGAATTTTCCAATGGAAGAAGTATTAGTTTTTTGCCTCCTTCAGGAAAAATATATGAGGTGGAGCAATTAATGGGAGGTGTTTCATCGTTTAAGAAATCAGTGTTTAATAGTTTTAAGTTTTCTACCTATTTTGAAGGTTATGGTTTATATGAAGATGCTGATTTTACTTTAAGACTGTCAAAAACTGGAAAATTATATGTCAATACTAACGCTCAATTAGGGCATTTTCATGACCAATCAGGAAGACCTAACAAATACCAATATGGCAAAATGGTAGTTAGAAATGGTTGGTATGTTTGGCGGGTTAAATACCCAAATCCTTCTTTGAAAGCTAAGTTTAAATGGAATGCGATTGTATTATTGTTGGCATTTATAAGATTTAGCAATATATTTACAAACAATAAAAGAAAAGAAGCATTTACCGAATTTATTGGAAGAATGGTTGGTTGGTTCTCTTTATTATTAAATAAACCTCTTTAAATAAAGATGAAAACTCAGGAAGAAATTATTGAAGTCAATAAAAGACAAAAAGATTTTTATAATCATAAAAGCGGTAAGAAAAATTTACCAACTCAACTTTGGTATTATTTTAGAGAAAAAACCTTAAAAAAGATACGTAAAGATATTGGTATTCTTAACGAATCTTATGAAATTCATAAAACTTGGTTTGGTGATTTGTCCAACAAAAAAGTATTAGATTTAGGCTGTTTTGCGGGCAATCATTGGAGTTTATATTTGGCTGAGCATAGTAAAAGGTTTGTTGCTTTAGATTTGAGTGATGTTGCCATTGCCAGACTTGCAGAAAGATTAAAGCCTTACCCAACTGCGGAAGCAATTGCCGCCGATTTTCTTTCTGAAATAAATTTTCCTGAAAAAGATTTTGACATCATTTATGCTTATGGTGTTTTACATCATTTTCAAAATCCTGATGTTTTAATAGCAAAACTTGATGAAAAATTAGCTCCAGGTGGTGTGATTATAAGTTATGATCCATTGGAAACCAGTTTGCCAATAAAAATCATGCGTGTATTGTATCGCCCGTTTCAATCCGATAAGGATTGGGAATGGCCGTTCACTAAAAAAACGTATTTTAAATTTGCTAAAACGTTTAATATTATTGAGCGTCACGGACTTTTAGGACAAGCTAAATGGTATTTTATTATGAATTTTATTCCCTTTTTATCTGATGAAAAAAAGCAAAGTATAGGAAGAAAATGGCATAAAAAAGACTGGGATTTGTCGGTTACTTCAGATAGTCATTTGTTTAAATGTATGCATTTGACTATGTTAATGCAAAAAAAATAAATCGCAATGAAGTTTGCCATAATAACTCATGTCATTCATGGTAAAGAATCAGGAAATTATTTTGGTTATGAACCTTATGTTCGTGAAATGAACTTATGGATAAAGAACGTTTCAGAAGTTATAATTGTTGCGCCTCTAGATTCTTCATACAAAAGTCAGATTCAGGAGTTTTATCAGCACGATAATATATCTTTCATAATGGTTCCAAGTTTTGATGTTTCGAGCATTAAAAGAACATTTAATTCTTTACTAGTAATACCCTCAATAGTTTGGAAAATATATCAAACTATGAAAAGAGCTGACCATATTCATTTGCGTTGTCCCGGAAACATTGGTTTGTTAGGTTGTTTGGTTCAAATATTTTTTCCATCAAAATCAAAAACTGCTAAATATGCCGGAAATTGGGATCCAAAAGCGAAACAACCTTTAAGTTATCGTTTCCAAAAATGGATTTTAACCAATACGTTTTTAACCAAAAATATGCAGGTTTTAGTCTATGGCGAATGGGAAACTAGCTCAAAAAACATCAAGCCTTTTTTTACCGCAAGTTATTTTGAAAAAGATAAAATAGAAGTAAAGCCCAGAAAATTAGAAGTAAAAATTTCATTTCTTTTTGTGGGAACACTTTCCAATGGCAAACAACCTTTGTATGCTATTAAATTAGTTGAAAAACTTTATAAGAAGGGTTTTAATCTTCAATTGACTCTTTATGGTGAAGGAATTGAAAGAGGTATGCTTGAGAAATACATTTTAGAAAACAAATTAGAAAATATTATTTATCTAAAAGGTAACCAAAATCAGGAAACAATAAAAAAGGCCTACATAGAAAATCATTTTGTAGTTTTACCATCCTTGAGTGAAGGCTGGCCGAAAGTGGTAGCCGAAGGAATGTTTTGGGGTTGTTTACCAATAGCTTCAAAAGTGTCCTGTGTGCCGAATATGCTTGAAAATGGTAATAGAGGAATGCTACTTGATTTAAATTTAAATCAGGATGTTCAAAACATCGAATCAATTCTAAAAAACAAAGATTTGTATCAGGATAAAGTAATTAAAGCAGTTCAATGGTCAAGACAGTTTACTATGGATGTTTTTGAAGATGAAATTAAACTGCTTTTACAATCATGAGAATAGTTCAAATCATAGATTCATTAGAAATTGGTGGCGCCGAAAAAATGGCGATTAATTATGCTAATGCGCTTTCTGCCAAGATTGAATTTTCAGGTTTAGTTGCCACAAGAGCAGAAGGAAAATTAAAGAATCAGTTGAGCAATTCGGTTTCATATCTTTTCTTAAAGAAAAAATCAACTCTTGATTTTGGTGCTGTTTTCAGATTGAAAAAGTATTGCAAAGAAAATAAAATCGAATACCTACAACCGCATAGTAGTTCTTATTTTACGGCTGTATTGCTTAAATTTATTTATCCAAAAGTTAGTATAATTTGGCATGATCATAATGGGTTGAGCGAGTTTATCAGTTCTGAAAAATCATTTGCTTTAAAGATTGCTTCTATCTTTTTTAAAGGAATTATTGTAGTAAATTATAAACTTAAAGCTTGGGCCGAGAAGGAACTAAATTGCAGAAATGTAGTTTATTTACCTAATTTTACAACTATTGACAATTCTACTAGTGCTGAAACGATTTTAAAAGGGGAACTCGGAAAACGAATTTTGTGTTTGGCAAATTTACGGGATCAAAAAAATCATTTTTTATTGCTGGAAGTTGCCCAAAAGTTGAAACAATCTCATCCGGATTGGACATTTCATATAGTGGGAAAAGACTTTGAAGATGATTATTCAAAACAAGTAAAATCAACAATTATAAATAAGCATTTGGAAGATAGTGTTTTTGTTTATGGATCTAAAAACGATATTAAAAACATAATAAATCAATCAGACATAACAGTATTGACTTCAAAATCAGAAGGTCTGCCTATAGCTTTAATTGAATACGGGCTTTCGAAAAAACCTGTGGTGTCTACTAAAGTTGGTGAAATACCTTTAATTATTAAAGACGGAATAAATGGGTTTATTGTTGATGTAAACGATGCCGGTTTATTTTATCAAAAAGTAGTAAGATATATAACTGAAAGTGATTTACGTGCTCAAATGGGTGATTCACTTTATAAAACGGTTATTCAAAATAATTCAGAAGAAGGTGTTATTGCTAACTATTTAAACTGGATTTTAAGTTTATAAAGCATGAAGGAAAAACAATATATTTTATTAGTTCTTTTTAATATTCTGATTGGGATTGTAATATTCTATATACGACCATTATCAATTGTATATGCTATTTTAATTCCGGTAGTTGGCCTTTATTATGTTATAAAAAACCAAAACAGTAATCACGAAGTGTTATATGCATCTGCCTATATCGTAGGAAGTGAAGTTTTTTTGAGAATGACCGGAGGAAATTTACTATATGAATCCTCTAAATATGGTGTTATGGTGTTCTTAGCTTTAGGAATGTATTATAGTGGATTTTCAAAAAATGCTGTGCCTTATTGGATTTATCTCATATTATTATTACCAGGGGTAATTATAGCCACAGAAACACTAAATATGCAAACTGATTTAAGAAAGGCAATAGCTTTCAATATTTCCGGACCGGCATGTCTAGGCATTGCATCACTATATTGTTACAATCGGAAAATTTCACTTTCACAACTTAACGGAATATTATTAGCTGCTGCATTACCTGTAATTTCAACTACGATGTATTTAATTTTATACACTCCCGATTTGAGAGAAGTATTAGTAGGAACCGGTTCGAATGCTGCAACATCGGGCGGATTTGGACCTAATCAGGTTGCCACCCTTTTAGGCATGGGAATGTTTGTGTTCTTCTCAAGATTACTTTTGGAATCTAAATCGAAGTTAATGTTTATTATTAATTTGATAATTCTATTCAATATCACCTATAGGGGGTTGGTTACATTCTCAAGAGGCGGTATGTTGACTGGATTTATTATGATTATAATTTTATTGGCTTATTTATTTCTGAAAACAAAAAGTTATGGAAGATTTAATCTTTCTCGTATATTGATATTTATGTCGATAGCTTTTTTTATGACTTGGGGATATACATCAAATCAAACAGGTGGTTTAATTGATAAGCGATATGCAAATAAAGATGCAGCAGGTAGAGTTAAAGAAAGTAATTTGTCAGGAAGAGAAGATATTTGGAATAGTGAAATGGATGATTTTCTTGATCATCCCGTTTTTGGTGTTGGTGTTGGAAAAGCACTAGAAATAAGAGAAGAAAAATCAGGCGGAGATATTATAGCTTCGCATAGTGAAATTTCAAGAACATTGTCAGAACACGGAGCAATAGGAATTTTAGCATTATTAATAGTGTTATTTACACCAATTTTTTTATTCCTTAATAATCAACAACATGTATATATGTTTTGCTTTATTCTATTTTGGCTATTAACAATTAATCATGCTGCAATGCGAATAGCAGCTCCAGCTTTTGTATATTCGCTATCGCTATTAAAAGTATATATGGATGAAGAACCTACTTTACATAGGGAATAAATTATCCGATCATGGCTACACTTCTACTTCCATAGAAACATTAGGAACGTTTCTAGAAGGAGCAGGTTTTCATATTTACTATGCTTCGTCCAAAAAAAGTAAAGTATGGCGAATGTTTGAGATGATAATTAAGACATTCAAATATGCTAAAAAAGCTGATTATGTTTTAATTGATACCTATAGTACTAAGAATTTTTGGTATGCTTTTATTATTTCACAACTATGTAGAATTCTGAAATTAAAATACATACCAAAACTTCATGGTGGTAATTTGCCAAGTAGAATTGTACGAAGTAAATTTTTTTCAAATTTAATTTTTAAAAATGCTTATATAAATATAGCACCATCTTATTATTTATTTGAAGCTTTAAAAATGAAGGATACGTAAATTTGAGGTATATCCCAAATACTATTGAAATTAAAAAGTATACTTCATTTCCAAATGAATTCCTAACACCCAAAATACTCTGGGTAAGATCGTTTTCCAAAATTTATAATCCATTGATGGCCGTGAAAGTGTTCATTAAAATTAAGGCTATTTATGCCGATGCCAAAATTTGTATGGTGGGTCCTAAAAAAGATGATAGTTATACAAAGACTTTACAATTTGCTGAAAATAATAATGTTGAAGTTATTTTTACCGGTAAATTATCAAAACAAGAATGGATTGAGTTATCAAAAGATTATAATGTATTTATAAATACGACTCATTTTGATAATACTCCTATAAGTGTAATTGAAGCAATGGCTTTGGGATTGCCGGTAGTGTCAACAAATGTTGGGGGAATTCCCTATCTGCTAGAGCACAATGTAAATGCACTTTTAGTTGAGGATGATAATGTTGATGGAA